>JAICXO010000098.1 GCA_025980335.1 Sphingomonas sp. | reverse complement strand
TCGCGCGTATGGAGAACATGGTGATGATGAGCGACATCAAGATCCCGAAGGAGGCGATCAGCCGCCAGATCGCGGACTCAGTGGACCTCATAGTGCAGGTCAAGCGCCTCCGCGACGGCTCCCGCCGCACCACCAACGTGACCGAGGTGATCGGCATGGAAGGCGACGTGATCGTCACCCAGGAGCTGTTCAAGTTCGAGTATCTCGACGAGACTCCCGACGGCAAGATCATCGGCGAGTTCCGCTCGATGGGCCTCAGGCCCTACACGCTCGAGAAAGCCAAGCAGTACGGCTTCGATCAGCCGTATCTGGAGGCCTGCTTGTAGCACCGAGAGCAGGTGAGGATTGCGCAGCAATCATCGCCTTGATCGAGAGATGCGCAAAGCCGGAGGGCCTGCGAGCGCAGCCCGACAGGACCGACGGCGCGAATTCACTTCGCGCTGGCGCAGCAGCCGTGACACCCGCCTCTAAGTAGAACGGAACTGTCACAATCGCCTACGCATTTCGCTCGCATGGCTCGTGGGCAAAAAATCGGCGTCCTCACGTTCCACAAATGCATCAATTACGGATCGTACTGGCAGGCGCGCTGTCTCGCCGAAGGGCTGCGCGCGCGCGGGCACCAGGTCGAGCTGCTCGACCACGACTGCAAATGCGTGCGCCGCGCCGAGGTCCGCTGTGCGATGCAGCCCGCGCTGCCTGACCGAACGCCGGTCAATGAGCTGAAGCTTTATGCCGGGAAGACGCGGCGTTTCCTCCGCGCCATCGCACAGCTCCCGCTTTCGAAGCGCTTTTCTCTGCACGAGCCGGAGACCGCCGGCGAATATGATGCGATCGTTGTCGGCAGCGACGAAGTGTGGAACTTCCGTCACCCGTGGTACGGCAGCAAGCCGATCTTCTTCGGCGACGGGCTCAAGGCCGGCCGTCTGGTCTCTTATGCGGCGAGCTTCGGCAATCACAGCGCGTGGGACGGGATGCACCCGAGCTGGGCGGGCAAGCTCGACCGCTTTTCGTCGCTTTCGGTGCGCGACGAGAACAGCTGGCACCTCGTCCGCAACGGCACCGGCCGCGAGCCGGCGATGGTGCTCGACCCCTGCCTCCAGTTCGGCGATGCGATTCCTTCGGAGGCTGCCGGCGAACAGGAACCTTATGCGCTGGTCTACGGCCATCGTTTCCCGCAGTGGCTCAAGGGGCGGGTCCGGCGCTGGGCACGCGATCGCGGGTTGAGGCTCGTCAGCCTCGGCTATTCGAACGACTTCGCCGACGAGCAACGGATCGACGCCGACCCGCACGAATTCGCGCAGATGATGGCGGGCGCGCAGGCGGTGATCACCAATTTCTTCCACGGCTGCGTGTTCGCGCTGCTCAACGGCAAGCCCTGGGCCTCGGCACCGAGCGACTATCGGTCGATCAAGATCCCCGATTTGGCAACGCTTCTCGGTGCGCAGCGCCGCCTCGTCGACGAGCGCACGTCCGACAAGCAGCTTTCCGCCCTCCTCGACACGCCGGTCCAGCCCGACGTTCAGTCGAACATCCAGCGCGCCCGCGCGCGCTCCGGCGATTATTTGGATGCGGCACTTTCCTGATCCGACCGGGTCCGCGGCCGACCGCCTCGTCAGCCCCGGGGAGATCGTCCGCTCCGGCCTCTGCGTCGGCTGCGGCAGCTGCGCAGCTTCTCACGCCGCGCCCATGCGTTGGGATGGCGACGGTTTCATGAAGCCGGCAGGCGACCGCGCCTGGGCCGAAACCCTGTCTGAGCAATTCTCGCGCCAATGCCCCTTCTCGCCCGCCGCTCCGAACGAGGACGAGATCGCGGCGGAACGCTTTTCTTCCGCTGCCGAAGCCGACCCCCGAATCGGCCGCTTCGAGGCGGCTTACGTCGGCCACGCGATCGAGGATCCGTTCCGCCGCAACGGCAGCTCGGGCGGGCTCACCAGCTGGGTCGCCGCCGAGCTGCTCCGCACCGGCAGCGTCGACGGTGTCGCCCATGTCGCCCCCGCCGACCCGCACAAGGAAGGCCGCTTCTTCGCCTATCGCATCTCGCGCTCGCTCGACGCACTGAGCGAGGGTGCGAAGTCGCGTTACTATCCGGTCGAGCTGTCGTCCGTGCTCCGCGAGATCCGCGAGACGCCCGGGCGCTATGCAGTCATCGGAGTGCCGTGCTTCATCAAGGCGATCCATCTCCTGCGCCGCGTTGATCCGGTCATCGGCGAGCGCGTCACCCACACGCTCGGGCTGTTCTGCGGGCATATGAAGAGCGCCGCGATGGTCGAGAGCTTCGCCTGGCAGCTTGGCGCGGAGATCGGCCGAGTGCGCGCTCTCGACTATCGCCTCAAGGACGAGAGCCGGCCGGCCAACTGGTACCGCGCGCACCTCGATCTCGACGACGGCTCGACCGCCGCGCAGGACTGGTGGCATCTCGCCGACGGCGATTGGGGCGCCGGCTTCTTCCAGAACCCCGCCTGCGACTGGTGCGACGACGTGATCGGTGAGACCGCGGACGTCAGCTTCGGAGATGCGTGGGTCGAGCCTTATTCGTCCGACGGGCGCGGCACCAACGTCATGGTCGTCCGGTCGAGGACGCTGGCCGACATGGTCGAGCAGGCGCGGCGCGACGGCCGGCTGCAGCTCGAAGCCGTCGGTGCCGATTTCATTGCGCAGACCCAGGCGGCCGGTCTCCGCCACCGCCGCGACGGTCTCGCGTACCGGCTGACATGGCGGAAACGCGGCGTTCAGCCGAAGAAGCGCGTCATTCCGAGTGCCGCGCTGCCGCTCCGGCGCAAGCTGGTCTATCGCCTGCGTCATGCGATCGCCCGCTGGAGCCACCCTATGTTCCGCACGGCGCGGGCGCTGCACGCACCCGCGATCTACACGATCTGGGCACGCTCGATGCTTCGGCTGTATCAGTCGGTGACCTGGTCGCGCGGACGCTTGGGCAAGCTGCTCGACCGCCTATTGCCGCAGCCGGAGCGCTGAGCCCTCAAACCTTTGCTGTCGGAGCGACAAGCCAGCGGATCGGGTATACGCCGAGGCTCACAAGCCAGTGCTTCTGGCGCAACATGTGCGATCCCTTATGCGCCCAGGCGAGATTGCCGAACGAATGGTCTATCGGGTTGCCGGCCTGCCGGTCGCGCTCGGGACGCTGCTCGGCGCTTACGGAAGTGCGGAAAACGATCCGCTCCGGTCGGCCTACGCCGCCCGCTACTGGCACCCGCAGGGCCTCGGCGAATGGGCCGAGCTGGTCGCGGGGCTGATCCTGTGGCCGGTCGCGCTTGCCGGCGGATTGGTCTGGTTCACGTCGCGCAACGGCCCCGTCATCCGCCGCCGCTACGGCAAGAGCCTGCGAGGGCAGCTGACCGAGCAGCTGAAGCTCTATTTCTCCGCCGGCATCCTGCCGCCCTGGTATTATATCTTTTCGCTTCACGACGACGGAGAGAAGCGGGCCGGCAGCTTCATCGAACGGTTCGAGACCAAGACCTGCTACTTCCGTCAGCTGAAGGTCCGCAAAGGGACTCCGCTCAACGACAAGGCGCGTTTCGCAGAGTTTTGCGTGGCGCATGGCATCCGTTGCGTGCCCACGCTGCTGCATCTGCGGGGCGAGCACCCCGGCCGGGCGCTCCCCGACGCCGATCTGTTCGTCAAGCCCGCGACCGGCCGCGGCGGACGCGGCGCCGAGCGCTGGGACCGGACCGCGCCTTCGACCTTCACCGGTCCGGGCGGAGAGCAGCTGTCGAGCGACGATCTGCTCGCGCGCCTGGTCGAGCAATCCGCTCGCCGGCCCCTGATCGTCCAGCCGCGAATGACTCCGCATGCCCAGCTCCAGCCGATCACCGCAGGAGCGCTTCCGACGCTGCGCGTGCTCACCTGCCTCGATCCAGCCGGAGAGCCGCAAGTCGTCGCCGCGATGCTGCGCACGTCATTCGGCGCCAACCGGACCGTCGACAATCTCCACGCCGGCGGCATCGGCGCGCTGATCGACCTCGAGTCCGGCAGGCTGTCGAAGGCGAGCAACCTCGGGGCGGATGCGCGCCTCGGCTGGTTCTCCGCCCACCCGGACTCGGCCGCTCCGATCGAAGGGCGGACGGTGCCGTGCTGGGAAGAAGCGAAGGCCGCAGCAGTCGCCGCACACCGCTGCTTCGACGACCGGGTCGTAATCGGCTGGGACGTCGCGATCCTCGAAGACGGGCCGATCTTCGTCGAAGGCAACGGCAACCCCGACCTCGACATCCTCCAGCGGTTCATGCGCATCGGGCTTCGCGAGCACCGCTTCGCCGAGCTGCTCGCGTTTCACCTGCAAAAGCGCGAGCCCGCCGATCAGCCGAGTTCGGCGCTCGGGTGATAACGCTTGACGAGGTGCAGCGTGTTCTTATCGGTGTGGTGCATCTCTTCGCCGGTCGCCGCGAGCTTCAGCACCAGGTCGGACGTGTAGCTCAGCGTCCCGTCGTCGTGGACCGTGAAGTCGCTCTTGAAGTCGCGGATTTCCGCCCGCTCGAGCAGATATTTGTTCTGAAGCACGCCATAGTGCGGCTCGCCTGGCTTGGCGTCGAACCGCAGCGTCGTGTCGTGCGGCTTGGCGTCGCTGCCGGCGAGGATCGCGATCCCGCGCCCGAACACGACATTGCGCATCACCTGTCCGTGCGCCTTGTCCCACAGCAGGAACCCGACCTCGTCGTGGAACGGGTCCATCGCTTCCTCGCCGTGGCGCCACGCGGTCATCCCGTAGATCAGGCCCCACAGCACCTGCTGCCCGTTCTCCTGGACCGGGATTGGCTTGAAGTGGGCCTTTTCGAAGTAGGTCGTCTCGGTCGTCCAGTCGTCCTTGTTGTGATAGGACCGGTCGACCCCGGAATTGCCTTCCCACTCGCCGACGAACGGCGTCAGCGGTCCCAGCTTTCGCGAATAAGGCATGTCGTTCGGCATCGTGGCGCGCTCCTCATGTCGGTTCGAAGCCGGGACGCTAGCACCAGCGCGGCGCCAATGGCTAATGAAGCCTCTCCATCACGTCGATTGACGCAAGCTATCGACCGCCGAACGGCCCCCGAACAATGCTGAGCTCGCGAGAAGGAAAATGGTGGGCGTGGCAAGGATTGAACTTGCGACCCCTGCGATGTCAACACAGTGCTCTACCACTGAGCTACACGCCCACTCGGCGAGGCATTTAGGGGCCGGTCCGCAAAGGCGCAACCCGGTCCGCAGCCATCAAAATGGAAAAGGAAACGGCCTCGCGCGACGTACACTTCGCGCGAAACGCTACAGCCGGCCGTGCTGGTCCTCGGTCTGGAAGATGCGGTCGACTTCCATCACCAGGTCCTTGAGGTGGAACGGCTTGGATAGAAGCTTGGCTTCCGGCGCGGTACGGCCGCCCTGGAGCGCGACTGCAGCAAAGCCGGTGATGAACATGACCCGGATCGCGGGGTCGATCGCGCTCGCTTTCTGGGCAAGCTCGATGCCGTCCATCTCGGGCATCACGATGTCGGTCAGCAGCAGGTCGAACCGCTCGCGTTCGAGCAGCGGCATCGCCTCGGTGCCGCAGCCCACGGCCTCGACTTCGTAGCCGACCCGCTGCAGCGCACGCTGCAGATACTCGCGCATCGACCTATCGTCTTCGGCTAGAAGGATTCTCGCCATGGCCGCTGTATGCGCTCCCCGAATGTGTTTTGCCAGAAGCGAATATGGCGCTCGTGCGTTGCAGCCCCTCGATACCAGTCCTAAACTGGCACAAGATTCCGAGATTGGCGCAAAAGCCCAGGTGACCCCGCTTCCCTCCCCGATTGTCCACGAGCCGCGCGGCCCGCTGCCGGTGCTGCTGTCCGTCCCCCATTCGGGGCGCGACTATCCCGACTGGCTGATCGACGACGCCGCGGCGGGAAGGCCGGCGCTGGCGTTGCTCGAGGACCCGCTCGTCGACCGGCTCGTGTGGCGCGCGCTGAAGCGCGGCTGCGGCGCGGTGATCGCGCGCACGCCGAGGGCGGCGATCGACTGCAACCGGGCGGAGGACGATATCGATCCGTCGGTCGTCGACGGGGCCCGCGGCGGCCGGGTGACGGCCCGCGCGCGCGGCGGCCTCGGGATCGTCCCGTCGCGGACTCAGCAGCACGGCTATTTGTGGCGGCGGCCGATCACGCCGCTGCAGCTGGTCGACCGCCTCGACCAGGCGCACCGCCCCTATCACGGGGCGATCGACGAGCAGATCGGGCTTCTGCTCGACCGCTTCGGCTGCGCGCTCTTGATCGACTGCCATTCGATGCCGCCGCCCCCCGGCGCAACGCCGCCGATCGTGTTCGGCGACTGCCTCGGCCGCACCGCCGACGCCTGGGTCAGCCGTGAGGCGGCCGAGATCGCCCGCTCATGCGGGTTCGAAGCGGCGCTCAACGACCCGTTCGCCGGCGGCCATGTGATCGATCGCCACGGCTGCGCCGAGCGCAACGTCCACGCGATCCAGCTCGAGGTCGACCGCCGCTTCTACCTCGACGAGGCCCTGCGCGAGCCCGGCCCCGGCTTCGACCGCGTCGCCGCCTTCATCGAGACCCTCGCCGCCGAACTCGGCGAAGCGCTGCTCCGACGGCAATTCGCGACGGCTGCGGAGTAGCCTGCGAGCCACCGAGCGCAATGGAGGCTTTGCCCAGCAAAGCTGAGCTTGCGTCGAAGAGATGGCGTGCGGCCGGCCGGCGGGTCCGGGGAGCGGAGTCCGTCCGACGAAGCGCCTCACGCGTTCGCGTCGGCCGGCTGCGGGACCTGCTGGGGCGCCTTGCCCTGCTGCATCTGCTTGCCGAAGACGCTGCGCATCTCGGCGAGCGAGAAGAGGTGGGCGTAGATCAGCGGGAGGATGCCGCTCTGGTTCATCTTCCTGAGTTCGTCGCCGCGCAGGTTGCGGACCTTCTCCTCGTCGACCATGCGGAAGCCGCGGTAGATGAACGGCTGCTCGAAGCCTTCGGGCTGGATCGCGACTTCGCCGTCCATCAGCAGGTCGGCCTTGGTCAGCTCTTCGACGAACGCGGCGGTGCGCTGGCCGGCGGCCTCGAACTGCTCGCAGAACTGGAGGATCGCCTTGGTCGCGTCGCTGGGCTGGTCGCCGTCGAACAGCGCCTGGCCTTCGTCGAACTCGCCGACGGCATTCGCGGTCGGGTCGAAGCACAGCGACAGCTCGTCGCTGTCGGGCCGGAGGCGGGCGAGCAGGAACGGATAGCGGCGGACGTAGGCGGGGATGTAGGCGTTGGCGTCGAGCGGCCGCCCATCCTCGTCGAGGAACACGTTGACCCCCTCGTTCAGCCCCATTAACGCAATCGGCACCGCATTGTCGCCGACCGAGAAGACGATCGGGTAGTGGCGTTGGACGAGGGTGAACTCGTCGACGGTCACGGGGATCGCGTGGGTCTGGGCGATCTGCGGCATGCGCAGCAGGGTGCGCACCTTCATCTTGCCGTGCTGCGTGGCGTTCAGCGGCTCGAGGGTGTTGTAGAACAAGGGCAAATTCTGGTTTGGGGCGGCAGTCGCCATTGAGACTCTTCTCCTGGGGCGCGGGCTTGAGGGCTCCCCTGGGCCGCCCGCGGGACATTTAGTCGAGGCGCCTCTATTGGGCTTGCCGCGCTTAGGCAAGCCGGAGTCCTCTCCAGTTCATTGCCCATTCAACGCGCCGCTGCGAAGCGCGCCGTAATGGCGGTGGGCTGCAGATGATCCCGGGGACGATCCTGGCCTTCGTGCCGCTGCTGCTCGGCCTGTTTGCCGCGCAGCCCGGAGTAGTGAGCCAGTCGGTCACGCGGCTGGTCATTCAGGACGAAGTGATCCTGCGCGTGCCGATCCAGCCGCGGCCGCTGCAGCCGCAATTCGAATGGCACGAGCGCAAGGGGCCCAAGTGCATCCCGGCCGGCGCAATCCGTGGCGCCCTCCTCTCGGGCACGCAGCAGGTCGACTTCGTTATGGGCGGTCCGCGGCGGATGCGCGCCGTGCTCGACGAGGATTGCCCTGCGCTCGACTTCTACAGAGGCTTCTATCTGCAGCCGGCGGACGAGCGGTTGTGCGCCGGGCGCGACGCCATTTATTCGCGCATGGGCGGAAGCTGCACGATCGAGCGCTTCAAACAGCTCGTTCCGAAAGTGCGGCGATAGGAGACGACAGAGGCGTTTGCCGCAGGGTTGGATTCAGAGGTCCGAAGCCCCACATTTGTTGACAAGTTCAGAGGCTTCGCACACGCGGGTACGCGGCGTGGCGGCCTCTGCTGGCGCGATCCTCATCCGGAAGATTTGAATGACCTTTGCCGATCTCGGCCTTTCCGACGAATTGCTCCGCGCAGTGGCGGACAGCGGCTATGAAGAGCCGACGCCGATCCAGCGCGCTGCGATCCCGTCGGTGCTGATGGGCAAGGACCTGATCGGAATCGCCCAGACCGGCACCGGCAAGACCGCCGGCTTCGTCCTCCCGATGATCGACATCCTCCACGAGGGCCGCAGCCGCGCGCGCATGCCGCGCTCGCTGATCCTCGAGCCGACGCGCGAGCTGGCGATGCAGGTCGCGGAGAATTTCGAGAAATACGGCAAGTACCACCCGCTCTCGATGGCGCTGCTGATGGGCGGCGTTCAGATGGGCGACCAGGTGAAGGCGCTCGAGAAGGGCGTCGACGTCCTCATCGCGACTCCCGGCCGCCTGATGGACCTGTTCGGCCGCGGCAAGATCATGCTCACCGACTGCAAGCTCCTCGTCATCGACGAGGCCGATCGCATGCTCGACATGGGCTTCATCCCGGACATCGAGGACATCTGCTCGAAGCTCCCCAAGAACCGCCAGACCCTGCTCTTCTCGGCGACCATGCCGCCGCCGATCCAGAAGCTCGCGCAGAAATTCCTCAACGAACCGAAGACCGTCGAGGTCGCGCGCCCCGCCACTGCCAACGTCAACATCGAGCAGCGGCTGGTGGAGGTCCGCCCCGACAAGAAGAAGGAGGCGCTGCGCGACATCCTCCGCCACGAAGGGTTCAAGAACGCGATCGTCTTCGCCAACCGCAAGACGACCGTCCGCGAACTCGCAAGCAGCCTCAAGCGCTCGGGCTTCGCGGCGGGCCAGATCCAGGGCGACATGGACCAGGCCGACCGGATCGCGGAGTTCGACCGCTTCAAGAACGATGAAGTCACAGTGCTGGTCGCATCGGACGTCGCCGCCCGCGGCCTCGACGTCAAAGGCGTCAGCCACGTCATCAACTACGACGTTCCGTGGCAGCCGGATGATTACATCCACCGGATCGGCCGCACCGGCCGCGCGGGCATGAAAGG
>JAICXO010000111.1 GCA_025980335.1 Sphingomonas sp. | reverse complement strand
GGCATGCCGCCAGCGTTCGTTCTGAGCCAGAATCAAACTCTCAAGTTGATGTACGATCGAACCCCCGCTGGAATAAGCGAGAGCAAGACCGGCATCTCCGGGAGCCGTTCCTGCACAAATATACAAACTGGTGTGTTTGCGTATGAGGACATCTGGGACTTCCGCCAGGCAAGCCTGGAGGAGCCCATTAAGGAACGGCATAAATTTGACCGATCCGCCGATACCCAGAGGCTATCGGTGACCGGGCCGCCGCCCACATGTCCCTTCATCTAAACCGACAATGTCAAAGAGCCGACGCGCTTCCTCCCCCGGTTCGATTGGTTCCGGGCATCGGTTATGCCGACTAGAAGAGGCGCGAAACGAACGCGAGACCCTCGTCGAAGGCCGCGTCCGCTTGCTGGAGGCGCATATATGTGTGGCCCCCCGACGCGTCAACCGGCTTTTTGCACCCGAGGCGCATTTTGCCGATCGAAGCCGCGCGGGCGCCGTAAAGCGGCCCGCGCGTCATATCCAGATAGGAAGCTGCTCCTGCCGTTCAAGAGGCAAGCTGCTGGATTCGTGGTATTTTTCTCCGAGGCCTCAGGCGCTCTGGATATAGGCGCGCATCGCCTCCGTGTCGGCCTCCATCCGGTCCATCCGGTATTTCACGAGATCGCCGATCGAGACGATTCCGCGAATCTCCCCGCGCTCGACCACCGGAAGATGCCGGATTCGGCGCTCGGTCATGAGCGAAAGTGCGGCAAGCACCTCCGTTTGCGAATCGACGGTGATCGCCGGAGAGCTCATGATTCGGCCGACCGTCCAGTCGAGCACGTCACGGCCGTGCTCGCGCAGGCAATAAATGACGTCGCGCTCCGAGACGATGCCGACGGTTCGGCCGTCCTCGACGACCGGAAGGGCGCCGATGCGCTTCTCCCCGAGCTTTCGAACCGCGTCGAACAGAAGGGCATCCGCAGCGATCGTCTCGACGCTGCTGCCCTTGACCTGGAGCACTGCGGCGATGGTCATTGCCGGCCTCCTTCAAAAGGACTCGCCTTCCGCCCGCTTGATAGTCCCACTTCGCGCGGCCAAAGGGAAGCCGTGCCGGTTCACGATCCGCTTCCCAGCCCACGCGCGTCGATGAAACAGCGCTTCTGGAGGATCTTCCGCCTGCTCGCGCTGCTCGCCGCCGTGGTGGCTGCAATTGCCGTGGTGCTGGTGGGTGCCGGCGACCCGACGCTTCACATCAACATGCTGATCGCGACCGCGCTCGGCGTGTTCTTCACGGTGCTGCTCGGAACGACTTTGATGTCGCTAGTCTTTCTTAGCGCGGAGAGCGGCCACGATGAGGCCGCGGCGCCGCACGTCCATAGCGAGGAGGACGAATGAGCGACCTCGAGCGGGTGCCGATCCTGCGCGTCATGCCGGGTCCGACCGACATCAATGCCAACGGGCACATCTTCGGCGGATGGGTGCTTAGTCAGATGGACATCGCGGCGGGAATCGTCGCGTCGCAGCGCGCACGCGGACCTGTCGCGACGGTGGCGATCGAAGCGATGAAGTTCATCGCGCCGATCCACCTGCGCGACCTGATTTCGGTCTATGCGCATGTCGAGCGGGTCGGGCGTACGTCGATGGGGGTGCGGATCGAAGTCGTCGCGCATCGCGACCTCGGCACGACCGAGGTCAAGGTGACCGAAGGCCTGTTCACCTTTGTCGCACTGGACGCGGAAAACCGTCCGCGCGCCGTCGAGCAGGATTAAGCGGCGGGCGCCACTTCCCCATCGCCGCCTGCCGCGCGTGGAGCGCGCGAGCGTCGGCGCGGCCGCGGAGCAGGCTCTTCCTCGTTCGCCGCCTCACGATGATCATCCCCCCCGATCGCCGGCGGAAGCAGGTCGGCGGGAAGGCTGTCGCCGCCGCCGTTCATGTGACGCCGCTTTTCGGAAGATTCGTCCTCCTCGCTCGCGCCGCGCTCTTCGCGGTTGAAGCGGCGCTGATCGCGGTCGCCGCGCGGGCGCCGCGGCGCCCGCTCCTGCCGGTCGCGGTTGTCCTGGCGATCCTGACGATCATCGCCGTCGGACGCGTCCGCTTCGGCGGATTCGAGCATTTCCTCGTCACCGTCATCGTCGTCCATGTCGTCGTCGCGGCTGCGGCGCTGGTTCTGGTCCTCGAAGCGGGCGCGGCTCTCGCTCAGCACGCGGAAATAATGGTCCGCGAACTGCAGATAATATTCGGTCTGGACCCGGTCTCCCGCGAGCTGCGAGTCGCGCGCCATGCTCTTGTATTTCTCGAGCAGCTGGGCAGCGTTGCCGCGCTGGCGGTTGTCCTGGCGGTTGCCCGGCTGTCCGCCGAGGCTCTGTCCCCGCTGTCCCCCACGGCCGCGCCTGCGGCCGCCCTGACGATTATTGATCAAATGCCGACATCCTTACGAAGTAGTGGCTAGCCCCTTGGCCCCTCAGTCGAGCAGGACCGCGCCGCCGGAATCCAGCTGGGCGCAGCTCCTGACCCTCTCGTTCCGGTCTGCGCTTCTGCGCGAGATGAACGGCCGATTGCGTCGGGGGTTGGGACGGGATGCGCTCAGCTTTTCCCAAGGGAGCGGCCCGGCCCAGGGCACTGATGTAGTGCGCCGCCGCGCGTCTGCCAAGCGATATTCGATTAAATCCGCGTCAGGAGGATTGCGCGAGGCCTTCCGGCAAGGTCGCTCGCGACCCGAGCCTCCAGCCCATCGCGTCCGAGCAGGCCGCTGACGGCGCTCGTCTGGTCGGGCGCGATCTCGACCGTGGCAATCCCGCCGCGCGCGAGCAACCGCGGCAG
Source organism: Sphingomonas sp. (assembly GCA_025980335.1). Lineage (GTDB taxonomy): Bacteria > Pseudomonadota > Alphaproteobacteria > Sphingomonadales > Sphingomonadaceae > Sphingomicrobium. Next base: position 4,460 of record JAICXO010000111.1, on the reverse strand, counting down.
CTGCGGGGCGAGTTCGCGATAAGCATCGAGCCCCTCTCCGCCAGCGAAGAGCGCCTCGTCCGGCTCATATTCGGCGACGCCGGGGCCGAGCTCCGCGCCTTCCGCAATGTAAGGCGGGTTGCACAGGATCAGGTCGAACTTTTCGACCAATCCTGCCGCCCAATTGCCCTGCATCAGCTTGACCCGCTGCTCGAACCCGAGCCGGCGTGCATTGGCCGAAGCGTAGGACAGCGCCTGGCGCGACATGTCGACGCCGAGACCGGTCGCATCCGGCCAGATGTCGAGCGCGGCGAGGAGCAACGTCCCGGGCCCGGTGCCGAGATCGAGGATTCGCTTCGGCCCCGCGCTCCCCTCGAAATGCTCGATCGCCGACGCGATCAGCACTTCGGAATCGGGCCGCGGCACGAGCACGCCTGGGCCGACATGAAGCTCGATGTTCCAGAAGGCGCGCCGTCCCGTGATGTAAGCGACCGGCTCGCCTTCGGAGCGGCGCTTCAGCATGTCCCAGAAACGCTCGGGCACCTGGCGATCCGGCGGCCTCAGCAGCAGCCCGTCGCGATCGATGTGCAGCGCTTCGGCCATCAGCAGTTCGGCGTCGAGGCGTGGCGTGTCGCTGCTTTTGGTCAACCGGTGCGTCGCATCGTCGAGTGCGCGGGCAATCGGCTTCACGCCTCTTCCAGCCCGGCCAGCCGCTCGGCTTCGTCCTCGGCGACCAACGCGTCGACGATTTCCGTGAGCCCCGCGCCCTCGAGCACCTCGTCGAGATTGTGGCGGGTGAGATTGATCCGGTGGTCGGTCACTCGTCCCTGCGGAAAATTGTAGGTCCGGATCCGCTCCGACCGGTCGCCCGAGCCGACCATCGACCGCCTTGCGCCCGCGCGCTCGCTCGCGAGCCGCTCGCGTTCCATTTCGAACAGCCGCGTGCGCAGCACCTTGAGCGCCTTGGCCTTGTTCTTGTGCTGCGATTTCTCGTCCTGCTGGATGACGACGAGCCCGGTCGGCAGGTGCGTGATCCGCACCGCGCTGTCGGTGGTGTTGACCGACTGGCCGCCGGGCCCCGACGAGCGATAGACGTCGATGCGCAGGTCCCTGTCGTCGATCTGGACGTCGACGTCCTCGGCTTCGGGAAGCACCGCGACGGTCGCCGCGGAGGTGTGAATTCGCCCTCCGCTTTCGGTCACCGGCACGCGCTGTACCCGGTGCACGCCACTTTCGAACTTCAGCTTCGCGAACACGCCGGCACCGTTGATCGACGCGATCGCCTCCTTGTAGCCGCCGAGCTCGGACGCGCTCGCGGATATCAGCTCGAACCGCCAGCCCTGCGTCTCGGCGAAGCGCTGGTACATCCGGAGCAGGTCGCCGGCGAACAGCGCCGCTTCGTCGCCGCCGGTGCCGGCACGCACTTCGAGCATCGCCGCGCGCTCGTCGGCCGCGTCGCGCGGCAGCAGCTGGATCGCGAGCGCGCGCTCGGCGTGCGGAAGCTTGTGGCGGATCTCTTCCGCCTCGGAGGCGGCCATTTCCTTGAGCTCGGGCTCGGCGGTCGGGTCGGCGACCATCCCGTTCAGCACCTCGAGTTCGGCGCGAAGGCGGCGAACCTCGCGGGCAGCCGCGGCCACGGGCTCGATCGCCGCATAGTCCTTCGACAGACGAACGAACTCGTCCGGCGGAACGTCGCCGCGCGCCATCGCCTCGGCAAGCTCGTGCCGCCGCGCCTCGATCGACGCGATCCGTTCCGACGAAATTTGGGTCACCGCGCGATCGCTTCCGTCAGCAGGTCGAGCGACACGGCGCGCTGCTCGCCGGTGCCAAGATCCTTGAGTTGTGCTTCGCCACGGTCGAGCTCATCGTCGCCGATGATCAGCGCGTAAGCCGCGCCTGCATCGTTCGCACGGCCGAGCCGCTTCTTCATGTTCCCGCGATAGCTCATGTCCGCGGCAACGCCCTCGCGGCGAAGCCCGGCGACGATGCGCTGTCCTTGAAGTTCTGCGCGCCCGCCAAGTGGCACGACCACAACTGCAGGCCTGAGCGGTTCGGGCGCGTCGATCATCATCGCCAGTCGCTCGACGCCCGCTGCCCATCCGACGGCCGGCGTATGCGGTCCGCCGAGCGCCTCGATCAGGCCATCGTAGCGGCCGCCGGCGATCACCGTCCCCTGCGCGCCCAGCCGATCGGTCACGAACTCGAACGCGGTGTGGCGATAGTAATCGAGGCCGCGCACCAGCCGCGAGTTTCGCTTCCACGGAACGCCGGCGGCATCAAGCCCGGCCGTCACAGCCGCGAAGAACGCCGAAGCTTCGGCAGTGAGATACTCGTCCACGTTGGGCGCCCCGGCGCAGATCGCTTTATCTTTCGCGTCCTTGCTGTCGAGGATGCGCAGCGGGTTGCGATCGAGCCGCGCGACGCTGTCCTCGGACAGGTCGCCCCTATGCGTCTGGAAATAATCGACGAGCGACGCCCGCCACGCCTCGCGTGTTTCCGGATCGCCAAGCGTGTTGAGCTCGAGCGTGATGCCCTCGGCAATCCCGAGCTCCTGAAGCAGCTGATACCCGAAGCTAAGCAATTCGACGTCCGCCTGCGGCTCGGCCGCGCCGATGATCTCGGCATCGAGCTGGTGGAACTCGCGGAAGCGGCCCTTCTGCGGCCGTTCGTAGCGGAACGCCGAGCCATGCGTCGTGACCTTGAGCGGCGCGTACTGCTGCCATCCTTCACTCAAATAAGCGCGGCAGATGCCGGCGGTGAACTCTGGCCGCAGCGTGATCGATTCTCCGCCGCGGTCCTCGAACGAATACATTTCCTTCGACACCACGTCGGTCGTTTCGCCGATCGTCCGAGCGAACACCGCGGTATGCTCGATCGTTGGCACCTCGACCCGCTTGAACCCGTAGAGCCGGCGCACGCGGTCGAACGCGGCGACCACCGCAGCGAGGCGGTCGGCGTCTTCCCCAAGCAGGCTTTGCGTGCCCCGGACGGGCTGGACTGGCGTCATGGCCGCGGCGCTAAAGCACAATTCGCGCGATTGGCAAAAGCTTCCTCGCGCCTCAGGGCTGCTGCGACTGCCCCTGCTCGAACTTGAGCAGCTGCTGTCGGTAGAAGCTCGCCGGCAGAAACTGCTTGCGGATCGAGAACATCAAGGTCCGCCCGAGCGGATCGAGAATAGAGGGTTCATAGCCGATCGGGACGCTGCCCGCGCTGTCGTGCGCCCGGGGCAGCGAATTGAAGACATTCCCCACCTCGAATCGCGCCGAAACCCCGCGCAGCCAGGGGTGGCGACTGACGATCGGCAGATACTGACCGACGTTCGCAAACAGCCTCAGGTCGAATGTCGCCACGGGCGAAAAGCCGATCGGGCCGCCGGAGAGAGAATCGACTCGTGTCGCGCTTCGCCAGTTCGCGCCCACGCGCGCCCCGAACCCGTTGTTCGACCAGCCTGCCTGCGCCTGCAGTTGATGGCGCGGTTGGCCGCCGGCCTGGCCGACCGGTGCCCCGTGAAGATAGTCGAGCTGCGGCAAGCCGGGCTCGATTAGCGCGCGGTCGACGAGCGTGATCGTGTCGGTCAGCGAAAATGTCAGCCGCCCGTTGCTCGAGGGAATGCTGCCAACCGAGCCGGTCGGGGAATTGGCGGCTGACTCAGTGCTGCGGGGCACCGAAATGCCGGCCGCTCGAGCGCTCTCCACTGCGCGCTCGACTTCGGAGCTTTTCGCTCCGCGGCTGCGAAGCGCCTTCGTGAAATCGAAGCCGACCAGCAATGTGTCGCGATGCGCGGATGCGAAGTTGACCGGCCTCAGGTCGACGCTGACCAGGGTGCCGGATGAATCGCGCACGAACCGATTGGGGAACGCCTGTTCGATCTCCGGGAAGACGGTGATGTTCGAGATCGGACGTTCGATCGTCACGTGCGCATAGTCGCCGCGCAGTTTCAGATCGACGTTCCCGAGCGGCTGCCATGTGCCGGACACATCGATGGTGTCGCGCGTGTCGGTGCGAAGATTGGGATTGCCGCCGGTGACCACCGCAACCCGGCTCACCATTCCATCGACGAAGTCGAAAATGCGCGTGCCGGGCGTTTCGACGAACGGATCGCCGAGCTGGCGGACGCTCGGTGCGCGCTGCTCACGGTCCCAGCTGGCGACGAAGCTCAGATTGGTGAACGGCGACCAGTTTGCGCCCGTTCCCAGCCTCATCCGCGTGCCGCAGTCCGACAGCTGGTTCACTTCGGCGTTCGCGTTGATCGTCAAGTTGCCGAAACTGCTGAAGCGCGCGTGACGGTGGGATATCGGGATGTCGATGCTCGCTGCCCCGGTGCCGGTGGCGCGATTGGTCGACCCCGGGGGAGGCGTCGCGAAGCGGGCTTCGTCGACGTCGAGATATTCTTCCGATGCCGCGGTCCTCAGCGTCACCTCGGCAGTCCCGCCGGACGCCTCGAACAGAGGCCCGTTCAGCGTCGCATCGACATCGCCCTC
>JAICXO010000039.1 GCA_025980335.1 Sphingomonas sp. | reverse complement strand
GGCCGCATGCATTTACACGTTCCCAAGCCACTGCACGGGTGGCGCGAATTCGCAGGCGAGGTGGGGATCATTGTCATCGGCGTGTTGATCGCGCTGGGCGCGCAGCAGGTCGTTGATGATTGGCAGTGGCACCGTAAGGTGGGGGCGGTGCGGAAGGCGCTGATGAGCGAACTGGGAAATGACCGCGCGCGTTGGGAGTTCGACGTGCAGGATGGTCACTGCGTAGTGCGCGAACTCGACAGCTTGAACGCTTGGGCACGCGAGGGTGCGAAAGTGAGCGAGCCGGCCCACGAGGCACTCGGAGCAACGTCCAATCTCTTCTTGATGCACTCTGCAAACTGGACGTTGGCGAATGGCAGCCAAACTCTCGACCACTTCCCGCTCGACGAGCAGCTAGCGTTGGCAACATTATATGACGGGATTGCGCATCGCCAAAAGGACATCAGCGATGCCATCGACCTCAAGGAAAAGGTCGATACGGAAACCCCGCTAGTCGCTGATCCGCAAGATCGGCGCGAACTGCTGGACTCGATCGGGGCGCTGAAGGGCAAGTTGAAGGCGCTTCTCGACAATGAGAATTACATGCGGCGGCATTTCGACGCGCTGCATGTGCAGCCTGATCGCAGCGACTTCGCAGCAGACGTCGAGAAGCAGGGCTGCTTCTGAGTATGCGGCGAGAGTGTTAGCGGTGTCCGATTTCCACCCATTGCGGACATTCCAATCCCTCTTCCGCTACCATCCTCGCGCGAATGGGCGGGCGACCCTCACCGAAGATGAGTGCAGTCGCGCGCCGTTTCGGTGTAGGAACGTCCTCGCCCTCGCACGCGCTCCTGAGGGCCGGCGGCGAACCCGTCCGGTGGTTGGTTTCCTCGACCGAGGGAGGCGCCAACATGAATGCCGACGAGATTCTGATCGCGACCGAAGCCGGGGTCGAAAGCGCGCCCGAAGCCTTTTCGTCAGCCTGGTGGCAATCCCGAAGCACCGATGAGCTGCGGTCGTTCATCGGGCGCGGCGCAGGCGCGGGTGCCGCATTCGATGCGGCGGCGATGGAGGCTGAACGCCGTGCGCGCGAGCAGCTGAAGGCTGACGATCTTGCCCAACAGGATGATCGAAATCGCAAGAAGCGGCTGCGGCGAATGATCCTCGAAGTCTTCCTGGTCGGCGCGTTGATCGCCGCCGTTGCCGCATTGCTGATGCGCTGAGGCTGTCTAGTCCAGGCGATCGAGTGCGGAGCGAAGATCGTCGATGAGGTCTTGCGGGTCCTCGAGCCCGATGTGCAGGCGGACGAGATTGGGGGCGGGCGCCTCGGTGATCGTGCGCTTCGGATCCACGGGGAGGGCGAGGCTTTCGTAGCCGCCCCAGCTGTAGCCGATGCCGAACAGCTCGAGGCTGTTCACGAACGCGTCCCGGTCGCCCTCGAGCTCGAACGAGAACAGGCCCGACGAGCCCTTGAAGTCGCGTTTCCAATATTCGTGGCCGGGGCAGTCCGGCAATGCGGGATGGAGCACGCGGCCGACCTGCGGCTGCGCCTTCAGCCACTCGGCGATGGCGAGCGCGCTCGTTTCATGCGCCTTCAGGCGAACGGCCATCGTGCGCAGCCCGCGCGAGGCGAGCCATGCATCGTCGGGCGAGATGCTCTGGCCCAGGTCCCAGCTGGCCTGCTGCAGCGCCGGATAATGGTCTTGGGTCGCGGTCGCCGTGCCGAGCATCACGTCGGCATGGCCGCCGACATATTTGGTCGCGGCAAGAAGGCTGATGTCGACGCCCGCGGCGATCGCCGAATAGAACAGCGGCGTCGCCCAGGTGTTGTCGAGAAGGGTGACGATGCCGCGCTCGCGCGCCACCGAGCAGATGCCGGGCACGTCCTGCACTTCCATCGTCAGGGACCCCGGGCTCTCGAGCAGGATTGCGTGGGTGCTGCCGCCGACCAGATCGCGAATGCCGGTCCCGACCAGCGGATCGTAATAGCGCGTCGAAACCCCGTAGCGCTTGAGGAAGGTGTCGCAGAAGTGCCGCGTGGGGCCATAGACATTGTCCGGCACCAGCAGCTCGTCGCCGGGGCTGAGGACCGCAAGCAGCGGCATGGTGATCGCGGCGAGGCCGGTCGGATAGAGCGCCGTTCCCGCGGCGCCCGGCTCGAGATCCGTCAGCGCTTCGGCAAGCGCCCAGTGGGTCGCGGTTCCCTGAAGCCCGTAATTGTAGGTGCCGAGCGAAGCGCGGGTGCTGCGCAGCTGCGCGACATCGTCGAACAAGATCGTCGACGCGCGCTCGACGGGCGGGTTGACCAGCCGCCCGCGCCATTCCTTCCGCCGTCCCGCTTCGATCAGCGTGGTCCGCGGGCGTTGCGCACGATCATTCATCCGGCGTGCTTAGGCGAAGCGCGCCAGTCGTGACAAATCGAGCAGCCCGCGGTGACTTAGCGGCGGAGCCTGCCGATCAGTCCGACGAGGCCGATCAGGCCCACGACGCCCCACGGAAAGCCGTGATGGTCGTTGTCGCCATTGCCCGTGGTCGTATCGACCGTGGTTTCGTCGGTGTTGACGGTCACCGGCGCAGTGCCGGGCTCAACGGTCGGCGCGGGCATCGCGGCGGCATTGTCCGTCGCATTCGCGTCCATTGGCGCAGCGGCATTCGCTGCGGCAGCCGTGTTGTCGGCCGCCGGCGCATTCTGGGCTGCGACCGGAGCGGCGATCAACAGTGCCGCGCCAATCAAGAGTGGCGTCTTCATCCCCATTCAAACGCTCCTGTATAATGTCGAAAGATCAGACCGGGTCTTCGGTGTAGCCGTCGTTGTCGCTCGGCCGCCAAAGGCCGGCGAGGCCGACGAGCCCAATGAGACCGATAGCATTCCAGATCGTGTCGTTGTCGTCGTTGTCGGAGCGCTGTTGAGTCGCCGTCGACTCGTCGCTGCTCGTGGTCGGTTGCTGGGCCGCTGCGGGCCCGATCGCGATTGTCGTGAAGAGCAGTGCGGTCAGTATGCGCATGCGCATGCTCGTTTCCCCTCTTGCGCTGTCCTGTACACGCGCGCGGGCCAATACTCGGCCGACGCGCGCACTTCCTACAGGAATGTTCGGGCAACACAAACCCAGCGCGCGCGAAAGTCACCGTGTCAGGACTGGAGTTCCCATTTGACCGGCGGCGTGACGAGCGTCGACGCGATCGCCTTGCCGGCAGCATCGCGCGCGGGGGTGAAGCGAGCGCGGCGCTCGAGGATTCTGCACGTGGCGCTGTCGAGGCTGTCGTGGCCGCTGCTTCGGACGATCGCGCAGCTGCTGACCCTTCCAGTCGCATCGACGGTTAGCTTCGCCTGCACCGTGCCTACGTCGCCCTGCGCCAGAGCGCTTGCGGGATAATCGTCCGCGCTGAACAGCGTGCGGATGTCGCCTTTCACCGGGGCGGCGGTCTTCGACGAAGTCGCAGGGGCTTGCGCGGTCGTGCGCGAACCGGAGTCCGCGACCCAATATTGCTGCGCAGTCCAGATGAGGACCGCGGCGACCAGCGCCAGCACGAAATAGGGAGCCGGGTTCTCGCCAGCCTGCACGGGCGAGTTGGGATGAAACCTGAGCTTTTGGCGATCATCGAGCATCGGCTCGGTTGTAGAAGCGGCCACCGGCAAAGCAAACGCCCGGATCGACCAGCGATCCGGGCGCCCTGCGTGACGACTGCTCGTCAGCCCCCTTGGATACGTCGCGGCGTGAGTCCCCAAGGCCGCGAACTGCTCCTCCCCAGCAGGAGCTTGCTCGCGACATCGCGCCGCACCCGAACCCGACCCAAGGGTCATTTGTTCGGACGGCTCTGACTAGGGTGCTGTCGGGCGAGTGTCACCACGGTTCATTGATCGGCGTTGCTTTTTGGCGCCCCCTGTGTCGGCGGCGCCACATCTGCCAAGGGGATAGGGTGCGGTTGCGCGCCGGTTGATGCGACCGTACAGCGCGGGCGCGATGCGCTGGTCCCGAGCATTCCTGCCCGTTCTCAAGGAGAGCCCCGCCGACGCGCAGATCGTCAGCCACAAGCTGATGCTCCGTGCCGGCCTCGTCCGCCAGACCGCGGCAGGGATTTACGCGTGGCTGCCGCTCGGCTTTCGCGTGCTCGAGAAAATCGAGCAGATCGTTCGCGAGGAGCAAAACCGCGCCGGCGCGCAGGAGATCCTGATGCCGACTCTTCAGTCGGCCGATCTGTGGCGGGAAAGCGGCCGCTACGATGCGTACGGGCCCGAGATGCTGCGCATCCGCGACCGCCACGATCGCGAGATGCTCTACGGCCCGACCAATGAAGAGATGATCACCGCGCTCTTCCGGGACGACGTGAAGAGCTACCGCGACCTTCCGCGTACACTGTATCACATCCAGTGGAAGTTCCGCGACGAGGTCCGTCCGAGGTTCGGCGTGATGCGCGGGCGCGAGTTCCTGATGAAGGACGCCTACAGCTTCGACCTCGACGAGGCGGGCGCGCGGCAAAGCTATTACACGCAGATGCTCGCCTATCTGCGCACCTTCCAGCGGATGGGCATCCGCGCGGTGCCGATGAAGGCCGCTTCGGGCCCGATCGGCGGCGATCTTTCTCACGAGTTCATCGTCCTCGCCCCGACCGGCGAGAGCGAAGTGTTCTATGACGCGGCGTACGACGCGTTCGACTGGCACCAAGCCGACCTGCATTACGGCGACGAGGCCGGGCTCCAGGGCCTGTTCGACCGGGTGAACTCAACCTACGCGGCGACCGACGAGACCCATGACGTCGCCAAATGGGAAGTGTTGCCGGAAGGCAGCCGCCGAACGGGGCGCGGGATCGAAGTGGGCCACATCTTCTATTTCGGCGACAAATATTCGGCCGCGATGGGGCTCAAGGTGTCGGGCCGCGACGGAACGCCGGTCACGCCGATGATGGGGAGCTACGGAGTCGGCGTTTCGCGCCTCGTCGGAGCGATCATCGAGGCGAGCCATGACGATGCGGGGATCGTCTGGCCGGAGCCGGTCGCGCCGTGGACGGTGGGGATCGTCACGATGCGCGCCGATGACGAGGCGAGCGTCGGGGCCGCGGAGTCGATCTATGAACAGCTGCGCGAGGCCGGCGTCGAGACGCTCTACGACGACCGCGACGAGCGCGGCGGCGTGAAGCTCGGCTCGATGGACCTGATCGGCCTCCCCTGGCAGGTGATCGTCGGCCCGCGCGGCATCGCCAGCGGCACGGTCGAATTGAAGCGTCGTCCAACAGGAGAGCGGGAAGAGCTGAGCGTCGAATCGGCGCTCGCGAGGCTCACCGCATGAAGGCCCGCAGTTCCCCGGCGCAGGCCGGGGCCCAGTCCCGCAGGAACTTCTGGACCCCGGCCTCCGCCGGGGTACAGGCCGAGTCATGATCCTCAACCGTGCCGAGCGGATGCTCACCCGGCGCTATCTCCTTCCCGGGAAAGGCGAGGGGTTCATTTTCCTTGTCGCGAGCATCAGCCTGATCGCGGTCGCGCTTGGCGTCGCTGCGCTGATCATCGTGATGAGCGTGATGAACGGCTTCCGCGCCGAGCTGTTCGACAAGATCGTCGGCCTGAACGGCCACGCCGTCGTCGTGGGCTACAACGGAACGCTCCCCGACTGGGAGAAGATCGCCGCGGCGGCGAGGAAGACTCCGGGCGTCACCTCCGCCCTGCCGTTGATCGAAACACCGCTGATGGCAACCGCCAACGGCCGTTTCGAGGGCGTGCTGGTGCGCGGGATGCGGGTCGAGGACATCCGATCGAACAAGACGATCACGTCGAACGTGCTCGCGGGAGACATCCGTTCGATCGTTCCGGGCAGCAACCGTGTGGCGCTCGGCTCGCGGCTTGCCGACACGCTCGGTGCCTATCCCGGAAGCCAGATCACCTTGTGGAACCCGGAAGGCCGATCGACCGTGGTCGGCACCGTTCCCCGCGAGGTCACCTACACCGTCGGCGCGGTGTTCGAGATCGGGGTCTACGATTACGACAAGGCGTTCGTGATCATGCCGATGAAGGACGCGCAGCAGCTGCTGCTGATGGGCGATCAGGTCGGGATGATCGAGATCCAGACCAGCAATCCCGACAGGGTGCAGGAGATCCTCGCGCCGCTTCGAAAGCTGGTCCAGGGCAAAGCGATGATTACCGATTGGCGGCAGATGAACTCGGCGCTGTTCCAGGCGCTGGAGGTCGAGCGCGTCGCCATGTTCGTCGTCCTTTCGCTCATCGTGCTCGTCGCCGTGTTCAACATCCTCTCATCGCTGATCATGCTGGTTCGAGCGAAGACCCGCGACATCGCGATCCTCCGCACCATGGGCGCGAGCCGCCGCGGGATGATGAAGGTGTTCATGACCGTCGGAGTCACGATCGGCTCGCTCGGGATCGTGCTCGGGATCATCCTTGGCGCGATCTTCCTCTATTTCCGGCAGGACGTGGTCGACGCGATCCAGGCGATTACCGGCGAGAACCTGTGGGACCCGTCGGTTCGCTTCCTCACCGATCTTCCGTCCAAGACCGACCCGTTCGAAGTCGGCGCGATCATCATCACGGCGCTCGTCCTCTCCTTCCTTGCGACGCTCTACCCAGCCTACAAGGCGGCAAGCACCGATCCGGTCCAGGTGCTGCGCTATGAGTGAGCCGGTCCTCGCGACGCGCGACCTCAAGCGCAGCTTCACCCAGGCCGACGTCACGATTGAGGTGCTGCGCGGCGTGAATCTGGCGGTCCAGCCCGGCGAAATCGTCGGACTCCTCGGGCCCTCGGGGTCGGGCAAGTCGACGCTGCTTCAGGCGGTTGGCCTGCTAGAAGGCGGGTTCCAGGGGTCGATCCGCCTGAATGGCGAGGAGGCGGCCGATCTCGACGACGAGGGCCGCACGCGACTTCGGCGCGATCTGCTCGGCTTCGTCTATCAGTTCCACCACCTGCTGCCCGAGTTTAACGCGGTCGAGAACGTCGTTCTTCCGCAGCTGGTGCGCGGGACCGACACGCCAGCGGCGCGCGAGCGGGCCACGCAGTTGCTCGGGGCATTGGGCCTCTCGGACCGGCTCGACCACCGACCGTCCAAGCTTTCGGGCGGCGAGCAGCAACGCGTTGCCGTCGCCCGAGCGCTCGCCAACAAGCCTCCGCTGGTGCTCGCGGACGAGCCGACCGGCAATCTCGACGAGCATACGGCCGACGGCGTACTCAACGAATTTCTGACGCTCGTCCGCGGGGAGGGCAGCGCCGCGCTGGTCGCGACCCACAATGAACGGCTCGCCAGCAAGATGGACCGTGTGGTCCGCCTGCACGAAGGGCGGCTCGAATAGTGGAGCCGGAGCGTCCCAGCGACGTTCATCGCTCCGTGCGTATTCCCAACTGGACGACGCTGGCGCTGATCGGCGCGCTCATCATCCTCGTGCTCGTGATTGCCTATTTCGCGAGCGGGCGGAACCCGGATCAGGACAAGCTGACCCAGCACGAGCTCGCACAGAGCACGCAGCAGACGAAGGCGCCGCAGCCCGAGAAGCTCTGCGCGAGCAAGCAGACCTACGACCTGATCAAACGCGAGCTGTTCCGCCGGGCGGCGCAGATGCGCGGAAGCGACCAGGCCGCCTTCGATCAGCTGTCCGGCTATGCGGTCGTTCGGATGGAAAATCCGGTGATGGAAAGTCAGGACGCCTCGACCGGGGCGGTCAATTGCTCCGGCTCATTGTCGCTCGACCTGCCCCCGGGAGTCGCCGTCGTCGGCGGCCGCAGCACGCTGACCGCAGATGTGGATTATACCATCCAGCCGGCTGCCGACGGGAGCGGCAACGTCGTCCTGCTGCGCAACGCCGATGCAGTCATTGCCCCGCTCGCGACGCTGGCCCGGGTCAACCAGCCTCCGCCGGCTGTCGCTCCCAGTCCGGCTCCCGTAGAAACCAACGAGGCAGCGCCCGAACAGCCGCAATCCGCGCCTGCTCAACCCGAACAGCCGCCGGCGCCTGCGCCAGAGGCCCACGCGGCCTCAGGAGCGCATCCGAGCTTCGACTGCGCGAAGGCGCGCACCAAAGGGGAGATCGCGGTCTGCTCCAACGCGGGACTCGCGGCGCTCGACCGCAACATGGCCGCGGCGTACCGCCGCGCGATCGACAATGCCTCGCCCGAGCAAAAGGCCTTGCTCCGGCGCACCCGCGACCGCTTCATCGCCTACCGTGATCGCTGTCCCAGCCGCTCGTGCATCGGCGACGCCTATGTCGGGAGGATGCGCGAAATTCGCGACATCATGGAAGGCAGCTGGGAGCCTCCGCGATAGGTGGGGATAAGTGCGAAGCCTTGCTTGTCGCTGCTCCATCGAAACCTGCATAATCGAGCCGTGACTCAGGCCTACGTCCCGCTCCGCGTCTTCTCGTCGTTCACCATGCTCGAAGGCGCGATGGAGCCGAAGACCGTCGCCAGCCGCGCGGCGATGCTTGGGTTCCCGGCGGTAGCCGTGACCGACCGAAACGGCCTGTACGGCGTCATGCCGTTCAGCGAAGCGTGCATCGGCAAAGGCGTGCAGCCGATTGTCGGCGCGATGCTCGCGGTCGCCCGGCCAGCCGAACTCGGCGGCGAAGCGGCAAACGACTGGCTCGTGCTGCTCGCCAAGGACGAACAGGGCTATGCGAACCTGTGCAAGCTCGTGTCTGCGGCGCACCTCGACCGGCCCCTGGAGCAGGAACCGCACGTAGAGTTCGCGACTCTCGATGGCCTCAGCGATGGCCTGATCGCGCTCACCGCCGGCGGCGAAGGCGCGCCGGCGCGGCTGATCGCAGACGGACAACGGTCAAAGGCCGAAGCCTATCTCGATCGTGTTCAAGAGCTGTTCCCGGACCGGCTCTACGTCGAAATCGCGCGGCGCCGCGATCCCGTCGAAGAAGCGTCGGAAGCCGGACTGATCGAGTTTGCCTACGCCCGCGGCCTTCCGTTGGTCGCGACAAACCCTGCAGCCTACGCCGATCCCTCATTCCATGCAGCGCATGATGCGATGCTGTGCATCGCCAATTCGGCTTACGTCGAGAGCGCGGATCGGGTGGCGTCGTCGGCTGACGCCTGGCTCAAGGACGGCACCGCAATGGCGGAGCTGTTCGCGGACCTTCCCGAGGCGCTCGCCAACACCGCCGTCATCGCGCAGCGCTGCGCAGTCGCCGCGCCCAAGCGCAGGCCGATCCTCCCGCGCCTCGGCGAGAATGAGGACGAACAGCTGCGCGCCGATGCTTTGGCGGGACTCGAGCACCGCCTCGCCGGCCGTCCGGAGGAGGAGAGGGCTCCGTACGCCGAGCGGCTCGATTACGAGCTCGGGGTCATCACCGGCATGGGATTCGCCGGCTATTTCCTGATCGTCGCCGATTTCATCAAATGGGCAAAGGCGAACGACATTCCGGTGGGGCCGGGCCGCGGCTCCGGTGCCGGTTCGGTGGTCGCCTGGGCGCTGACCATTACCGACCTCGATCCGATCGCGCTCGGGTTGCTGTTCGAGCGTTTCCTCAACCCGGAGCGCGTGTCGATGCCGGATTTCGACATCGACTTCTGCGAAACCCATCGCGACAAGGTGATCGCCTACGTCCAGCGCAAGTACGGACGCGACAGGGTGGCGCAGATCATCACCTTCGGCCGCCTCAAGGCCCGCGCGGTGCTCAAGGACACCGGGCGAGTGCTGCAGATGCCGTACGGTCAGGTCGACCGTCTGGCCAAGCTGATCCCGAACCTGCCGGCCGACCCGTGGACGCTCGAGCGGGCGCTGAACGGGGTGTCGGAGCTCGCGGCCGAATACAAGGACCCGGACGTCAAGCGGCTGTTCGACCTTGCGATGAAGCTCGAAGGACTGCCGCGGCACGCGTCGACCCACGCCGCGGGCGTGGTCATCGGGGATCGTCCTCTCGACGAGCTCGTCCCGCTCTATCGCGACCCGCGATCGGATACGCCGGTGACGCAGTTCGATATGAAATATGTCGAGGCTGCCGGGCTGGTGAAGTTCGATTTCCTCGGGCTGAAGACTCTCTCGGTGCTGAAAGAGGGGCAGCGGCTGCTCGCGGAGCAGGGGATCGAGGTCGATTTCGGCGCACTGCCGTGGGACGACGGGCAAGTCTTCGACCTTCTCCAGCGCGGCGACACGGTCGGCGTGTTCCAGGTGGAATCGGAAGGCATGCGCCGCACCCTTTCGGCGGTGAAGCCCACGGTGTTCGAAGACATCATCGCGCTGAACGCGCTCTATCGGCCGGGCCCCATGGACGATATCCCGACGTTCGGACGCCGCAAGAATGGCCAGGAGCCGATCGCTCCTCCGCACCCACTGCTCGAGGAGCTATTGGCGCCGACTTACGGCATCTTCGTTTATCAGGAACAGGTGATGCAGGCCGCGCAAATCCTCGCAGGTTATTCGCTGGGACAGGCCGATCTGCTGCGGCGGGCGATGGGCAAGAAGATCAAGGCCGAAATGGACGTCCAGCGCCAGATCTTCGTCGACGGCTGCGCGGAAAAGAATGCCATTTCCGCGCAGCACGCCAACGAACTGTTCGATCGGATTGCGAAATTCGCGGGGTACGGCTTCAACAAGAGCCACTCGGCGGCCTATGCGCTGCTCACCTACCAGACGGCCTGGCTGAAGGTTCATCATCCGGCCGAATTCTATGCCGCCTCGATGAGCTTCGACGTTGCACTCACCGACAAGCTCGCGATGTTCGTCGAGGACATGCGCCGGGGCGGAATCGAGTGCCTGCCGCCCGACATCAACGCGAGCAGCGCGTCGTTCGGCGTCGAAAACGGCGCGGTCCGCTACGCCCTCGGTGCGCTGAAGGGTGTCGGCGAGAAAGCGATGGAGGCGCTGGTCGAGGAGCGGGAGCGCGGAGGACCGTTCGCAAGCCTCGAAGATTTCGCCGCCCGGATCGACCCGCGGCTGCTCAACCGCCGCCAGCTCGAGAGCTTAGCGGGCGCTGGCGCGTTCGACGGCATCAAGTCCGACCGGGCCCAGGTGTTCGGCGGCGCGGAGACCGTCCTCGCGCACGCCGCCAGCGCGCATGAGCAGCGCGAGACCGGGCAAGCTGGTCTGTTCGGCGTGAATTCTGCCGAAGCGGCACCGATCCGGCTGCCGCGCGAAGCTTCATGGACCCTGGCGCAGCGCATGGCCGCTGAACGCGACGCGTTCGGATTCTATTTTTCCGCGCACCCGGTCGACGCGGCAAAGCATTTGCTTGCGGCGCACAAGGTCAAGACCTTCGCCGAGCTCGCCGACGTCCGCATCGGCGAAGGTGAACGGGTCGGCGCGACCATGGCCGGCCTGATCGAGGACACGCGTTGGCGGACGTCGGCGCGCGGCCGCCGCTACATGATGGCGACCCTCAGCGACAGCTCGGGCCAGTTCCTTGCGACGGCGTTCGACGATGAGGCGACGGGCGCGCTGGAGGCGGCCGCCAAGACCGGGCAGTGCGGCCTTCTTACGGTCGAGCTCGACCGCCGCTCAGGAGACGACACGCCGCGGGTCACGATCAAGCGCGTCCAGCCGCTAGCGGACCTTGCGAAGCGGACGCGTCTTCAGATGACCATCCGCGTGCCGGACGCCTCGGCCGCGGCGAGCATCGGCCGCGAGCTCGCCGGTGCAAGGGGTGCCAACGGACTGGTGCGCTTGATCGTGCCGCTGTCGAGCGGCGGCGAGGGGGTGGTGATTGCGGGCCGCGACTTCGCGCTCGACGCCGAACTCGCCGGCCGCATCGAGCGAATCGCCGGCGAGGGCGCGGTCGATCTTTCGACGCAGGAGCCGCCGAGGCTCGCGCTGGTCGGGTGAATTCCTCCCTGCGCCAAAGGCGTGGGGAGGGGAACCGTTCACCGAAGAGTGAATGGTGGAGGGGTCTGCGGCGGCGCCAACTACCCCTCCACCATGCTCCACATGGTTCCCCTCCCCGTCGCTCCGCGATGGGGAGGAATGAAGCTATGCCGACCAGAAGCCTTCCTTGTTCACGAGCGCGGTGATCTTCGCGTTCTGCTCCTCGTCGAGGCTGCGCTTGAACGCGGGGAAGACCTGGTCCTCCTCCATCCGCACATGCTCGGCGACGAGGTCGCGGAAATTGCGCACCGTCTCGAGCCAGTCGGACGCGTCGGCGTCCATCTGGCTCAATTCGAACAGGAATGTTTTCATGTAGCCGTGCTCGCCGTTGAGCTCGTCGGCCTCGACCATCTGGTCCGCTTCGCGAAGCGCGGGGTAGACGACCATCTCCTCCTCATGCGCGTGCTTGCCGAGCATATGGGTGAGCTGCATCAGCAGCATGCTGCGTTTCCACGTCTGGCTGGGGTCGGTCGCGAGCATCTTGTCGAACACCGCGAGAGTCATGTCGTGCTCGCTCGCGAGCACCTGGTCCCAGTCGCCGGAAATGCCCGACACCGCCTGCGTCACGAACTTGCGTCCGTAGTTCGCCGCGAGCCCGAGCGCGGCTCCGGCGAGCCCGGCGGCGATCAGCGGGCCGGCTTCGCCGCCCCACGAGAAGGCGCTCCGCTTGTTGCCGTTCGAGCGGTCGTTGCGATCGCTGCTCGACCGGCTGCGGTCGTTGGTGCTGCTGCGCTTCGACGAGCGGTTCTGAGTACGGGTCGCCATGATTTTCTCCTCGGCTGGATTCGCCGGGTTCAACGGCTGGCGAACGGGCGCCGTTCCTGTCGCGACCCGCTGCGAGGCACCGTTCGGCGCGTCGGTCAGAACTGGTTCGACGGCCGCTGCGGCTGTTCGGCTGGCGGCGCTGTTTCGTTCGACTCGGGGGCGGGCTGCGGCTGCGGCGCGGGCGCTTCGCTCGTTGCCGGCGGAAGCTCGCTTACGATGTTCTCGACCGGAGGTAGCGCCCTGGGGCTCTCATATTCCTCACCGGGCTGCGGCCGCGGTGCCCTGGCGACCGGCGGCGGCGCCTTGTTCACTGGCGCTGAAGCACCCTTGTAGATGCACGCGTCGAGCCCGTCGCGGGCGACGATCGGGATTCGCGCGGCAATGGTGTTGCCATAGCGGCGGGTGAAGCCCTTGGGCGCGATGGCGCCGCGCTTCTTGGGCAGCGGGAACACCGCCGCGATCCGCGCCGCCTCCGTCGGGCTCATCGCGCTCGCATCATGGCCGAAATAGCGTTCGGACCCCGAATTGACGCCGTAAGTGCCAATGCCGGTCTCGGCGAGGTTCAGATAGACCTCCATGATCCGCCGCTTGCCCCACAGATGCTCGATCAGGAAGGTGAACCACGCTTCGACCCCCTTGCGCGCGTAGCCGCCGCCGTTCCACAGGAAGACGTTCTTCGCCGTCTGCTGGCTGATGGTCGATCCGCCGCGGATTCGGCCGCCTGAGGCGTTTCGTTTCATTGCGTCTTCAATGGCTTCGAGATCGAAGCCGTGATGGCTGCAGAACTTGCTGTCTTCGGCCGCGATTGCCGCACGCACCATGTCGCGGTCGATGTCGCCGATCGGCATCCAGTCCTTGTGGGCGCCGCGTCCGGCGATGATGTCGCCGATCATATTGATGGTGATCGGCGGGTTCACATAGCGGTAGGCCAGCACCCACAGCACCGAGAGCAGGAGGAGGATCAGGATCAGCTTGACGATCCAGCCGATCACCCGGCCGAGCAACGACCCCTTGCGGCGTCTCTTGTATTGAGGGATCGTGGATTTGCGCCGTTTCGCCATCATCGCTGCCTAGCCGCCCGACACCGCTAGCGCCAAGGCCCAAGAGCCAGGCGGTCCTTGCCGCAGTGCAGCGCAACATTTACATCGCGCGCATGACCTCGACGAACGACATCCGCCGCTCATTCCTCGATTATTTCGAGAAGAACGGCCACGCGCGGGTGCAGTCGGCGCCGCTGGTGCCGCACAACGATCCCACGCTGATGTTCGTCAACGCCGGGATGGTGCCGTTCAAGAACGTATTCACGGGCCTCGAAACGCGGCCTTATCTGACCGCGAGCAGCTCCCAGAAATGCGTGCGGGCGGGCGGCAAGCACAACGACCTCGACAATGTCGGCTATACGGCGCGGCACCACACGTTCTTCGAAATGCTCGGGAATTTCTCGTTCGGGGATTATTTCAAGGACAGGGCGATCGAACTCGCCTGGAACCTGCTGACGAAGGAGTGGGGCCTGCCGGCGGAGAAGCTGACCGCAACGGTCTATCACACCGACGACGAAGCGTTCGAGCTATGGAAAAAGATCAGCGGCTTGCCCGAGAGCCGCATCATCAGGATCCCGACCAAGGACAATTTCTGGGCGATGGGCGACGACGGTCCTTGCGGCCCGTGCTCGGAGATCTTCTACGACCACGGCGAGCATATCCCCGGCGGGCCGCCGGGCAGCCCCGACGAGGACGGCGACCGCTTCGTCGAAATCTGGAACCTCGTGTTCATGCAATACGAGCAGGCGGCGAACGAAATCGTCTCCGAGCTGCCGAAGAAGAGCATCGATACGGGCATGGGCCTCGAACGGATTGCCGCGGTGCTTCAGGGCGTGCCGGACAATTACGACATCGACCTGTTCCGCGCGCTGCTCGCCGCGAGCGAGGCGCTGACGCACACCACCGCCACGGGCGAGAACAAGGCCAGCCATCGCGTGATCGCCGATCACCTCCGCGCGAGCGGGTTCCTGGTCGCGGACGGCGTGCTGCCGGCGAACGAGGGCAGGGGCTACGTGCTGCGGCGGATCATGCGCCGAGCGATGCGCCACGCGCATCTGCTCGGCGCGAAGGAGCCGCTGATGTGGCGCCTGGTTCCGGCGCTGGTTGCCGAGATGGGCGCCGCTTATCCCGAGCTGGTGCGGGCGCAGCCGCTGATCGAAGCGACGCTGCTGCAGGAGGAGACGCGCTTCCGCCAGACGCTCGCGACCGGGCTCAAGCTGCTCGACGAGGCAACAGCGGACCTTGCCCAGGGCGCGACGCTCGCGGGCGAGACCGCGTTCAAGCTCTACGACACCTACGGCTTCCCATACGACCTGACCGAGGACGCGCTCCGCGCGCGCGGGCTCGAAGTCGATCGAGCGGGTTTCGACACCGCCATGGCGGCGCAGAAAGCAGCGGCGCGCGCGGCGTGGAAGGGCTCGGGCGCGAAGGCGAGCGAAGACGTGTGGTTCGACCTAGTCGAGGAATATGGCCCGACCGAGTTCACCGGCTACTCGGGCGAGGAGGGCGAAGGCGTGGTCCTCGCCGTCGTCAGCAACGGCGAGCGCGTTCAGAATGCGGAAGTCGGCCAAACGGTCGATATCCTGCTCAACCAGACGCCGTTCTACGGCGAGAGCGGCGGGCAGACGGGTGATACCGGAAAGCTATCCACACTCAAGGGGTTCGAAGGCTTAGTTGAGGATACATCGAAGCCGCTGGGAAAGCTCCACGTGCTCCGTACCAAGGTCAGTGCGGGAGAGCTCACCGTCGGCGACACCGTTCACCAGAAAGTCGACAGCGAGCGCCGCAACCGCATCCGCGCCAACCACAGTGCGACCCACCTGCTTCATGCGGCGCTCCGGCACCATCTCGGCACCGAGGTCAGCCAGAAGGGCAGCCTCGTCGCGCCGGACTATTTCCGGTTCGACTTCTCTTTTTCGAAACCAATGACCCGCGAGCAGATCGACGCGGTCGAGGCGGAGGTGAACGCGCAGATCCGCGCGAACGAGCCGGTCACGACGCGGTTGATGACGCCGGACGAGGCGATTTCCGCCGGCGCAATGGCGCTGTTCGGCGAGAAATATGGCGAAGAGGTTCGCGTGCTCTCGATGGGGCGCACGGGCGAGGCGGATTATTCCGTCGAACTGTGCGGCGGAACGCACGTCCGCGCGCTCGGCGACATCCAATTGCTCAAGATCACACACGAAGGCGGCGTTTCGGCGGGAATCCGCCGCATCGAGGCGCTCACCGGCGAAGCCGCGCGCAAGTGGCTGTCCAACCGCGAAGCGCGCCTGCGGGAGGCTGCGGCGACGCTCAAGGCTGCGCCCGACGAAGTCCCGGCCCGCGTCGCGTCGCTCGTCGAGGAGCGCCGTCGCCTCGAGCGTGAGCTCGCCGATGCGAAGAAAGCGCTTGCGATGGGTGGCGGAGGAGCGAAATCCGACAGTCCCGTGCCGGAGGAGGTCGGCGGCTACAAGTTCCTTGGCGAGGTCGTGGAAGGCTTCGACCCAAAGGGCTTGCGGGCCGCCGTTGACGAGATGAAGAAGCGGCTCGGCTCGGGCATCGGCGCACTCGTCGCGGTCAACGACGGTCGCGCCAGTGTCGCGGTCGGGGTCACGGACGACCTCACAGGCCAGGTCAATGCCGTCGATTTGGTCAAGGCTGCGGTCGCCGCGCTCGGCGGGCAAGGCGGCGGCGGACGGCCCGACATGGCCCAGGGCGGCGGTCCTGACGGCTCGAAGGCGAAGGATGCCCTCGATGCGGTCAAGGACGCGCTGGAGAAGGTCGCCGCCTAGTCGTCATCGCCTTGAGCCGGGACCTGCCTTTTCTTTGCTGAGCGCCGAAGTAAGGCGGGTGCCGGATCAAGTCCGGCATGACGAAAGTGAGCCATGGACCTCGAGAGAAAATCATCCGAGCCAGTCACCCTCAACGGCGCCTGCCACTGCGGGGCGGTGCAGTTCACGGTCACGCTGACGGAAGGGTTCGCCTCGGCGCGGCGGTGTAGCTGCTCGATCTGCCGGATGCGCGGCGCGGTCGCGGTGACCTCCACGCCCGCCGACTTCCGCATCACGCAAGGCGCGGACAAGCTCGCGACCTACCGGTTCAACACGATGACGGCGGAGCATCACTTCTGCTCGGTCTGCGGCATCTACACGCACCACAAGCGCCGTTCGAACCCCCATCAGCTCGGCGTCAATATCGCGTGCCTCGACGGCGTGTCGCCGTTCGATCTTCGGGAGGTGGTGGTGTTCGACGGCACGCGTCACCCCGGCGACGATGCCGCGCACAAGAGCTATGTCGCCGGCGTGCTTCGGTTCGAGCCTTCTTCCGACGCCTGAGTATCGCGCAACCGCCGCGATCCGAATCGCGGGGTTTCCTCCAGATCCGCCTCGGCCCTGATCTTCGCGCGGAGCTCGTCGCGCTTCTCGTGGATCGAGGCGATCACCGGGCCCATCGGGACGCCGAGGTCGACCAGCGCGGCTTCGGCAATCTGCAGCGACGCCTCGACCGCTTCGGGCACCGCCTGGCTCGCGCCCGCCTTGTAGAGTGACGCCGCCTGGGCCGTGTCGCGGGCGCGGGCGATGATCGGGATGGCCGGGAAGGCCGACCTCAGACGCTTCGTGAGGCGGGCGACGAGCACCGGATCGTCCATTGTCAGGATGACGGCGGGCGGCTGCCCGATCTTGAGCCGCTCCACCAGCGACCCGCGCGCAACATCGCCGAACAGCACGGGATAGCCGTGCGAGCGGCCCGCACGGACCGTGTCCGCGTCGGCGTCGATCCCGATGTAATCTTGCGCGTGCGCCGCGAGCATGTCGGCGACGATCCGTCCGACGCGGCCGAATCCGACGATCACCGCCTTGCCCCTGTCCGCACGCTGAAGCGCATCGGCAAGTGCTCCGCTGTCGCGGTCCACGCGTCCAGCGGCGAGATGGCCGATCTTGCCCAGCAGCGGCGTAATTGTCAGGCCGAGCGCCGTGACGATCTGCCAGAAGGCGGCAGTTTCGGGCCGGATCAGCTGCGCCGCAGTCGCCGAGCCGAGCACGATCAGCGTCGTTTCCGACGGCGCCGCCATCAGGACTCCGGTCTCGCCGGCGACCGCGCTCCGGCTGCCGCTGAGGCGCAGCAGGCTGGCGGTGACGATCGCTTTCACCGCCAGCACTGCGACAAGCGCAACGAGGATGCTGCGCCAGTTTGCGAGTACCAGGCGGAGATCGACGCTCATCCCCACCGTGATCAGGAAGATACCGAGACCGAGGCCGCGAAACGGCGCAGTGATGACCTCGACCTCGCCGCGATATTCGGTCTCCGCGATCACGATGCCGGCAATCAGCGCGCCGAGAACCGCCGAGAAGCCGATCGCGGATGTCACCATGCTCGCGACGATCACGACCAGCAGGCATGCGGCGAGGAACACTTCCGGGTTCTTGGTGCGCGCGGCCTGCGCGAACAGCCCGGGAAGCAGCAGCCTGCCGCCGAACAGCATTCCGAGGGCGACGGCGGCTCCGAGCAACAGCGTGCCGACCAGCGGTCCCACGCCAGCGGTTGCGGTCGGTGCCATTGCGCCCAGCGCGAAGACGATCGGCACCAGCGCCAAATCCTCGAACAGCAGCATGCCGAGCGCTGCGCGGCCGACCGCGGACTGGGTGCCGACGAGCGGCAGAACGATGGCCGTCGAAGAGAGCGCGAGCGCGAGGCCGAGACCGACCGACCCCGGAATTGGCTGACCTATCCAATGCACTCCGGCGCCGATGATCAGGGCGCAGCCGAGCAGCTCCGCGGCCCCGACACCGAACACGATCTTGCGCATCGACCACAGCCGCCGAAACGACAGCTCGAGGCCGATCGAGAACAGCAGCATGACAATGCCGAGCTCGGCGAACGGGGTGATGCGCTCGGCATCCGAGATCGTCACGTAGTTGAGCCACGGGTGCGCCGCTGCGAGCGAGCCCAACCCGGCCGGGCCGACGAGGAAACCGATCAGGATGAAGCCGATGATCGGGCTGATGCGGATCCGTGCGAAGGCGGGGATGACAATGCCCGCCGCCCCGAGGATCACCAGCGCATCGCTGAAGCCGGAGGTCGAGAAATCGCCGTGCATTCCGCCGTTGTGCCTCTTTCGTCACCCCCGCGAAAGCGGGGGTCCGCTGCCTCAGGCAAGAAGCGGGGTTCCCGCTTCCGCGGGAATGACGGTAGGGTGACGCCATGGCGTCAGAACTCGACCTCGTCATTGCGGGCGGCGGTCCGGCGGGAGTCATGGCCGGCCTGCTGTTCGCCCGTGCCGGCTGCACCGTGCAGGTGCTCGAGAAGCACGCCGATTTCTTCCGCGATTTCCGCGGCGACACGGTGCACCCGTCGACACTCGAGCTCCTGCGGGAACTTGGCCTGCTCGACTCATTCCTCAAGCGCCCGCACGACGAGGTGCGCACGCTGACCGCGCGGGTTGCGGACCGGCAGATCACGATTGCCGACACCAGCCATCTGCCGGTGAAGAGCCGGTTCATTGCGCTGATGCCGCAGTGGGAGTTCCTCGACTTCCTCGCGCAGGAGGCGCGCCACTATCCGACCTTCTCGCTGCGGATGGAGGCGGAAGCGGCCGACATCGTCGTCGAGAACGGCCGCGTGGCCGGCGTTCGCCTCAAGGACGGGGAAGAGGTGAGGGCGCGGCTGACGATCGCTGCCGACGGCCGAAGCTCGGTCCTGCGCAAGAAGGCGGGGCTTCCGAAGAAGGACCTCGACGCACCGATCGACGTGCTCTGGTTCCGGCTGCCGAAGGAGAAGACTCCCACCAACATGACCGGCGGCACGTTCGGCGCGGGGACATTCCTCGTCGAGCTCGACCGCGGCGACTATTGGCAGTGCGCCTATGTCGTGCCCAAGGGCGCAGCAGGCGAAATCCGCCAGAACGGCCTCGCGTCATTTCGCGCAAGCGTGGCGAAAGCTGCGCCCGAGCTCGCCTCCGTCGTCGATACGCTCCAGGATTGGGATCAGGTGAAGCTGCTCTCGGTCTCGCTCGACCGGCTGACCCGCTGGTGGCGGCCGGGGCTGCTGGCGATCGGCGATGCGGCGCACGCGATGTCGCCGGTGGGCGGTGTGGGAATCAACCTCGCGATCCAGGACGCGGTAGCCGCCGCGAACATCCTGGCAGGGCCGCTCGCCCGCGGCGAGAACGTCGATCCGCTGCTGCATGAGGTGCAGGACCGGAGGATGCTTCCGACGCGGATCGTGCAGGCGGCGCAGAAAACGGTTCACGACCGTGTGCTGACGCCGCTGGTGGCCCGCAAGGCGGTGCTCGACAAGGCGCCGCTGGTGCTGCGGCTATTCGACCGGTTTCCCGTGCTCCGGCGGATTCCCGCCCGCCTAGTTGGCCTGGGCGTCCGCCGCGAGCATATCCGTTCGCCCGACGCGGGGATCAGGCGGCCTGAGATTCCTCCGCCATCGCGGCCTCGAGGTTCTTCACGATCGCCTCGAAGAACTGCTCGGTCGTAAGCCACGGCTGCTCGGGGCCGACGAGGATCGCGAGGTCCTTGGTCATCTGGCCGCCTTCGACGGTCTCGACGCACACCCGCTCGAGAGTCTCGGCGAAGCGCACCACCTCGGGCGTATCGTCGAACTTGCCGCGGTATTTCAGACCGCCGGTCCAGGCGAAGATCGACGCAATCGGGTTGGTCGAGGTCGCCTTGCCCTGCTGGTGCATCCGGTAATGGCGCGTCACCGTGCCGTGTGCGGCCTCGGCCTCGATGGTCTTGCCGTCGGGCGACATCAGCACCGAGGTCATCAGCCCGAGTGAACCGAACCCTTGCGCGACCTGGTCCGACTGCACGTCGCCGTCGTAATTCTTGCACGCCCACACGAACTTGCCGCTCCACTTGAGCGCGGAAGCGACCATGTCGTCGATCAGGCGGTGTTGATATTCAATGCCAGCTTTCTCGAACTTCACCTTGTATTCGCTGTCGTAAATTTCCTGGAAGATGTCCTTGAAGCGGCCGTCATAGGCTTTCAGGATCGTGTTCTTGGTCGACAGGTAGAGCGGCCATTTCCGGCCCAGGCTGTAGTTGAAGCAGGCATGGGCAAAATCGCGGATGCTCGCGTCGAGATTGTACATGCCCATCGCGACGCCCGAGCCGGGGAAGTCGAACACGTCGAAATCGAGCTCCTGCCCCTCGCTGCCCACCCACTTCATCGTCAACTTGCCGGGGCCGGGCACGACGAAATCGGTCGCGCGATACTGGTCGCCGTAGGCGTGGCGGCCGACGACGATCGGGTCGGTCCAGCCGGGGATCAGCCGGGGAACGTTCGAGATCACGATCGGCTCGCGGAAGATGCAGCCGCCGAGGATGTTGCGGATGGTGCCGTTGGGCGACTTCCACATCTTTTTGAGGCCGAATTCCTCGACCCGCGCCTCGTCCGGCGTGATGGTCGCGCATTTGACGCCAACGCCATATTGCTTGATCGCCTCGGCCGCCTC
>JAICXO010000079.1 GCA_025980335.1 Sphingomonas sp. | reverse complement strand
TTAGACAAGCCCGGGCTCGCCGCGATCCGCTCGAGCTGGGCGCGCATCAGCGCCGCGCGCTTGGGCTCGAATCGGCGCCACCGTCCGAGCGGCGGGACCATCCGTGCGGCGACCTGCGGGTTGATCTTGTCGGCATCGATGATCATCCCCGCCAGGAAGGCGTAGCCGCGCCCGTCGGGCGAGTGGAACGCCCAGTGATTGGCGCCGAACGTGCCTGCGAGCGAGCGCAGCCGGTTCGGGTTGGTGATCGAGAAGTCGGGATGCCGGGCGAGCTTCAGCACCTGATCGACAGTGTCGGGGCGATGAGCCGACGCCTGCAGCGCGAACCATTTGTCGAGCACCAGCGGATCGTCGTGGAAGCGCTGGTAGAAGGCGTCGAGCGCCTCTGCGCGTTGCGGCTGTTCGGTGGACACGAGCACGCCGAGCGCGCCCTGGCGGTCGGTCATGTTGTCGGCACCGTCGAACTGCGCCTTCGCGAGTTTGGCGGCTTCGGCCTCGTCCGCAGCAGCGAGGAGACCGAGCGCTACGGTGCGCAGCCGCCTTATGCCCTTCGCCCTCGGACTGAGGTCGTCTCCGGGCGCACCGTCGCTGTTGTGCGCCGCGACGAGCTCGCCATGAAGCGCGGAGCCGATTGCCGAGCGCAATTCCTCGCGTGCCCGATGGACGGCATCGGGATCGACGACTTCGAGCCGGTCCGCAATCAGGCTCTCGCTCGGCAGCAGGATCGCTTCGGCCTTGAACGCCGCATCGAGCGAGTTGGACTTGAGCGTCGCGCCGATTGCCCGGACCACAGGCTCGGAGTCGACCTGCTCGCCGCGCGCACCGGCGAGCAGCGCCCGCATCATCAGTTCCTGCGTCGCCTCGTAGCGTGCGAACGGATCGGGGTCGGCTTGAGCGAGCCGCTCGAGGTGTTCCGTCGACTGCTCGGCATCCACGATCACCGGTGCCGAGAAATTGCGGTTGATCGACAGCAACGGTCTTTCGGTGACGTTCTCGAACGTGACGCTCTTGCGCGGTTGATCGAGGATGATCAGCCGCTCGGGGCAGATTTCATGACCGCTTTCGCGGCCGATGAGCGCCGTCCTCAGCGGGATCGCCATCACCTGCTTGACCGGCTGCCCCGGGGTTGGATCGACATGCTGTTCCAGATCCAGCGTCGCCGTCTTCGCGACGGGATCATGGTCGAGCCGCGCGCGGATCTTCGGCGTCCCTGCCTGGCTGTACCAGATCTTGAACGGCTCGAGGTCGACTCCGCTGCCGTCCTCGAGCGCAGCGACGAAATCGTCGCAGGTCGCCGCTTCGCCGTCGTTGCGGTCGAAGTAGAGGTCGGTGCCGGCACGGAACTTCTCCGGCCCGAGCAGTGTGTGGAACATGCGGATGAGTTCCGCGCCCTTGTTGTAGACGGTCGCGGTGTAGAAGTTCGAGATTTCGATGAAGCTGTCGGGTCGCACGGGATGCGCGAGCGGCCCCTGATCCTCGGGGAATTGCACCGCCCGAAGGACGCGGACGTCCTCGATCCGCTTGACCGGCGCGCTTCCCATGTCGGCCGAGAAGCTCTGGTCGCGGAATACGGTGAAGCCCTCTTTCAGGCTCAGCTGGAACCAGTCGCGGCAGGTGACCCGGTCGCCCGACCAGTTGTGGAAATATTCGTGTGCGACGACCCGCGCGATATTGTCGAAATCGGCGTCGGTCGCGGTCTCCTGGTCGGCGAGGACATAGGCGGAGTTGAAGATGTTGAGGCTCTTGTTCTCCATCGCCCCCATGTTGAAGTCGCTGACCGCAACGATGTTGAACTGGTCGAGGTCATATTCGCGCCCGTAGACCTTCTCGTCCCATGCCATCGCAAGCTTGAGGCTCTCCATCGCGTGGCTCGTCTTGGGCAAGTCGGCCTCGCGGACCCAGATCGCGAGGTCGACCTTGCGGCCGCTCATGGTCGTGAAGCTGTCGCGATTGGGCTCGAGGTCGCCGGCGACGAGCGCGAACAGGTAGCACGGCTTGGGGAACGGGTCGTGCCACTCCGCCCAATGGCGGCCGTCGCCGGTCTCGCCTGAAGCGACGCGGTTGCCGTTGGACAGCAGCACCGGGAAGCGCTTCGCGTCGCCTTCCATTCGGACCCGGTATTTGGAGAGCACGTCGGGCCGATCGGGGAAAAAGGTGATGCGCCGGAAGCCTTCCGCTTCGCACTGCGTGCAGAGCATGTCATGCGATGCGTACAGGCCCATCAACTTGGTGTTGGCGGCCGGGTCGATCTCGACGACGGTTTCGACGGTCGCTCGGTCGCCGCTGATCGGCAGCACCAGGTTAGGGCCATCCATCGACCAGTTTGCGGCCGTGCCATCGAGCTTGACCGAAATGGGATCGAAGCCGCCGCCGTTGAGCACCAGCGGGCGGTCGTGATCCCCGTTGCGGGTGACCGACAGCGTCGCCCTCACGCGGGTCCGGTCCAGGCCGAGATCGAAATCGAGGCTGATCTCTGGAACCAGCCAGTCGGGCGGCCGGTAGTCTTCCCGACGGATGATGACGTGGGTCGGCGAAGGCGGCGCTTCGGGAGCGGTTTCTCCGTCGATGATCGTGGGGGTGCGGACGTCTGCCATGCCGGCGACTTAGGCGTGGGCGGCTGGCGGAACAAGCGGCGCCCTCGGAGCGTCAGTGCACGATAATCGTTAGGGCAAAAACGGCCGGCAGAAGGAGAAAGTCATGAGCGGCTTCGAAGACGTTCGCGAGCATATGGAAGTGATCGGCGCCGAGGGCGCGCACATCGGCACCGTCGACCGGGTCGAGGGCGACCGGATCAAGCTGGTGAAGGCCGACAGCGGAGAGGGTCACGACGACCACCACCATTACATTCCGCGCGGGCTCGTCGCCGACGTCGAGGGTGACAAGGTGCGCCTCAGCGCGAAGGGCAGCGTCGTGTTCGACCTGTTCGAACAGGAAAAGAGCGGTCACCCGCTCGACGAAACGCACCAATAGCTTGATCTGCGCTCTCCCTTTCGCTCCAATGCGGGCGAAGGGGAGGGACCATGCGTGAATCCATCATCCTGATCGCCGCCGCGGCGAGTCTCGCCGGCTGCGGCAACTCGACCCACAACTCGAGTGGGAGCAACGCCGCTCAGAACATCGCGGCGCCGCAGCAGTCGAAGACTGCCTACTGCTTCTTCAAGCCTTCCGAGACGAAGGACTGGAGCGCGAAAGCCGGCAAGGACGGCAACGTTGTCGTCACCGGCAAAGCGTACCGCGAGGACTCCCGCTACAAGGCCGTGCTGTCGCCGGCGGTGGTCAGCGGCACGAGCGCCGAGGTCGCACCGACGATCACGACCAATGACACCGGCTTCGCAGCGCCCGGCAATTGGTGGGACGTTTCCGAGACAATTCCGGGCAGCGGGGCTGTCGAGACAGTGACCGTCAAGTGCGGCGACGACACGCTCGCGAGCCTTTCGGTGCCTCGCAAGAAATAAGCGCTCGGTTGCCCGCGAGCTTATTGAGAGCAGGCGAAAAAGCGCTCAATCTCAAGTGATGAAGCGCCAGGGCGTGACGGAGTCGCCGGCGGGCAAATGGACGCGTCCCGAGGATTATCTCGAGATGCTGGCGCGCAAGCGGACCTTCCGCCGGGCTCGGCGCGGACAGGACCGAAGCGAGCCCGAATCGCCGCGGCTGCTTCTGTCGACGCTTCCGTTTCTCGCGCTGATCGGTCTTCTTGGCATCCTTGCTGTCGCGATCATGGTCGCGGCCTTTCCCGGAACGCAGCCGCCGGAGAAGCCGGCCCAAGCCGCTGCGAAGGAGCAGGGGGTTGCTCCCAAAGGCTGGCTGCAGGAGGCGCAGCGCGAGTTTCACCATTAGCGCTTTTCCGCGTTCATTGCCCCGCAACCTCGACGGGGAGAGGGTGAGCCGATGGCCGCCGTCCTGACCGTCGCGCTCGTGATGCTCGCCCAGGCTGCCGCGGCTGCTCCGGCGGCGGCCCAGACCTCGAGCGCCGCCCCAGCGCCCAAGCCTCAGGCTTCCGAGAGCTGCGGGACGCCGAGCAGCGACGGGCGCGTGATCGTCGTCTGCACGCAGCGGCCGCAGGGCTACCGGCTCAACCCCGACGTCATGGAAGCCAAGCGCGAAATGAAGAATCCCGGGCAGCCGGTCCGGCCCGGCGGCCACCTGCCTCCCGATTGCGCCAGCGTTGGCCCGGCACCCTGTATGAACGCCGGGATCAACCTCATCGGTGCGGCGCTGACCGCAGCCGAGATGGCCAAGCGCGTCGCGGCGGGGCAGGAAATCGGCAGCATGTTCGAGACCGACCCGCAGCTGAACGAATATCAGCGCTACCAGATGGCCAAGGCGCGGCGCGAGGCCGAGGCAACGCAGAAAGCAGCCGAGGCGAAGGCGAAGGAGGCGGACGCCGGAAGGACGCCGAGCGACACTCGGCCGGCGCAGAAGCCGCCTCGATAGTTCAACGGATCAGCAGTGCCAGCCGCTTCCCGACCACCAGATCCGGTCAGGGTCGCAGGTGCCGCGGGCGCGCTGCTCCTGCACCCAACGGGGAAAGGCGCGGTCGGGGCGGTCGTTCCACCAATCGTTGCCACTGTCCGCAGCCCAGTCGCGGTCGTCGTACGAGCTCCGCAGGTCATAGGAACCCCACTCGCCGACGACTCCAGGGTTGGGGCCACGGTGGAACCGGTGATCGCCGGCGCTACGGTGGTGCACCGAGCCTTCGACCGCGCCTCGATGCTGCGCCGCCGCCGGCGCTCCCGACAACGTCACGGCGGCCGCGATCGCTGCGGCGGTCAGCAACTTACAATCCATGTCGCTGCTCCTTCGAAAGGCAACGCCCACTCAACGCTTCAACGCAGCCGCCGTTCAGCCCGCAAGTGGTGCGGCGTGGTTGGAGCTGGTAAGAACGGCGCGATGACCAAGGCCGCTTGCCTGCTCCTGACGGCCCTCGTGGCATCCGCGGCCTGGCCGCAGGATCGCCCGCCTGCTGCCGACACTGTCGCCAAGGCCTTGACCGAGCGTTCCGCGCCGCAGCCCGATTGCAAGAGCACGAACGCGACCGAGGTCGTGGTTTGCGGCCGATCGCAGGAGCGGTACCGAATCGACCCCGACGTGCTCGCCGCCAGCCGGGCTGCCGAAGCGGCCCCGCCCAAGGCGCCGCTCAACGCGACCACTTCCGAGCAATGCGCCGGGCCGAACTGCGGCGGCGGGAGCTATGTCCCGCTGGTCGGCATGGCGCTGACGGCGCTCAAGGCGGCCGAACTCGCGGTCCAGGGCGACGACTGGCGCGAGGCGTTCCGCACCCACCCCGACGAGTACAAGGCCTACGAAAATTCGAAGGCGAAGAAGGGCCACGTCAGCATCGGGCTCAGCGCCGGAAACAAATAGCTCCATCCACAGGAATTTTTCGCTTTGTAACCCGTTGGTGACCAGAGATGGGCTATCCAGCGGTCATGAGCCGCAACTGGATCGCCCGCACCGTCATGCCGTGGGTGTCGAAGCGCGAACGCGAGGAGCAGCAGCGCGTTGCCGAGCTGCGCGGCCGCGACGGCGACAATTGCCGCCGCTGCCGGCGCCCGATCCGGTTCGACCTGACCCGCGGCCACGACAAGGGACCGAAGCTCGAAGCGATCGAGCCAATTTCGACCGGCGAACCGCAGCCCATCGAAAACCTCTGCCTCTGCCACGCTCGCTGCAACGCCGATTCGGGCGACAACACGAACGAGGTCACCGAGCGAGTCCGGCGCAAGGCGGAAGCCGAACTGTTCGCCAGGCCGCGCAGCGTCAAAAGGGCAGGCTGAACGTAATCATCAGCCGCTTGTCGACCAGCCCGTCGGGCCTGACCACCGAGTCGGCGTGGACGCGGGCGGGGACACCGGCAATGGTGCCCTGGGCCCGGACCGGCTTGCGATCATATTCGTGGGTCAGCTTCGGGAGCCGGTACGGGCTTTGATGATCGTGCGAGCCGCAGACGACGATCTCGTCGGGGTTGGTCTTGCTGCAGTCCGCAACCGCAAGAGGGCCGAGGGCGGGAGTCGCTGCAGTCGCAGCGGCGAGTTGCAGAAGGACTACTTCCACGGTCACGAAGCTGCACGCATCGACGCGGAACTCCCTTTGCCTCGCAGCTACTTCTACGCGATTCAGATGACTTGCAGCTAAACGATCTCGGCCGGCTTCTCGACGGGCGCCGCGTGCATGAACATCTTGCGTTCGTATTGCGCGCGGCTGGCGATGCTCATCCGGTTCCAGGCGTTGATCTGGACGATGGCGATGGTCAGCCAGGCGATCTCCTCTTCGCTGAAATAGGCCTTCAGCGTTTCGAAGCTCTCCTTGCCGGCGCCGCTGTCGGCGACCAGCGTCACCTCCTCGGTCCAGGCGAGCGCCGCGCGTTCCCTGTCCGAATAAAGCGCCGATTCTTCCCAGGCGTCGAGCAACGTCAGCCGCTCGACCGGCTCGCCGTCGGCGATCGCCTCGTCGGTATGCATGCCGATGCAGAAGGCGCAGCCGTTGATCTGCGAGGCGCGCAGCTTGACCAGGTGGAGGAGCTGACGGTCGACCTTCTGGCCGATCAGCCCTTCGAGCTGGAGGAAATGCCGGTAAGCCTCGGGCGCGATCTTCGACAGGTCCATGCGCAGCGGTTCGACGGCCATGCTTTCCTCCTTGGTCGAGTCGGGAACGTCCGAGAGACAATTAGGACGCGTGGCGACTTCCCGATTGTCGCGCTTTTCGCCGACCTGCGCCAGCCGCTCGAGGTAACCGACCGGTAATCCGCCGCGGGTAAGGAGAGCGGGTGATCAAGCGTTCCAAGATTCGCCGGCAGCCGGTCCAGCCGCGCCCCTCGCGCATCCGGCGCGATCCCGTTCCGGTCGCGCCCGTCGCCAAGCGCGCGCAGGCGTACCCGAGCGAACGCGAGGTGTGGATCGTCGCCATCGGCATCATCCTGTTTGCCATCGCCATTGCTGCCCTGACCTTCGGAATCAGCGCCATCACCGGCAAGTGAGCGCGGGCGAAGGGCGCCGAAACGCACCGATTGCAGCGGGCCTACGCGTGCGCGCGCGACTGATACTACCAGAGCGGAGTCGCGGGGCGGTGTCTTTCCCTTGTCACGGTCACGTCGACCAGGTGGGGCTTGAGCTTGCGGGCCATGCGCGCGGCACCGTCGCTGCTCATGCACACGAGACGGACGCCGCCGCCGGGAAGGCGCTCGATCGCGGAGATGCCGACCTTTTCGGCCAAGCAACGGGCGATCACCTGGCCCTCGTCGAGGCCGACGAACAGGACGCGGCTCATTTCTTCGCACCCCTGGTGGCCGCCGCGATCGCGTCGCGGGCGTTGCTGTACCGGTAGCCACCCCAGCGGAAGCTTTCGATTTGCACGCGTTCTATTCCGAGCCGAGCGAGCTCGGCTTCGTCGATTGTGTTGTCGTTCATTCTGCTTCCTTCGGGATTGCGGCTGGGAACGGGCGGTCAGCGCCGCAGGCTGAGCGGATCCATCCGGCGCGCGTCGGTGTCGAACTCCTCGGCGATCGCGTTGAGTGCAGCCGAGCCGGAGTCGGTCCGCGCCGTCTTCGCCAGCCGGCGGAACGAGGCTGCCTGTTCGCGCATGCCGTCTGCCGCATCTTCGCGCGACTGCGACGGGTTCACGCGGCGTCCTCCGCCCGCGCCCTGCGCAACTCGGCGATCTGCGCGACATAGCCACGCGCGAGGTCGAGGTGGGCGGTGCGCGACCGTTCGCACGAAGCCCGGGCGGCCATGAGCAGCGATTTGCCGCGGCGATGATAGAGGTAGTTGAGGTCCATTGCGGGCTCCCTTCGCGGTAAGCGGGAGCGCGTTCGGTCTCTCAGCCGCACAGGCTTACGTTGGACGAATCCGTGCGATTTGCCCTTGTAACACAGTTGGGGTGCGGGGCCTAACGATTGTCGGTATCCTTGACTGGCCCTTGCCCGCGGTGATGCGAATGTTCGCGAACGTTCGTAGTGACGTCGAGGATCAGCTCGCGACGTCGGTGATGCCGTCGAGCAGGCCCTGGAATGCCGCGCCAGCTTCGGCCTGCGGATCGGAATCGCCGCGCTGTTCCCACGGGAGCGCGAAGCGCTTCGGGTCGAGCCGCGCGAGCAGCCACGTCAGCAGCTTGTCGCTCGGCACGCGCCGTTCGGCGACCAGCACGCCGTCCTGGTAGACCTGCTCGATGCGGCCGTTGATCGCACGGTCGAAGGCGAGCGGCGAGAGGCGGCCGACCGCCATTTGCTCGGCCATCCGCCACCCGGCGTTGAACGCCGGCGAGCGGACGCGCAGCGCCTGGGCTGAGCGGACCGAGAGCCGCGCGGCGGCGGCGGCCAGGTGAACCTGGCCGGTCTCGGCAAGCACGGTCAGGAACAACTTCTGGCGCTCGGCGCACCAGCCGGCGAGCCGCTTGCGCGAGGATTCGAGCGGGATGCCATCGAAGGGTGTTGCGGCGATGGGCGGCTGGTCGGGTGATTCATCGCCCGGCTCGGCGGCGGGTGGGAGCAGATCGGTCGGCCATGCCGCATTCTGTTCGGGCAGCGGCACAAGCGACAGGCGGGGGCCGCCGACCTCGTCCGCCGCTTCCGCCACCTCCTCGAACTTCTTTGTGGCTTTACACCAATCGTCGAACTCCTCGACGGTCATATCCTTCGCTACCCTGTGCGCCATGAACCTGTCCCTTTCGATGTGAAACGGCTATCATGAACCAAATGGGTGTATGTAGGAAAGGTATTTGTGTCCCTCCTCCTCATGGGGAGGGCCGGGCGGGGGCGCGGAGCATGCTGCATCAGCAGCGTGCCTCGCCAAAAAGGATTCTCTTCGGCCGCAGACGCGGCCTGCCCCCCTCCGACCTCCCCCACAAGGGGGGAGAATATTTCTCAGGCGAAGGCGCGAAGGCGAAGATGACCGCAGGCGAAAGCGCGAAAAAGGAACGGTGGTTCGCGCGGAGACGCGGAGACGCGGAGGTCAGGTTTGCGGTTCTGGCGCGAGCTCGACTTCGAGAATGCGTTCTTCCTGTTCGCAATCGAGGCATTCGGATGAATCGTAGTGCCCGACGACTATCCACTGCTGCTTTCGAGCATCCCATTGCGCGCGGGCGTCGCTGATCACATTGGAGCTGCCGCAGCGGGCGCAGATGTAGCCCACGCGCTTGCTGATCTCTGCCATGCGGCTAGTCTGCCACTCAGCGGGAGGAGATCCAAGGGGTGCCGGACAAGAGCTGGTCCGAAGCTGTCGCAGCGGCGATCCGCCGGCATGTGCTTCGGACTGGGTCGACGATCTTCCATCGGCAGACGCTGATCGATGCCGAGGGACCGCGCATCCTGATCGACACGGGTTCAGGCGGTGCCACGCCGTGGCAGACGCTTAGCCGCGTACTTCAGGAACTACGCGATACCGGCCTCCTCGAATTCGTAGGTGCGGGGACGTATCGCTATAACGGTCTTTCGGCGCTGCCCGAACAACCCGGAACGACCAAAGGCGTGTTCGTCACCGGCGCTCATTCCGATTACGACGATGACCCGCCGCATTTCTATCGTTTCCCGCCTCGCTGGCTGAATGCCGCGCAGCGCGCGGTCGGCAATTGGATCATCTACCAAGAGCCGCGCCGCGCCGGCGGCCGAGGTTACTTCGCAGTTGCCAAAGTTGAATCGATCATTCCCGATCCGAAGGACACGGACATGTTCCTGGCGTTAATCGAGCCGGGCACGTTCCTGGAGTTTGGGCGCGACGTTCCGTTTCAGCTCGATGGACGGGCGGTCGAGCGCGGGCTGCTGGATGCTAACGGCCGGTTGAACAACGGCCGGGCTATCCAGTCCATTCGTGCAATCTCGAACGCCGACTTCAACCGCATCGTCGAGCTTGGCCTGATGGATGCCGAACCTGAGATGCCGCGAATTGGTCAGGCGGAGGCTGTGCCTTCAATGGTCGCCGAAGCTGGACAGGAGGCATTCGAAGGCCCCGTCGATCGAGCCACGATCTTGGTGAGCCGTAAATTCAGGAAGGCGGGATTCAGGCGAGCCGTACTGCACGTTTATGAGGGGCGCTGCGCCTTGACGGGGATGCGCCTAGTCAACGGTGGAGGGCGGTTGGAGACGGAGGCCGCTCACATCATGGGGGTCGGCGACGGCGGCCCTGACGCGGTCAATAACGGCATCGCACTTTCGGGTACCGTTCACTGGATGTTCGACCGTGGACTGATCGGACTCAGCGATGCCGGCGACATCTTGCTCAGCAGCAAGATCAACGACCGCGAGGGTGTTGAAAAGATGATCTATTCCAATCGGCGCGCACGCTGGCCATCGAGTCCTGCGCATCGCCCCCATCCACGCTATTTAGCCTGGCATCGGGAACGGTTCGGATTTTACGGGTCAAATTAGTGCACTGTCAGCATAATCCGCGATTGGTCCCAAGTCGTGGAAGAAGCGGTGCGGCGGCATGTCGATACGACAGGCGATCCGGTGTTCACGCGGCAGGAACTGATCGATGCAGAGCTAGATCGGATCGTCAGCGAGACCGGCTCAAAAGGTGCAACGCCGCACATGACGTTGAGCCGCGAGCTTCAGCAGCTGCGCGATGCCGGCGTGCTGGAGTTTGTCGATGATCGCGGGACTTATCAGCTTCTGAGCTGATTTCTACTTGGGCGACCAGAGTCCATCAGCATTAAATTCTGGACACTCGGCCCATCCGAACGACTGCCAAACCAAATCGAATCCAGGCCGCATCAGATGATCGATCACCCCGGGGTTTTCGAGATCGTCGATCCAAAACTCCGGCATGTAAATTTCACCCGGGCCAGCGCCGAGATGTGATCCAAACCCATATCTATCTCGCGTGGCAAATTCGAAGCCGGACAGCCGCACCAGACCCACGTTCAGCAAAGCCGAGCCTCTGAGTCCGATAGCTACAGAGAATTCGATCAGCTTTTTCGCGGCTTGGATAATGAAGTCCCCCACCACGACGGAAGGGATCAGCGGTCGATCATCGATGAGCAGGCGTGCAGTACGATATGCGGCGATCGACCCGTGTCTATTCACCTGAACAAGGGCCGACTGCTGATCGCCACTTCGCGACTGATATGCAACCACGCCCTCGTAATTGAAAGCAGGTGATCCTCCTCCCCAGTCTGGAAAGATCAATTCGGACCAGTGCTCATATGCTACTTTCGGATCAATGACTTGGCGCTCGTCAGCTGACATGAGCGACGCAAGTCGAACGACACCGACTGGACCAGCAATCATCGGTCGCCACAGGTTTTCTAGAGTGACCTGCTCCTTCCATTGGTTCCTCAGTTTCTCAATTCGAGCAGACGTCCGAGTGAAGGCTGCCCGAAGCTGCTCATAACTCAGTTCTGATGTGTGCGTGCCCATGCGCTGGACGAACTTCGAGTGGCCATTGAATAGATACCGATGGGGCGCATCGAGCGACTCTGGAACATCAACGATCAGTACATCACTGTCGCCCAACGAAACGGTCGCCAAGGAAACACCGGCAATTCGCGGCTCGACGCCGGTTTCTAATACCTGAGAGAGCCGTCGGATTTCCGCGTCCGCATCGTGAAGCCGCAAGCCACTCAGGGAGTCGGCAGCGCCCCGCTTCTCCGCAATGCCAAACAGAATTGCTCCGCCTGACGCATTCGCGAGTGCGGACACGTCCTTCAAGAATTCGGCTTTGCCGCGATCCGATGGGTCAGGAAGTTCAGCCTTAAACTCTAGCGCTTGCCCTTCGGGTGCCCCGGCATTGATGATCGTGGCGACGCGCGTTGCATCCCAGTTGAGCATTACTCAGCCACCAGCTCTTTGAACCGCCGCTCGGCTTCAAGTTCCGTATTGAAATACTCCGGCTCGCGAGCTGGGTGCGTGATCGTGAATTTCTCATCGACGAGCACACTACCATCCCACAGCTGCGCGTGAGTCAGCTTCCAGTGGCCGTATTTTCGAAGGAGACGCGCCATGCTACTCCGCCGCGACCCCTGCCGCGCTGAACATATCGCCATCGTCCTTCGGCTCGGCCTCGCCGTCCTTCGCGTCGTTGGCGGCCTTCGCCTTCTGGCGCCGGTCGAAGTTATCCCACACCGTGTTCCAGTCGCCCCGCGTCGCGGCCTTCGAATATTCGGTCGCGCGGGTCTCGAAGAAATTGGCATGCTCGACCCCGTTCAACAGCGGAGCGAGCCATGGAAGCGGGTGCTCGTCGACCATGTAGACCGGCGCGAAGCCGAGCTGCCCTAGGCG
>JAICXO010000091.1 GCA_025980335.1 Sphingomonas sp. | reverse complement strand
CCCTCGGTCGTCGCGACCGCCGCGACTTCGAACCGCAAGCTGTTGGACAGCGCCGGCAAGCGCGCCCACCGGTGGGAGAATTCCAAGCGCCTCCACGCCGGCCTGCGCCAGCTCGGCTTCACGCTCGGCACGGAGGAACCGCAGTCCGCGATCATCGCCGTCATCATGCCCGATCTCGAGACCGGCGCCGCGATGTGGGAAGCGCTCCTCGACGAGGGCCTCTACGTGAACCTGGCGAGGCCGCCCGCGACCCCGGCCGGGATGACCCTCCTGCGCTGCTCGCTCTGCGCCCTCCACAGCGAAAGCCAGGTCGGCGAGATCCTCGGCATGTTCGCTGCGGCAGGCCGTGCAACAGGTTGCATAGACTGAGCTTTTTGTCGGGAACCTTTCACTTTCGCGAAATGGTTAACGCGACTAGATTGGCGCCATGATCGGGGACGGGGACGAAGACGAAGTCCGGTTCGACTGGCGTCGAGGCGGAGCGGCGGCGGCCGGCCTGGTCGCAGCGCTGATCCTCGTCGTCATGGTCTTTATGGTGAAGTTCGCCAACGACGCGCGCGAGCAGGCGCTCGATGCGGAACGCCATACCTATGAAGTCTCGCTCGTCGTCCGCAATGCCAGCGCCAACGTCGCCCGCGCCGAGGCGGCCCTCGCCCGCTTCGTCCTCGATGAGGACGAAAAGCACAGCG
Source organism: Sphingomonas sp. (assembly GCA_025980335.1). Lineage (GTDB taxonomy): Bacteria > Pseudomonadota > Alphaproteobacteria > Sphingomonadales > Sphingomonadaceae > Sphingomicrobium. The sequence goes on along the minus strand of JAICXO010000091.1, from coordinate 9,489 downwards.
GCAACATCTACTCGAACGACTGGCAGCTCGCCGGTTTCGAGATCGACCAGTTGCGCGACCTGATGCGGGGCAGCCCCGACCAGCAGCGCCGCGTCGCCGAGCTCAAGCAGCTCTACGCCAAACGCGGGCAGGAGCTCTCGCTCGCCGCTCAGGCAGCCGTCCTCAAACAGGGCGACGTCGGCATCCGCTATTACTACCAGGCCGTCACTCAAGGCTCGGGCGACGCGCTCAACAAGAAGCTCGAAGAGATCATCCAGGCCGAGCGCGCGTCGATGCAGACCCGCTTCGAGCAGAGCCAGATCTTCTCCGACCAGGCCGATGAGTTCACCAATTATCTGAGCTGGCTCGGCATCATCGTCGGCTTGGGCGCAATCTTCCTTGGCGTGGTTTCGGTCCAGGCGCTTCGGCAGAACGCGCTCGCGCGCAAGCAGGCGGACAGCGAATCCGAACGCGCCGAATCGCTCGAGCTTGCGGTGCGGCAACGCACGCAGGAGCTGTGGGAGGCGAACCAGGCGCTGAAGGCGGAAGCGATGGAGCGCGAGGCGGCCGAAGCGCAGCTCCGCCAGGTCCAGAAGATGGAGGCCGTCGGGCAGCTGACCGGCGGCATCGCTCACGACTTCAACAACATGCTCGCGGTCGTCGTCGGCGGCATCGACCTCGCGCTCAGGCGCCTGAACGGTCCCCGGCGCGAGGTGTCGATGCACCTCAACAACGCGATGGAGGGCGCGACGCGCGCCGCCGCCCTCACCCGCCGGCTGCTGTCCTTCGCAAGATCCGAGCCGCTGCTTCCGGAGCGAGTCGACTCGACCGAGCTGATCGCCGGCATGTCGGACCTGCTCGATCGAACGCTCGGTGAGCGGATCCGCATCGACGTCGACCTCGATCCCGATGCCTGGCCGATCTACGTCGACCCGCACCAGCTCGAAAATGCGATCGTCAATCTCGCCGTGAACGCCCGCGACGCAATGGAAGGCGAAGGGCTGATGCGCATATCGACCAAGGACGTGCGCCTCGCGGCCAACGAGGTCGGCGACATCCGCGGCGGCGATTATGTGAAGATCAGCGTCACCGATACCGGCTGCGGAATGGCCCCCGACGTGCTCGAGCGCGCATTCGAGCCGTTCTTCACGACCAAGCCGGTGGGCAAGGGAACGGGCCTGGGGCTCAGCCAGATTTTCGGCTTCGCCCACCAGTCGGGCGGCGAAGTCGGAATCGAAAGCCAGCTCGGCCGCGGCACGACCGTCTCGATCTACCTGCCGCGCACGACCAAGGCCGCGGACGTTCGCGTCCACCCCGCCGTGCAGCGCCGCGAGGATGCCGACGTCCACGTCGCCGGCGCCCGGATCCTGCTCGTCGAGGACGACCCGCGGGTGCGCACCGCGACCGTCGGCGCGCTCGAGGACCTCGATTACGAGCCGGTTGCCTGCGCGAGCGGCGCCGAGGCGATCGAGCGCTTCGGGGCGCAGGAGTTCGACCTCGTCATCAGCGACGTGATCATGCCCGAGATGACCGGCCCCGAGCTGATCCGGCATTTGAAGGCAACCAGCCCGCACGACTTCGCCGTGCTGTTCGTCACCGGCTACGTCGGCGAAGGCGAGAGCGATGACCTCAGGAGCCACGAGCTGCTGCGCAAGCCCTTCACCGTCGGCGCCCTCGCCAGCGCCGTCGCCGCTGCCCTCGCCCGAACTCCCGGGGAAACCCCCCGCGCTTCAGCAGCCGCAAAAGGCTGAACCTCGATTCCCCTCCCTGGAAGGGAGGGGTCAGGGGTGGGGTGCGCGAAGCGCGCCTTACTTCACCGCACCGGACCGGATCAGCCGCGGCAACAGCGTGATCGCGGCGAGCAGCGGATGCCGCTGCTGCCAAGGCTTGAGTTTGATGTCCATGCCCGCATGGCGGTTGATTTTCCAGGCGATGTAATCGGCGCCGTTGGCGAACGTGAGGCTCGCTTTCGCCAGGCGAAACACCGACGCGCGCTTGCCGCGGCGCTGAAACTGCCTCCACGCGCGCTCCGACACATGGCGCTGCACAGCGCTGGTGCTCCGCCCCTGCGGAAATCCCGCAGCCGCGGCGAAGCGGCGGTACCGATCCGGGTCGGAGTCGACGATCCACTCCGGCCGCGAGCTCCGTTCGGCGCGGATTTCGGCTCCGTAGGTGAAGCCGAACGCCTTCTTCCACATCGCGAGCACATCGGCGGCTTCGCTGTCGGCCATGCTCGGCCTCGTAAGCTCGAGCAGTGCCGGAGCCGCGCTCGACACCGCGTCGATCGCCATCGTGCGCGCCTCGTCATCCGCTGACCATGCCAGCCGGCTCGGCTGAGCGAACCTCGCGAACACCGACGCGGTTCGCGCTCCGAGGCCGCACTCGCGGCGGAAATCCGCCTCGCTCAGCACCGCATATTTCGAGGCGAGCCCGTCATGGTCGAAATAGAAGACGTTGGGCGGGATTAGCCGGTTGGCAGTCGCAAGCCAGCGCTTCGGATAGGCCGCGCGGTAATCGGAGACGATCAGATAGAAGTCGAGCATCCGGCCCTCGAGCTCGCGCTCCCGGAGGCACGACCCGTAGAACAGCACCGCCCGGCTCGCAGGGCCATGCTTCGCCGCAATCTCCGCCGCAATCGCGCGAACGCGCGCATCGACCGGTTCGCTCAGCTCCTCCTCCACCAGGTCCCGGAGGTTCGAAATCGCAGCCCTCATTGCAAGCGCCGGGGGCGCAATCCCGAAGTTTCACGCGAAGGCACGAAGGAAGGACACAAAGCACGAAGAGGCTCCAGCCTGTCTTCGCGGCTTTCTTTCTTCTTCGCGCCTTCGTGTGGAATCATTTGGATTGCTTCGCTGCGTTAGCGACCGTGAGCCCGCAGCGCTTACGCCGCCAGCTTGACGAACGACAGCGGCGGCGCAGTCCGCAGGTGGATCGGGCTGCCGGGCTCGGCGCGGAACGTCTCGCCATCCAGGATCAAATGCGAGTTCTCGCCCTCGATGGTGACCTCGTCGACTTCCTCGAAATGGATGCCGCGCATCTTCTTGCCCTTGTAGCCGCCCGTCATTCCCGCCGCGAGCGCGCGCAGCACTGTTCCCGCGCGCTCCTCGATCGCAAGGACCTTGAGTGGCCCGTGCCCCTCGCCGCCCATGGTGTTGGAGAGCAACATCTTGTCCAGCGTCGTCACGGCAAGCAAGGCGAACCGGCCCGAAATGCGATCGCGCGACGGCATGACCAGGTCGGTTTGCTTCGCGGGCTCGGGCAAAAAGCTCGCCTTGAGCCTGGTGACTAGCTGCGCGACATAAGCGATGAAGGTCAGGCCGTGGCTGACGCTGTTCGGCAGGCCGAGCGGATAGATTTTGTGCCGGCAGTAGAGCATCGTCTCGGCCAGGCCCGCGCCGCCGAGGAACATGCCGATGGCCGGGCGGTCCTCCGACCCGGGACGGCGCAGCGCCAGAAGCTCCCGCGGGACCGTATATTTCGCAAGCTCGTCGGCCCGCGCCAGCTCGATCAGGCGCTCGAGCGTCGCGATCGCGTCGCCGCGCGCGCCGAGATCGAGCGCGATGAGGTTGGTCTTGCCGCTCGGAAGCACCGCGACGGGCGGCGGCGCGTCGTCGAAATGGCCGCCGTTGTAGAGCTCGGTCAACGTCGCCTGCACGGTGCCGTCGCCGCCGTTGATCACCAGCACCTTCGGCCGCACCCGGGCGATGATCCGCATTGCGTCGCCGATCTGCTTCGCCGCCTCCACCTCATAGTGGAAGATGTCCGGGTGGGCGTCGCAAAATTCGCGGATTCGCGGTAGCTGGGCGATGTTCCCGGTGGATTTGGGATTCGACAGCAGCGCGATCCGCGGCCGGTGGCAATGCAGGCCGCCGCCACACGTCACCGTCGGGCACGCCTCTCCCGCTTCGTTCCGGGGTTCGGTGGCTGGCGGCACTTTCAACATGAATTCACTGGCGGGTCCGCTATAGGGCTTCGAACAGACTGCCGCGGCCCTCTGGTTCGGGCGCATCGGTCCGCTATGGAATCTCGGCTGCGTTTGCGGCCAAATGATGGTGGTGGGACGACTTCAATTTGCCCGCGATGCTGCCCCACGTCCGCCTGATCGACCGCTATCTCGCGCGCTCGATCGCAGTGCCGCTGATCGGCTGCCTGATCCTCGCGGCGATGCTCCTGATCCTCGACAAGATGCTGCGCCTGTTCCAGTATGTGGTCGACGCCGGCGGACCGGTCAGCGTCGTCTGGCGGATGCTCGCCAACCTTCTCCCCGAATATCTTTCGCTCGGGATTCCGATCGGGCTGATGCTCGGCATCCTGCTCGCGTTCCGCAAGCTCGCTCTATCGTCGGAGCTGGACGCGCTGCGTGGGATCGGGGTGAGCTACGGAAGGCTGCTTCGTGTACCTTATTGGTACGCGGTCCCGCTCGCGCTCATCAACCTCGGCATCGTCGGCTATCTCCAGCCCTTTACCGAATACCGCTACGAGAACCTGCGCTTCGACCTCAACTCGGGCGCGCTCGGCGCGGCGATCAAGGTCGGCGAGTTCAACCAGCTCGGCAAGCGCCTGACCCTGCGCATCGAGAGCAGCGAGCACAAGGGCACCCAGCTGCACGGAATCTTCGTCGAGAGCGATGACGGCAAGGGCACCACGGTGGCCGCGACCGCCGAAGGCGGCCGCTTCTTTTCGACCGACGATCCCGACAAGATCCTGTTCCGCCTGACCAAGGGCCGCCTCGTGCAGGAATCGCCGAAGTTCTCGACGCCGCGGACGCTCGCGTTCGAAACCTACACCCTTCCCGTCAGCCTTCCGGTCATCAACCAGTTCCGCCACCGCGGCGGGACCGAATCCGACGAGCTCTACCTCCATGAGCTGTTCCGGATCGGCTATGGCGGAGGTGCGACCAACGAGCACCAGCGGCAGGAGGCTCAGGCGCGGCTGAACTTTCGGCTGGTCGAGGTGCTGATGATGTTCACGCTCCCGCTGCTCGCATTGTCGCTCGCCGTCCCGCCCAAGCGAAGCTCCTCCGGCCTCGGCATCTTCATCGCCATCCTGGTCGTGGTCGCCTACCATAAGGTGAACCAATATGGTGAGCAGATGGGCTCGAACGGCAGCATGAACCCGATCCTTGCCTTGTGGGTTCCGCTGTTCCTCTTCGCAGGGATGATCCTGTGGATGTACCACGTGCTCGCCCATCGTCCGGGCGGGCAGCCGATCGGCGCGCTCGAGCGCTTCTTCGCCAAGCTGGCGAGCCTCGTCCGCTCGCTTCTTCCCAGGCGCAGGATCGCGGCGGTGGCACAGGCATGATCAACCTCGCCTTCTTCCCGTCGCGGCGGCTCGCCTGGTACATGGTCAAGCTGTTCCTGACGCGCAGCCTCGCCGTGCTGTTCGCGCTCGTGCTCGTGCTGATGACCCTCGACCTGCTTGGCGAAGCGGGGAAGATCCTCGCCGTCCCGGGCAACAGCGACTCCGACCTGTGGCATTATGTCGTGCTTCGAATCCCGCTTCTCGTCTCCCGCTTCCTGCCCTTTTCGGTGCTGCTCGGCACGCTGATCGCCTTCGTCGCGCTCAACCAGAACAGCGAAGTCGTGGCGATGAAGGCGGCGGGGCTGTCCGCGCACCAGATCCTCGCCCCGCTGATCGTCGCAAGCATCGGCATTTCCGCCGCGCTGTTCGCGTTCAACGAGGGCGTGGTGGTCAACAGCGCGCGCCACGTCGATGCCTGGTCCGACAACGACTACAAGCCGATTCCGCCGACCAGCGGAATTCTCAGCAACGTCTGGCTGCTCCAGGGCGACGACCTCGTCCGGGCAGCGATCGTGTCCGGCCGCGGCGCGCGGATGAGACTTCAGCAGGTCAGCCTCTACGATCGCACCGGCGGCGTGCTCCAGCGGGTGATCAACGCGAAGAGCGCGAGACCGGCGGCAGGCGGCTGGGCGCTCGAGGATGCGCAGGTCTACGACGCGAACATGAACGTCGTCCGGCACTATCCTGCGTTGAAGGCGCTCGCCGGCGTCCGTCCCGACCAGTTCACGCTCGCCAAGGTCGACCCGACCGAGCTCGACTACTGGACTCTCAAGGCGCGCATTGCCGAGCTCAAGGCGGCGGGCCGTCCGACCGACGAGGCGCGCGCCGGCCTCGCGCACAAGATCGCGCAGCCGCTCTCGATCCTGCTGATGCCGCTGCTCGCCGCCGTCGCCGCCTTCGGCCTCGCGCGCTCGGGCCAGGTGCTGGTGCGCGCCTCGATCGGAATGGCGCTCGGCTTCGCTTATTTCGTCGCCGACAATTTCAGCCTCGCGATGGGCAATGCCGGAGCCTACCCTGCCGTGGTCGCCGCCTGGGCACCCTTCTTCCTGTTCCTGCTGATCGGCGAAGCGGTGCTAGTGAGGACCGAGGAGTAGCGTCGGCCATCGCCGGCCTTGACCCGCCGTTCCGGGCCTCCATATTGCCCTCATGACCGCCCGTTTCTCTCGTTCGGAAATTCACCCGGGCAGCAGCACCGCACGAGGCTGACGCCCCGGGCACGCGTCTCGCGCATGGGCACGCCCGGGGCAATCCAATGAGCAGCGCTTCGCAGTCCGCGACGCGCATCCGCTGAAAATCATCGCAGACCCGACGGCCACAGCGCTTCGACGCCGCTGCTCCAGCGCGTGTGCACCCATTGGAGACGTTTAGTGCCAAGCCAGAGATTCGCAGTCGAGTTCGACCGCCGCACCGTCGGCATCGCCGTGCGCGTGCCGGGCGGTTTCATGTTCTTTTCGTCGAGCGACCGCTTCCGCGCGCTCGACGGCCGCACCTTCCCGCGCGCCCGCGCGCTCGAGCGCGAATTGAAGCGCACCGCCCGGCCGAAGCGCCGGCCAAGAACCGCAGCATCCCGCCGCCTCTCCACCGCATGACAGCAGACCGAAGCTCCCACTCACACATTTCCGAAGGACCACCAGCAATGAACGCGCACACCCTCCGTCTCACTCGCCAGGAGGCCGCGGACCTACTCACCCGCTATCCCCATGTCTCCGATGGCGAGGCGAAGCAGATCGTCACCTTCCTGCGGACCGGCAAGCATCTCGACGTCGGCATGCTGACCGCCGACGAGGCGCTGAAGCCGCAGCTCGACCGCTTCATGGCCGACCATTCGAAACACCTCCGGGTCGGCTTCTTCGAAGGCGCCGGAGTGGTCGCGGCGATCGCCGGCTTCCTCGCGCTCTGCTGGCTGTTGTGGGAGGCGGTCAAGCCGGCGGCGCTCGCCGCCTGATCAGTGGCCCCCGTCAGTGATTGGCCGAGCGGCGGAAGTGATAGCGTCCGTTGACCGGCGTCGCGCGATAGCTCTGCCCGGAGCTGCAGGTGACGCTGAACACGCCCCGCGCCCCGTCGACCGCGGCGGTCGACGAAACCTCGCCGCAGGCATAGCCGATGCGCTCGATGGTTCGGGCAATCACGCTGTCCGATAGCGGCATGCTCGCCGGCGCGGTCTCGGCGGCGGTCGGCGCATCCGCGGCAAGCTGATCGCTCGCCGCTTCGACGCTTTGGCCATTGCTCAGGATCGTCTGCGCGAACGCGCTCGCATGCGCTTCCCGCTCGGCCGGTGTGACGACGGGCTGGCGCGAAGCCCTGGGCCTGCTGGTTGCCGGAGGAGCCGCGTGGACCGGCTCTCCCTCGACCAGCGCGGACGGCTGCGAAGCGGCGCCGATCTTCGACTGCGGCCTGACCTGCGGAACCTTGGCGGTGACGCTGGGCTCCGCCTGCGCCGACTGCGCGTCGTCCTTCACCGAAAATCCGGCGAGCGCGCCGAGCAGTCCAGCCGCAATCACGAACCCGCCGACCGCCAGTGCGGGACGCTTCCAGTCGAAAACCCGATCTTCGGGCTCGTGACCGCGTTCGTGCTTCGACCCTGACTCGGCGACCACCTGCTGGATGTGCCGCTCCATCGCCGCATCCGCCAGTTCGGCGACCGCTCGTTCGCGAACGGGGGGAGGCGGTTCGCTCGCTGGCACGGTCGAAACCGGCCGCGCAACCTCGCGCAGCGACGCGGCGATGGCCGACGCGGCCCCCGGTTCGGCCGCCGGCTCACCGCTCCGCTCCACCGCGCGCGGCGGCGGCGCAGGCGAGACCGCCGGCGGATCGACGTGCCGCCGCATCACCGTCATCGTCATCCGAAGCGGCTGCGGCTCCGGCACCAATCCCAGCGCGCGGTCGTAGTCCGCCCGCCTGAGGCGGTCGCGAAGAGTCTCATAGGCGATGCACAGTTGCGAGGTGGCGCCGATCGGGTGCCAGCGGAACGCGCTCATCTTGCGCTCGAACGCGTGCCGGATCTCGTCGTCGCTCGCTCCCGGCGAGAGCCCCAGCGTGTCGTAATGATTGGTTGCGGACGTGACCGAGCCGACCATGAAGCCCCTCCCCAAAGGCGGACCCGTGCGAGTCCTAAGCCTCGGAAGCTGCTACGGTTTTCCCCGCGAATCCAGCTCGGCCCGGCAGCGGAACGAACCGGCTCGTCGGCAACCGCCGCCGATTCGCAGCCGACAAGCCGAAGTAAACGGGCGAGTGCCTGTCGCGCCTGGCAAGAGCGCGAAAGCGGCTCGCAGCCGGCACTTGGCCCCATCCCTTCGGACGTGCAGAGCAATCCGATGAAATATCTCGTGCTCACCATCCGCACGCCGCAGTTCGACGCCTCGTTCGTGGCGGCGCATTACGATTTCCTTCGGTCGCTCCGCAACCGCGGGCTTCTCGAGCAGGCCGGCCCGTTCACCGACAGGTCGGGCGGCGCCTACGTCATCCGAAGCGACAGCCTCGAAGCGGCGCGCGATCTCGCGCAGCAGGATCCGCTGCACCTCCACGGCTGCTCGGAGGTGACGGTGCGCGAGTGGGATGCGCGATAGACGCCCGCGCAGCTTAGCGCAGCTTCGCGATCCTGATCTTGTCGAGCTTCGCCCGGTCCTTGACCGACTCCTCGCTTCGCGTCAGCGCCTTGGCGATCGCCCGCACCGACATCCCCTTGCCCGCGAGCTGATGCAGCTTCTGGATCTCGTCCTGCCGCCAGGGTTGGCGATGCCGTTCGAACTTCGTGTCGTCCATCATTGCTCCTTTGACGGGCAATTCCCAACATTGGAAGCAGCGGTTCGCGCCTTCGCGACTTCGCGTGAAATGAAAAGGGCCGCTCTTTCGAGCGGCCCTTATGTGCTCCTGCGGAGGCAGGAGCCCAGTCCGACAAAAGAAATCTGGACCTGCCTTCGCAGGCGTACGGGCAAGTTAGCCCAGCATCTCCTGCTCGAGCTTCTTCGCCATCTCCTCGATGTTCTCGGGCGGCCAGCCGGGGATGTCCATGCCGAGGCGCAGGCCCATGCTGGCGAGCACTTCCTTGATCTCGTTGAGGCTCTTGCGGCCGAAGTTCGGCGTCCTCAGCATCTCGGCCTCGGTCTTCTGGACGAGGTCGCCGATGTAGATGATGTTGTCGTTCTTCAGGCAGTTGGCGCTGCGCACGCTGAGCTCGAGCTCGTCCACTTTCTTCAACAGGTAGCGGTT
>JAICXO010000123.1 GCA_025980335.1 Sphingomonas sp. | reverse complement strand
TTGAGGCCTCCTCCTTTCGCGGTAATGTTAGCGCAAACATCGGGAGCGAGGGACATGGACAGGCGTAACTTCATCAAGGCCGGGCTGACGGCCGGCGCCGGCATTGCCGCGGCTTCTCGAGCAACGCTTGCGGCGGCAGCGCCGATCGATCTCAATTTCCCTGCCGGCTTCAAATGGGGCTGCGCCACCGCGTCCTATCAGATCGAGGGCGCAGTGCGGGAAGACGGGCGTGGCCCGACGAACTGGGACGTGTTCTGCCACACGCCGGGAAGGGTCGCGAACGGCGACACGGGTGACGTCGCCTGCGACAGCTATCACCGCTACGCCGACGACATCCAGCTGCTCAAGAACCTGGGCGTGAGCAGTTACCGGATGTCGATCGCCTGGTCGCGCATCTTCCCCGATGGACGCGGCACGCCGAATCCGAAGGGCGTGGATTATTACAACCGCGTGGTGGACGGCCTGCTCGCCGCCGGCATCGATCCCTACGTCACCATGTTCCACTGGGACCTGCCGCAGGCGCTCCCCGGCGGCTGGCAGAACCGCGACACGGCCTACGCCTTCGCCGATTACGCGGGCTTCATGGCGGGCAAGCTCAGCGACCGCGTCAAGCACTTCATGACGGTGAACGAGCTGCGCTGCTTCACCGATCTTGGCCACCTCCAGGGCATCCACGCACCGGGCCTCAAGCTCGATCCGGCGGCGGTCAACCAGGTCCGCCACCACGGAGTCCTCGCCCACGGCCTCGGCGTGCAGGCGATCCGCGCCCATGCTCGTCCCGGCACTCAAGTGGGCCTCGCCGACAACACCACCATCTACGTGCCGGTGATGGAAACGCCCGAGCATATCGCCGCCGCCAAGAAGGCGACCAGGATCGAGAACGCCATGTTCCTGACCGCGATCATGGAAGGCCGCTACATCGACGAATATCTGACGGCCCAGGGCGCCGCCGCGCCGAAGGTGCAGCCCGGCGACTTCAAGGCCATCGGCAGCCCGCTCGATTTCGTCGCCCTCAACATCTACGCCCCGGAGTGGGTGCGCGCCGACAGCGGCCCCAGCGGCTATGCCCACATCCCGCACATCGCCTCGTCGCCCCGCATGGCCTCGCCCTGGCTGATCGTCGGGCCGGAAGTCGCTTACTGGGGAGTCCGCCACGTCAGCGAACTATGGGGCCCGAAGGTCATGTACATTTCCGAGAACGGCGCCAGCGCCGACGATCCCGTCACCAACGGCCGGATCGACGATGCCGACCGTGTCATGTTCCTCCGCAATTACGTGACCTCGTTCCACCGCGCGCTCGCCGAAGGCTATCCGCTGAAGGGATATTTCCTGTGGAGCCTGATGGACAATTTCGAATGGGCGGATGGTTACACCAAGCGGTTCGGAATCCACTACACCGACTTCGCGACCGAGCGGCGAATCCCCAAGCTCTCCGCCGCATGGTACAAGGAAGTGATCCGGGAGAACCGGGTGGTCTGAGGGCGCTCCACCCCCGCTTGCGGCGAAAAATGCATCTGTTAGCCTAGGCCGCCGGGGGCTTTCTCATGCATGTTCGAGTGCCCAAGCCGCTGCACGGCTGGAGCGAGTTCTTCCACGAAGTGTGGATTGTCGTCATCGGCATCCTCATCGCATTAATCCTCAACCAGGTGGTCGAGCAGCTGAACTGGGACCAGCGAGTGGACGCCGCGCAGCGTTCCATCGACCGCGAGCTTGCGCTGGACGCTGGCGTGCTTGACGAGCGTGGTATGCAAGCCACCTGCCTCCGGCAAACGCTTGCTCAACTGCACAACGTCATCGTCGACGCGCGAAGGACCGGCCGCATCGGGTACGTTCGTGGCGGCGCGACGCAGCCAATGATTCGGCCGATCGAGACCTCGGCCTGGGAAGCCGCGCTCGCTGACGGGACTGCCGCTCACTTTGGCGAAAAGCGGCGGCAGCAGTTCGGTATCCTCTATCCGATCCTTGCCGACTTCCGCCGTCAGTTCGATGACGAGCAACGGCTGTGGACGCATCTGCGCTGGCTTCGCGGCGCCCCCGGGAAGATCTCGGACCCGGCTCTCGCGGATGTCAGCGACGCTTCGGTCGAGCTCGACTATCGGGATTGGGTGAACAACACCAATTCGGCGCAGCAGCTCGGCCTTATCCGGCACATGGGCATCCGACCCGCCTATGATCTGATCCTTGACCGGCCCGGCACGCGGGAGGAGGTGATTGAGGGCGATCGGCGGTTCGGGGTGGTTCCTCCCGGCTGCACTCCGGTCACTGCCGACGGACAACCGGTGTCGGCCCGGCCCTCCCAAGGATAGCCCGCTTTCGACCGATTGTTTTGACAACGGGTCCGATCCGTGATTCCGTGACGCTGCTGGGCGAGGGCTTGCCATGAAACTGTTCGTCGGGGTGGCGATTTTCCTGTGGCTGCTGTGCGGCTTCATCGGCGCAATGTGGCTGCACAACATGAGCGGCAAGAACATCGTCCGGGGGCCGATCAGCCTCGCCAAGGCCTATAACGAGAACCCGGCGAGCTATCCGGGGCCTTAGCGCGCGCTCGCATTCGACGCCAATCGCCGAGCTTCGGCCTTGCAGCTGTAGGGCCAGTTCGCGGCTGAGCAGAAGTCGGGCCATTGCCCGGTCGCAGCCCAGAAATCGGCGACGTGGAACTTCGCCGCGAGCGCGATAAAACGCGGGTCACGACGAAGTGCAATCGTTTCCGGCTCCCAAAGGAACTCGGGATCGGGCGCATTGTCGACTAGTTCGGAAGGTGCGGCGAAGGCAAGTTTGAATGCTCCGTTCACGTCGCCGAATTCCGCAAGGTGCGAGGCGGCGAAACCCGCACGCAGCTGCCCGGACGCAACCTCCGTTTTCAGCCAAGTGACATATGCGGCGGTTTGCGCCGACTGGTTCGCTTTGCGCGTTTCGGCGAGGCGTCGATAGGCCTCGATCCTCATGTCGGGGATATTCTGCGGGCGGGCGTCGGAGTCGTTCAGGATCGAGAGAGCGGTGTCGGGCTTGCCGAACCGCGCTTCATAATCGAGCTGCATGATCTTGAGCTTATTATCGTCGGGCCAGATTCGGCGCGCGCGTTGAAGCGTCGCCTGCGCTTCCGTGTCGCGCGAATCATCGATCAGTCCGTTGACAAGATCCGCCGTCTGCTCCGGGGAAAGCGGCTCGAGTTCGAGGCCGCGGCGACACATGCGCAGTGAATCATCGAGCCTGCCCATCCGCATGAGCAGCTCGCATTCGTTGTTGATCGTGAATGTGTCGTCGGGAGCGAAGCTCAGCACCTTCTGAAACTGCCGATGGAGCTCTGCAAAGGGCACATGGCCGAGCTCCATTTCCGCTATGGCATTGTAGGCGACGCCCGACTTGGGATCGAGCCGAAGTGCGTTTTGGACGGCCGACCGCGCGTCGCGGCGCATTATCTCCGCATCGTGCGGAGAGGCAGTGAATGCGGCATTGGCTGCCCAGAAGGCGAGCCGCGCCCAGCCGGTTGCGAATTGGGGCTGTCGTGCAGTCACCTGTTGCAAAAGATCCTGGATCTGGCCCGAGGGCGGGTCGGCTGCCTGCTGCAGCGCGCAGGCTTTGAGGTAGAGTTTGATCGAGTCCTGGTCCAAGGGCCCGCCGTCCTGCTCGCGGGACGTATCGAGGGCGCAGCGAAGCACGGCGGCAAGATTGGCCGCTACTTGCTCCTGCATCGCCAGCGTCCGGCTCGCCGGCCTCGTAAAACTCGTCGACCACAGCACAGTCTGATCGCGCGCGTCCTGCAGTTCCGCGGTCAGATGCAGGTCCGAGCCCGGGAGCTCCGCGCGACCGCTGAGGACGAACGCCGCCTTCTCCGACTGCCCCGAGGCATCTGGGTTGACGACATTCACGCCCGCGGCGGAAAGCGCGCTAGTAACGTCGCCAGAGACTCCGGCGGCGAAGGTACGCGCCAGCGGCGCGTTTCCGGCCACATCGAACGGCTTCAGCATGACAGCGTCTGCTCGCGGCTGTCTCACGCGATCGAAAGCGCGCAGGCCGGCTGTGCCAACAATCAGCAGTACGACTGCAACTCCGGCGATCCCCTTACGGGTGGAAACTGATGATCGCCCGAGCGCTCCCGCGGCAGCAATCCACCGCGCCAGACCGGATCGATCCGGCTGCGGTTCGATGAGCCGATAGCCCGCTCTGGGGACCGTTTCGATCTGGAAGCCGCCGGCGCGCTCTGCCAGATGCCGCAGGAGCGAGATCGACCGATTGATGACATCGTCCCCGACGATCCGGCCGTCCCAGCACAGCTGCACCAGCTCGTCCCGGGTCACGACCTCGCCGCGATGGCTAACGAGCGTCAGCAACACCTTGAGCGTCTGCGGCTGCAGTCGTTCGTGCCCGCCGCTCCAGTGCGCGTCACGGGAAACGGGGTCGACAGTCGCCGCACCGACCGTGAACGGCCGGCGGTCGATCACGCCGGTCATCAGCGAACGCCACGGCGCCGGACGGTTCATTGCGCCCCCTTCCGAATCCGACGCTAACAGAATTCATGTAAAAATCAGCTTTCCGGTTTCTTCGTGGTGGTTTGCAGGTCGGTGACGCGCCGTCGTCACCGCATCATGCCGTGCTCCGCCGACTGTCCGCCAATGAGGCGCTGCTCGGCTGGCATGAGGATTAGCAGCAGCCATTGCGGCCCTTCGCTCTTCTGTTAGGCTTCCATCGTCGCCGGGGGGCCACGAATGATGCACGTCCACCTTCCAAAACCGCTCAACGACTGGCGTGAGCGGCTAGGCGCGAGTGCCGTTGGATGAGCCCGTTCGAATTCATCATCCTGTTCCTGTCGTTCATCTATTCGCTGGCGCTGACGCACCTGCTGTTCGCCTGGACGAGGATGATCCGGCACCGGCGTCAGCTGGTGATATCCTCGCCGCATCTGCTGTGGATGCTGGTGGCGCTGTTCAATCTCGCGGTCGATTGGATCAGCTTGTGGGACTTCCGGGATCTGGCGGCGCTGTCGCTCGCGACGATCGCGAGCGCACTCCTGTTCGGCGTCGTTAATTATGCGCTTTGCGCGCTCGTCAGTCCCGACTTCGAAGCCGGCGAGACGTACGATTTGAAAAATTTCCATGCCCGCGAGGGGCAAACCTACATGCTCGCCTATCTCGTGATGATCCTCAGCTCGATTGCGTTCAACTTCCTCGCCGGCGCGGAGCTCGGCGTGGAAAAGTGGGGGAACGAGAACACGCTCGTTATGCTGCAGGTCCCTCCGGTTCTGCTGGGGTTGGCGGTGAAACGGACATGGTCGCAACTGCTCGCACCCGCCCTCCTGCTCGCGCTCACGATCAGCTACGCGGTCGTTTATTATCCGGTGCTGGCGCGGTAGGCGGCGATGCATTTTCACCTCCCCAAACCTCTCCACGGCTGGCGCGCGTTCGCGGGCGAGGTGGGGATTATCGTCATCGGCGTGCTGATCGCGCTCGGCGCGGAACAGGTCGTCGGAAGTGTGCATCAGGCGACGCAAGCGCGCGATGCCAGGGAGGCGGTTCGGCGCGAACTCGAATTCAATCTCGCGCGGCTCTCGTCGCGCGCGGACATCCGGTCGTGCGTCGACCGGCGATTGGCGGAGATCCAGGCGCTGCTCGACGGCGTGGGCGAAAGCGGTGCCATCAAGACTCCGGGGTGGATCGGGCGGCCGCAGCTCTGGACGATGCAGACGGCGCGCTGGGACGCGTCGTCGCGGGCGGGTGAGGCGGCGCTTTTGTCGCGCGGTGAGCTCGGCGCCTACGGCCTCATGTACGGCTGGATGGCGGATCTGGGGACCGAGATGGGCACCGAGCAGGGCGACTGGGCGCATCTGCGCGAGCTCGAGCATCTGCGGCGGCTGACCCCCCAAGCGGTGATCGATCTCAACGCCGTCGTTCAGGACGCGCGCTACCGCGCCTGGCGAGTTAACCTGGAAACCGGGCAGCTGCTC
>JAICXO010000041.1 GCA_025980335.1 Sphingomonas sp. | reverse complement strand
TTGATCTGCCCCAGTTGGAAGTGATTGACGTGCACCTGGCTATCCGGTTGCCACCCGTCGCGCTTAGTCCAGCGCATCTTCGATATCTTGAACGATCCGAAGTCGCCCTTGTCCTTTACGAAGAACGAAGTCACCGCCAGCTTGCACCGCGACGTTATATGGACCTCGCCGATTAGCTCGTCGCTTTCACCTGCGATCGAAGCGAATGTTCCCGTCGGCGGAGCCGGATTGATGTACAGCCGATTGGGAACGTAGTTCGCCAGATAGTCGAAATCGTTGTCAGACATGCGCGCAGCATACCGCCTTTGAATGCGCGTTCGTAGGTTCGATCGCCGTTTATCCACAACTGGCGGAGATTATGTCCACCTACAGCGCCCACAGGACGTTGGGATTTAGCCTCTCAGCTTGGATCCACCGATCGGAGGCCAACTGCGGGTCCGCTTCAGAGCCACGGACTGAGCCTCCACTCAGCCCGCTCACATCCGACGATTGATCAGAGCATGTCGTGAAAGCCGACAGAATCTGTGGGGCTAAATGTGGGGCCAAGAACTGCCACGGTGAAAAAACAACGACTGATCAGGTGCTTAGGGTAGAGATTGGGAAACCTCCCGCTCCGCTCGTCCAGAGCCCCTTTTCGGTGAGCACACTCGGCTGCTGCTGGTCTAGGTCGGCGCCGCCGTTCGTTAGTGAGCCCTTCAGTGCGGTGACGAGGCACTACAAGTTTGCACTCGCAGAGAAGAGGTTTCGGATGTGGGGCCAGCCGATTGGGTCGGCGGCCAGAGAGTGGCGGGTCCTTTCATGGGCGAACTCGATCCGGAACTGGCGCTGATCGTGCGCGCACTTGCGCACGCGGCAGTGTCGCGAGATCGTGCGTTGAGGAGGCCTTGGCGGCCGCGTCAGCCTTCGAAAGGTTCTTTGACCCAATCGCGAGTCGATGGTGATCCGCATGCGCACTCTGATTTACGCAAGGTACAGCAGCCAGCTCCAGAACAGCCGGTCGATTGAGGACCAGATCCGAGTGTGCATGGAGCGCGCTGAGCAGGAAGGCTGGACGGTAATCGACGTTTTCAGCGACGCGGCCATCGGCGGCGCTGCGGGTCCATCCGAACGCCAGCGACCAGGCATGAACGCATTGCTGGCGCGGGTTGAAGCCGGTGGGATCGATCAGGTGCTCGCCGACACCAGCAGCAGGATCGCCCGCAACCAGGGGGACGCTCATCATATCCGCGATCGCCTGAATTATTGTGGAGCACGGTTGTTCACGCTGAGCGATGGGGAGATCGACGCATTCAAGGGCGCCATCAAGGGATTGCTCGACGAACAGCAGCGCAAGGAACTCGCGCACAACATCAAGCGGGCCCAGAAGGGCAGGGTAGCCGAGGGGCGTTCGCCGGCCGGTCTCGCCTACGGCTATCGCACCGCCAACCGGATCGACGAGCGGGGCCAGTTCGTCCGGGGTCTCAGGGAAATCGAACCCGACCAGGCCGCGATCGTGCGCCGAATCTTTAGGGAGTATGCGGCGGGCCAGTCTGCGCGGCAGATTGCTCAGCGCCTCAACGCGGAAGGCGTAAGCGGACCCCGGGGAGAGGCGTGGAAGTCGACTACGATCTTAGGCGGCCGGAAACGCGGCGATGGCATGCTGCGCAACCGCCTTTATGTCGGCGAACTCGTCCACAACCGGACCAGCAAGATCGTCGAGCCGGTCAGCAGGAATGTCCGGATCCGTCCGAACGCCACCGAGAGCTGGACGGTGCAGCCGGTCCCCGAACTCCGCATCATAGAGCCCCCGCTTTGGGACCAGGCCCAAACGCAGTTGGAGATGCGTGGCACGACCCATCCGGAGACCCAGCGACGGCCGAAGCATCTCCTGTCGGGCTTGGGTCGCTGCGGCGTGTGCGGGTCCGGCTGGATCAAGATCAGGCGCGGCTTCTGGGGCTGTTCCGGGACGCGGAACGGCGCCGGCTGCTCTAATACGCGGATCGTCAGCGACGAGCGCTACCAGGCGCGCGTCCTTTCCGGCCTGAAAGAGCGCTTGCTTGATCCCGAGGCCGTGTCGCTTTGCGTCCGGCTTTATCACGAGGAGAATGCACGCAGGGACCGAGAAGAGGTGCGTGGTCGGCACAGACTCGAGCGCAAGCTCGCCGACACCAACGGCCGCATTGACCGCCTGGTCGAGGCGATTGCCTCTGGCGCCGGCGAATTCTCCGAGGTGCGTGAAAAGCTGATTGAGGCACGAATCGAACGGGACAGGCTCGTCGAAGAGCTCGCATCAACCGAAGCAGAGCGCATCATTGCGCTTCATCCAACCGTCGCATCGGACTACCGAGCCGCGGTCGAGGGATTGGATCAAACCCTCGCTGACGATGATTCGCCGGAGATCCGTGAGGATGCGATCCCGAGAATCCGCGGGTTGATCCATTCAATTACCGTCGTCCCGGCTCAGCGCGGGCGGGGTGTCGACATCGAAATTGAGGGCCGTCTCAACGCGATGATCGAGCTGGCTATGGGCAGGCCGGTCTCAGAGCCACTGACGTTAACGATGGAGCGGGTGAAGGGAATCGAACCCTCGTCGTAAGCTTGGAAGGCTTCTGCTCTACCATTGAGCTACACCCGCCCGCGGGCTGCCGCATTGCCATTGGCAGCCGTTCGAGGTCAATGGCGCAGATCGCCGGCGCCAATCCTTGCCGCCGTAACGATGCTGGACTAGGTGCTTCAGTTCGCTGCGTTTTTACACAATCAGGAGCTTGTCCCCGGTGCCCATCGAAACGGTGATCAGGCCCATACTCGATACCGTTCTGGACGGCGTCGTGGTGATGGATCGCTCCGGACTCGTCCGAGCCTGGAATCACCACGCCGAATCGATGTTCGGATGGTCGGCCGAAGAGGCGGTCGGCCGCGATCTCGGCGAGCTGATCGTTCCACCCTCGCTGCGGGAGGCGCATTGGCGCGGCCTCAAGCGGTTCAATAGGGAAGGGATCGCACGGGTGCTCGACACGCGTCTCGAGCTTTCCGGGCTGCGGCGCGACGGCAGCGAGATCCCGGTGGAGCTGTCGATCACGCTGGTCAGCCGCGAGGGCCGCGATGTCTTCGTCGGATTCCTGCGCGATCTCTCGCAGCGCCGGGCAGCGGAACAGCAGATCGAGTTCCGGCTGCGCGAAAGTCAGCTGATGCTCGATCTCAGCGATCGCGCCAGTCGCGACGAAAGCTTCGAGGAGGTGCTGGTCGCCACCCTGGACGGCATCTGCGCTCTCGCCGATTGGCCGCTCGGTCATGCCTTCCTCGTCGCTCAAGACGGCCGCTGCCTGGTGTCGTCGGTGTGGAGCAGCGATGCACGAATTAGTGCGCCAGACCTGGTGCGTGCGACCGAGGAGCAGGAATTTTGCGCCGGCATCGGCTTGCCGGGTCAGGTACTCGAATCGACGCAGCCGCTATGGATGCCGCAAGTCGAGGTCGAATCGAACTTCCCGAGACGCGGCATCGGAATGGGAAGCGGCTTCGCCTTCCCCGTGTTCAGCGGCGGCCGCTGCATTGCAGTGCTCGAGTTCTTCTCGCGCGATCAGCGCGAGCCGGAGCCTGCGCTCTTGCTCTCCGCCCGCGCCATCGGCGCCCAGATCGGGCGGGTGCTCGAGCGCAAGCGCGGCGAGGATTTGCAGACGTTGCTCCTTGCCGAGCTCAACCATCGCGCGAAGAACATCCTGGCGATCGTGCGCGGCATCGCGCATCTCAGCTTCAATGCATCGAGCAACATCGAAGAAGCGCAGCGCACGTTCGACCGACGGCTCGATTCGATCGCGAAGGCGAACGACATTCTCCACGCGCAGAGCGGCAAGAGCGCCTTGCTCGGCGACATCGTGCGCGAATCGCTCGAAGGCTGCGGCGCGTCCTCGGATCGCATGACGGTTGCCGGACCGGAAATCTGCGTCGATTCGTCGACTGCGATCATGTTCTCGCTCGCGGTGCACGAGCTATGCACAAACGCGCTCAAATATGGGGCGATGTCGGGCGATGGCGGTCGCGTCGCCATCAACTGGTCGACGGTGGACGCCGAAGGACAGCGCTTCGACTTCACCTGGGCGGAGTCGGGCGGACCGCCGGTCGAGCCGCCCAAGAGCACCGGGTTCGGGACGCGCATCCTGAAGCGCGGAATGGAAATGGAGACCGGCGGCCGGGCCGAGGTCAGCTATGCTGCGGAAGGGTTCACCTATCGGTTGCGCAACGCGCGCCACAGCGGCCTGGTTAGCGACCGCGCCGCGGCATGAGCTTGACGTCGCGCGGAAAGCTCCGGTATCGACGCCGCCGATGACGCACCTGAACGCCATTGCCGCTGCATCGACCGCTCACTTCTGGTGGCGCGGCTCGACTCGTGCGGCGCGATGGCGCGACTGATCGACTAAGCAACCGATCATCGTCTGCCCGCCCGCCACTCGGCGGGTTTTTTGTTTCAGGTGACCAATCATGAACCAGATTCTTCCGATTCCCAGCGACTCTCTGACCGCTGCGGTCCTCCATCCGACTCACGCGGAGCACGACCCTTCGCAGCCGGTCGCCAACCCGCTTCCCAAGCTGCTCAGCGGCGAAGACCTTCCGGTCGAGGATTCCGGGCATCTGTTCGAACGGCTGGTGCTCGGGAAGCTCGAGCCGGCGGAGATCGCCGGCATGCTGATCGCGCTGCGGATGAAGGGCGAAACGGCCGAGGAGATGATCGGCGCCGCCCGCGCGCTGAGCGAAGCCGCGCTGCCGTTCGATCGCCCGGACTATCTCTACGCCGATTGCTGCGGCACCGGCGGCGACGGGTCGGGGCTCATCAACGTTTCGACCGCGACCGCGTTCGTCGTTGCCGCGGCCGGCCTGCCCGTCGCCAAGCACGGCAACCGTAGCGTCAGCTCCCGATGCGGCTCGGCCGACGTGCTCGAGGCGCGTGGAGCGACGATCGACATCGCGCCGGAGAAGGCCCGTGCTTTGCTCGACGAGACCGGCTTCTGCTTCCTGTTCGCGCCCGCCTACCATCCGGGAATGAAGCATGCGGCGCTGGTGCGGCGTCAGCTGGGCGTGCGCACGATCATGAATCTGCTCGGACCCTGCATCAATCCAGCGCACCCTCCGATTCAGCTTTTGGGTGTCGCCGATCCGCGGATGCTGCGGCGCATCGCGCAGACTCTCGCCGCCATGGGCGTCGACCAGGCGCTCGTGGTGCACGGATCGGGCCTCGACGAGATCGCGCTCCATGCCGAAACGCGAGCGATCCGGCTTTCCGGCGACGAGATCGAGGAGATCGAGATCACGCCCGAGGACGCGGGCCTGGAGCGCGCACCGCTGAAGGTGGTGAAGGGCGGCGATGTCGCCGAAAATGCCGATCGACTGCAGGCGCTTCTCGCCGGCCGCGCCGCGCGGGCCGAGGAGGACATCGTGATCCTCAATGCGGCGGCATTGCTAATGACCGCAGGCAAGGCGGCGAGCCTTCGCGACGGTGCTGCGCTCGCGCGCGACGCTCTGGCGTCGGGCGCTGCCGCGGACGTGCTCGCCCGGTTCGTGGAGGCGAGCCGTGGCTGAAGGCGTGCTCGGACGGATTGCCGCGTCCAAGCGGGAGGAGCTCGCGAGCCGGTTCGACGGCGTCTCGCTCGATGCGCTCCGTGACCGCGCAGCGCCGACGCGGCGCAGCCTTGCGGCGACGCTCGCGAAAGACGGCGCGCGCTTCATTCTCGAGATCAAGAAAGCGTCGCCGTCTGGCGGCACGATCCGTCCGGGTGCCGACCCCGCAGCGCTGGCGCGCGGCTATGCCGGGGTCGCCGATGCGCTCAGCGTGCTGTGCGACGGCCCCCACTTCGGCGGCTCGCTCAACGACCTCTCGGCGCGGGAGGAGTTCGAGGGGCCGATCCTCGCCAAGGACTTCTTCATCGATCTGCGCCAGGTCGCCGAAGCGCGGATCGCCGGAGCCGATGCGATCCTGGTCATGCTGTCGCTGCTCGACGATGACGCGGCCGGAGCGATGGTCGCAGAAGCGCGCCGGTTCGGCATGGATGCGCTGGTCGAGGTGCATGACGAGCGCGAGATGCGCCGGGCGCTTGCGCTCGGCGCACCCCTCATCGGTATCAATAACCGCAACCTTTCAGACCTCAGCGTCGACCTTCGCACCACCGAGCGGCTGGCGAAGCTCGCCCCGGACCGGGTGCTGGTCAGCGAATCCGGCATCGCTGGGAGGGCCGACGTCGAGAGAATTGCACCGCTCGTCGATGGGTTCTTGATCGGTTCCTCGCTGATGCGCTCTGCGGACCCGGCTCAGGCTGCGCGGAAGCTCGTCTTCGGACGGACCAAGCTGTGCGGGTTGAGATGCGGCGCCGATTTGCGCGCCGCCCGGCCAGCGGCGCACGCAGGCTTCGTCTTCGTGCCTGGCAGCCCCCGCCATGTCACGGCAGACGAGGCGGCGCCGCTGGCCGGTATCGCGCGACGCTCCGGGATGCGCCCCGTCGGCGTATTCCGCGACGCGCCGCTGCGGACCGTCGGCGACATCGCGACGCTGCTCAACCTCCATGCGGTCCAGCTGCACGGGCGAGAGGAGAGCGATTACGTCAGCGCGCTCCGGCGCGAGCTGCCGCCGCTGTGCGAAATCTGGCGGGCGGTGAGCGTCGGGCGCGAGCCACTGGACGCGCGCGGCGCCGATCGCCTGGTGTTCGACAATGGAAGCGGCGGAAGTGGCCGCAGCTTCGATTGGGCGCTGATCGAGGAGCATCCCGAGCTGCCGCGATCAGTGGTCGCCGGAGGGATCGGCATTCACAATGCAGCGGCTGCGCAGCGGCTCGGCGCTTATGCGATCGACGTCGGCTCGGCGGTGGATCTCTACGCGGGGCGCAAATCGGCCGAGAAAATCGCGGCGCTGTTCGAAGCGCTTCGGCCGCGTGCCCGCCAGCGGCTGTCGGCATGCGCCTAGACGGCCGCTTCGGCCGCTTCGGCGGCTGCTATGTTCCCGAGGTCCTCGTGCCCGCGCTCGAGCAGCTCGAGGCGGCGTTCCTCGACGCGCAGGACGATTCGGCATTCGGGACCGAGCTGAACGATCTCCTTGCGAACTACGCCGGGCGTCCGACCCCGCTCACCCGCTGCCGCAACCTGCCGGGCAACATCTATCTCAAGCGCGAGGACCTGCTCCACGGCGGCGCGCACAAGACCAACCAGGTGCTCGGGCAGGGACTGCTCGCCCGGCGCATGGGCAAGACCCGGCTGATCGCCGAGACCGGTGCGGGTCAGCACGGAGTCGCCACTGCGATTGTCGGCGCGCTGCTCGGGTTCGAGACCGTGATCTACATGGGCGCGGAGGACGTCGAGCGGCAGAAGCTCAACGTCTTCCGGATGCAGCTGATGGGCGCCCGCGTCGTGCCGGTGGAAAGCGGCGGCCAAACGCTGAAGGATGCAATCAACGAGGCGCTCCGCGACTGGTCGGCCAGTTTCGAGACCACGCATTACCTGCTCGGCACGGCCGCCGGGCCGCACCCGTTCCCGACCATGGTGCGCGAATTCCAGCGCGTGATCGGGCGCGAGGCGCGCGCGCAGATGCTCGATCAGCTCGGGCGCTTGCCTAACGCAGCGGTCGCCTGCGTCGGCGGCGGCTCCAACGCAATCGGCCTGTTCGCGGAGTTCATCGACGATCCGGTGCGGCTGATCGGGGTCGAGGCCGCCGGCAAGGGGCTCGCCGGCAAGGAGCATGGCGCGACCCTGCTGCGCGGCAGCCGCGGCATTCTCCACGGAGCCGAAACCTACGTGCTTCAGGACGATGAAGGGCAGATCGCCGACACCTGGTCGGTTTCCGCCGGGCTCGACTATCCCGCGGTCGGGCCCGAACACGCGCACCTCAAGGACAGCGGCCGCGCCCAATATGTCGGCTGCACCGACAAGGAGGCGCTCGCCGCCTTCAAGGCGCTCGCCGAAGGGGAGGGCATTCTCTGTGCGTTCGAATCGGCCCACGCCGTGGCGCATGCGCTCAAGCTCGCCGAGGCGGAGCCCGACAGCATCATTCTCGTTGGCCTCTCGGGACGCGGGGACAAGGATGTGAGTCAGGCGCAGGCCTTCCTCGCATGAGCCGCTATGCCGCCATGTTTGAACGGCTCGGCGGCGCCCGCGCGTTCGGCGCGTTCCTGATGCTTGGCGATCCCGACTTCGACACGAGTGCGCAGCTGCTCGACGCGGTGGTCGAGGGCGGCGCCGACATGGTCGAAGTCGGAATCCCCTTCTCGGACCCGGTCGCGGACGGGCCGGTGATCCAGGCTGCGGCACAGCGGGCGCTCGGCGCGGGCGTGCGCGTCGGCGATTGCTTCGATCTGATCGCGGCTTTTCGCGAGCGGCACCCGGATGTGCCGGTCGGAATCCTCACTTATGCGAACCTCGTGGTCGCGCGCGCGGGGTTTATGCGCGATGCGGCCGAGGCCGGCGCCGACAGCCTGCTGATCGCCGACGTGCCTGCGCTCGAAGCGGAGCCGTTCGTCCGCGACATGGAGCAGGCCGGGGTCGAGCCGGTGCTGATCGCGGCGGCGAACACGCCGGACGCTACTCTCCACCGGATCGCGACGCTGTCGAAGGCATACACCTACTGCGTCAGCCGCGCGGGCATCACCGGCACCCACGCCGGCGGCGAATTCGACGCGAGCCTCGTCGAGCGGCTCCGCGCCGCGGGTGCGCCGCCAGCGGTATTCGGGTTCGGAATCTCCACCCCGGAGCATGTGCGGGCCGCACTCTCCGCCGGCGCGCGGGGAGTCATTTGCGGGTCGGCGATCGTCGACTGCGCGCACCGCGGCGGTGACGTCGCTCAATTCGTGCGCACGCTCAAGGCCGCCACAGGGAACGAGTCGCCGCCGCAATGATTGAATCTCCTCGCAGAAGGAGACTTACCAATGGCCGCGCGCGCGATCTGGCGAGGGCAAATCCGCCTCGCGCTGGTATCGATCCCGGTGGAGCTTTATCCCGCGACGAAAAGCGGCGCGGCGATCCAGTTTCATCAGGTCTACGAACCGACCGGCCAGCGCATCAAATATGAAAAGGTCGTGCCCGGGATCGGCCCGGTCGACCGCGACCAGATCGTCAAGGGCTACGAGGTGTCGAAAGGCCACTACGTCCTGCTCGACCAGGACGAGATCGACAGCGTCAAGCTCGAGAGCAAGAAGACACTCGACCTGGTCGAGTTCGTCGACACCCACGACATCGACGCCATGTATTACGACAAGCCCTACTTCGTCGTCCCTGCCGATGACCTAGCCGAGGAGGCCTATGTCGTTCTCCGCGATGCGCTGAAGGCGGCGAAGAAGGTCGGCGTCGGCCAGCTCGCGATGCGCGGCCAGGAATATGTCGTCTCATTGAAGCCGTGCGGGCGCGGGCTGCTGCTCGAGACGCTGCGCTACGCCGACGAAGTCAACAAGGCGCAGTCCTATTTCCGGGAGATTGGCAACGAGGAGCCCGACGCCGACCTGCTCGACATGGCCTCGATGCTGATCGAGCGGAAGAGCGGCAAGTTCGATCCGAGCGAGTTCCACAACCGCTACGTCGACGCGCTTCACGAGCTGATTGAGGAGAAGCAGCGGGCGAAGGGCGAGAAGATCATCCAGGACCCGGATGCCAACGCACCGCCGCCGCGCGGGTCGAACGTGGTCGACCTGATGGCGGCGCTCAAGCGCAGCCTCAACAATGGCGAGGAAAACGGCGGCAAGGCGGCGAACGAGAACAAGCGCGGGGCCGCGAAGAAGACGGCAGCGAAGAAGCCGGCGCCGCGCCACGCGCCGAAGAAAGCGCCGGCGAAGAAGGCCGCCGCCGGCGGGCGCAAGCGGTGATTGCATCCGTCATTGCGAGCAGCCGCAGGCTGCGCGGCAATCCAGCGCGGCGCTGGATTGCTTCGCTGCGCTCGCAATGACGGGGAGTTGCTGAGTGATGGCCACCAAGAACCTCGACATCGCGACGTACAACCGCAAGCGCGACTTCACCAAGACGAAGGAGCCGAAGGGCCGCAAGCTCAAGGGAAAAGGCGACAGCTTCGTCGTCCAGAAGCACGAAGCGTCGCGGCTTCACTGGGACTTCCGGCTCGAGCTCGACGGGGTGCTCAAGAGCTGGGCGGTGCCGAAGGGTCCGAGCCTCGACCCTGCCGAGAAGCGCCTCGCAATGCGCACCGAGGATCATCCGCTCGACTACGGCACCTTCGAAGGGACGATCCCGGCCGGCGAATATGGCGGCGGCACGGTGATGCTGTGGGACGAAGGGCGCTGGATTCCGCAGCCGGGCAAGGACCCGTCGAAAACGATCGAGGAAGGGCATCTCCACTTCACCCTCGAAGGCGAGCGGATGAAGGGCGAGTGGGTGCTGTTCCGCCTGAGCCCGCGCCCGGGCGAACGCGGCGAGCCGTGGATGCTGAAGAAGGTCACCGACGAATATGCCGATCCCGAGGACGGCGATGCGCTGGTCGACAATGAAGTGACCAGCGTCACGACCGGCCGCACCATGGCGGAAATTGCGGCCGGCGAGGACGTGTGGCGGTCGAACCGCGGCGGCCAGAAGGGCGGCCGCGGAAAGAAGAAGGCCTCGAAGGCGCCGCCGCCATTCGAGTCGCCGCAGCTCGCGACCCTCGTCGACGAGGTCCCGACCGGAAGCGACTGGCTCTACGAATACAAGTACGACGGCTATCGGCTGCTGCTGTCGGTCGGTGACGGCGTCGCGTCCGCCTTCACGCGCCACGGCAAGGACTGGAGCGACAAGTTCAAGGCGCTGGTCAAGGCCGCCGCCAACCTCCCTGCCGGTTGCCTGATCGATGGCGAGGCTGTCGCGCTGGACGCGAACGGCAAGCCGAGCTTTCAGCTGCTTCAGTCGACCCTCAAGGACAAGAAGGGCGCCAATCTTGTCTTCTACGCTTTCGACCTGCTGGTCGACCAGGGCGAGGACATCAAGCGCCTGCCCAACATCGTGCGCAAGGACCGGCTCGCGTCGCTGCTCGCCGGCGTCAGCCCGCCGATCATCTACGGCGATCATGTGATCGGCAAGGGCGAAGCGCTGTTCGAGCAAGTCTGCAAGCAGAAGGGCGAGGGCATCGTCGCGAAGAAGGCGAGCTGCCCGTACAAGGGCACCCGCACCCGCAATTGGCTCAAGATCAAGTGCATCGAGCGCCAGGAATTCGTCATTGTCGGCTGGTCGGAAAGCGACAAGCGCAAGGGCTTCCGCTCATTGCTTCTCGCCGCGAAGGAGAAGGGCAAGCTCACCTACGTCGGCAAGGTCGGCACCGGCTTCAACGCGAAGTCGATCGACGCGCTGATGGACCGCATGGAGCCGCTGGCCGTCGACAAGGCGCCCGTCGAGGTGCCGCGCGCCGACCGCAAGGGCGCGCACTTCATCAAGCCCGAGCTCGTCTGCGAGATCGCCTTCACCGAGTTCACGGACGACGGAATCCTGCGCCACCCGAGCTTCCTCGGCCTGCGGGAGGACAAGCCCGCGTCCGACGTGGTGGTCGAAACGACCAAGCATCTGACCAAGGCCGAGAAGAAAGCACCGGCCTCCGCGGAGAGCTTCGGAATCAAGATCAGCAGCCCGGACCGCATGATCTTCCCCGACGAGAAGCTCAGCAAGCTCGACCTCGCCGATTATTATGCGGCGGTCGAGGCGTTGATCATGGTCAACGCGCGGCACCGGCCGATGACCCTGATCCGCTGTCCGCAGGGCCGGTCGAAAAAATGCTTCTTCCAGAAGCACGACACCGGCTCCTTCGGCCCCGACGTCAAGCACGTGCCGGTCAAGGAGAAGAAGGGGATCGTCCAGGATTACCTTTACTTCGACGACATCAAGGGCCTGCTCGCCTGCGTCCAGATGGGCACGATCGAGTTTCACGGCTGGGGCAGCCGCAGCGACAAGATCGAATATCCCGACAGATTAGTGTTCGACCTCGATCCGGACGTCGGCCTCGACTTCGCCAAGGTGAAAGAAGCGGCGGTGCGCCTAAAGCAGCTGCTCGCCGATCTCGGGCTGATCACCTTCCCGCTGCTGTCCGGCGGCAAGGGCCTCCACGTGGTCGCGCCGCTCGACGCCTCGGCCGATTGGCCGAAAGTTTCCGATTTCGCCGAGCGCTTCAGCCGCGCGATCGCGGAAGCCGAGCCCGAGATGTTCACCGCCAACATCCGCAAGGTCCAGCGCAAGGGCCGAATCTTCCTCGACTGGCTCCGCAACCAGCGCGGCGCCACCGCGGTGATGCCCTATTCCGCCCGCGCCCGCGAGGGCGCCCCCGTCGCCGCGCCGATTTCATGGGACGAACTCGACCGCTACCAAGGCGGCAACCACTTCACCATCCGCGACGCCGATGAACTACTGGAACGGGCAAGCTCCAAGGCGCTCGCCGGCTGGGGCGAAGCGAAACAGGCGCTTCCGAATGCGTGAGCTTTCCGGTTCCTCATTCCCAGTAGGGACCGCCTTTTAGATCAGCCGTCGCACTTCAAGCCACCGAAGAACGCCAAACATCGCGAACCCGTCGGCCATCATGATCGGGAGCACGTATGTGAGGGACGGCCCAGTGGGCAGCTGAAATGGAACGAGCCAGATCACAGCGACATGGATTAAGACGAGCACCGCAATCGCCAGCCAGAACCATTTCTCGCGGCGGCAATTCCACATCACTGAAATGAGAACATAGAAAAGAAATAGCGTTCCGGAGGTCGCGAGTGCCTTTTCTTGCGTACTGAAGTGCCAGATGGCGACGAAAACCGGCAGCATCGCGATTATCGCCAGCCAGTCATACTTTCGTTCGTTCTTGGCCGAAGGCGGGCGATCGTTGACGTGGTAGCCGTCCATCCGACAACGCTAACAAAGGGAATGTCCGCTTTCCAGTCATTGCAGATGTCCAAGTCCTACCGAATCTCCGACAGCTCCACGCCCTTCGTCTCGCGCGCAAGCAGTGCGCTGACGCCGCTGATCACGCACGCGATGGCGACGTAGATCGACACCGGCACGTTACTCGGCCCGCGCCCGCGAAGGCGCCCCCGTCGCCGCGCCGATCTCATGGGACGAGCTCGACCGCTACCAAGGCGGCAACCACTTCACCATCCGCGACGCCGATGAACTATTGGAACGGGCAAGCTCCAAGGCGCTCGCCGGCTGGGGCGAAGCGAAACAGGCGCTTCCGAACGCTTAGAATTCGGACGAGCTATGTTCCGATACGTCTTGGTTCAGTCGGTGATTTCCACCCGGGCGGCAGCGGTTCGCCGTAGCCTTTTGGTTCTTGGAAGGCTGACCCGTAGGCGAACCTGCCAGTGGACCCCTTGAATCCTAAGATATACCAAATCTCGATCATGTAGCCTGCTGTTCGGTCTCGATCCTCCGTTTCGAGCAAGTTGACCCGCCTCATTGCTCGGCCAATCAGATTGGACACAGTACTCGCGGAAACGGGCCCATTCTTGCTCGACAGAATAGCGTCGAGGACATCGTTCACCGCCGCCCTTGCAACTATACCTTCTTCGGGTGTTGCAACTCCAGTGTATCCGAGCGGCGGATATTCGTTCGGTTCGAATTTCTCTTCGTGCCTGAGGCGAGTGAGCATCGCCCGCTTCTGATCGTCCAATTGGACGATCTCGTTGGACGGCCTTTCGAAGAGCTGAGTGTATCTCCACCAAGCAACGCCGCCCGCGACAACGAGGACGAGCAGAAACGCAAGGAGAATGGTCAGCATTCGTTTCATATCTACCGAATCGCGCTCAGCTCCACGCCCTTCGTCTCCCTCGCAAGCAGCGCGCTGACGCCGCTGATCGCGCAGGCGATCGCGACGTAGATCGACACCGGCACTGACGAGTGCAGGTCCTTGTACAGCCACAGCGCGATGATCGGCGCCAGGCTGCCGGCGAAGATCGCGGTCAGCTGGTAGGCGATCGACACGCCCGAATAGCGGATGCGGGTCGGGAACAGCTCGGTGATGAACGCCGCCTGCGGCGCGTACATCGACGCGTGGAGCAGCAGCGCGACGACGATCGCGAGGATGATAAGGCCGTTGCTTCCGCTCGCCAGCATCGGGAAGAACAGGAAGACGAAGATCGCCGATCCGAACCCGCCGAACGCGTAGACTGCGCGCCTGCCGATCCGGTCGGACAGCGTGGCGATCAGCGGGATGGCGACGAACTGGATCGCCGCGCCGATGAGCAAGGCGTCGAGCGCAAGGCTCCGGCTCTCGGCGGCGACGTCGACGAGATAGGTCAGCGAAAAGACGGTGATGATGTAATAGACGATGTTCTCGCCGACGCGGAGGCCGGCGCCGAGCAGCACCGCGCGCGGGCGCTCGCGGAACACGTCGACGGCCGGCGTGGCGGGCGGCCTTTCGGCTTCGATCTCCGCTTCGAACATCGGGCTCTCGGTCACTTTGTTGCGGATGTACCAGCCGACGATCACCAGGATCGCCGAGAGCAGGAAGGGCACGCGCCAGCCCCAGCGCTCGAAGTCGGCCGTCGTCTGGACTCCGGCCATCAGCGCCAGGATTCCGGCGGAAAGGAGAAGCCCGAGCGGCACTCCCGCCTGCGGCCAGCTCGCCCAGTATCCGCGCCGCCGCGCGTCGCCATGCTCGGCGGCCATCAGCACAGCGCCGCCCCATTCGCCGCCGACCGCGAAGCCCTGACACACGCGCAGCACGATCAGCCCGATCGGCGCCCACACGCCGATGCTGTCGTAACCCGGCAGAAGGCCGATCAGCACCGTCGCGAGCCCCATCATGACGAGGCTCCACATCAGCAGCTTCTTGCGCCCGATGCGGTCGCCAAAATGGCCGAACACGATCCCGCCCAGCGGCCGCGCGACGAACCCGACGGCGTAGGTGGCGAACGCGAGCAAGGTGCCGACGAGCGGGTCGAACGACGGGAAGAACAGCTTGTTGAAAACCAGCGCCGCGGCCGAGCCGTAGAGGAAGAAATCGTACCACTCGATCGTCGTGCCGATCAGGCTCGACGCGATCACGCGCGTCAGGCTGCTACGCCGTGCTTCCGCCATGAACTCCCTCCGTCATTGCGAGCGTAGCGACGCAATCCAGCAAAAGGCAAATCGGCTCACACGAAGGCACGACGGCACGAAGAAGCGAAGTAGGATTCTCGCGCAGAGACGCAGAGACGCAGAGGCGTTGGTGTAGTGCTCGCGACAGCTTTATCCTCATCCCGATCGAGGCTGCTCGTGCGCCATTAGTTGCAGCTGCCGCACGAGCGCTCTTCGGCCTCTCTGCGCCTCTGCGTCTCTGCGCGAACCATCCCTTCTTGTTCTTCGCGCCTTCGTGCCTTCGCGTGAAAACATTCTTGATCCGCGTCCGTCTGGACCCCTGCCTTCGCACGGGTACAAGAAAGCCATGCGTACATTAGTCCTTCCCGCTCTCCTCCTCCTCCTCATTGCCGCCGCTCCCCCGCCGCAGCTCGCGCGACTGCGCAGCGAAGCGTCACATGTCACAATCACCCGCGACGACTGGGGCATCGCGCATGTGCATGGGCACACCGACGCGGATGCGGTGTTCGGGATGATCTACGCGCAGGCGGAGGACGACTTCCCGCGGATCGAGGCCAATTATCTGACCGCGCTCGGCCGCACCGCCGAGGCGGAAGGCGAGCAAGCCATCTGGAAGGACCTGCGCGCGCGGCTCTACGTCAGCGAGCCCGAGCTCAAGGCCTGGTATGCGAAGAGCCCGGCCAACATGCAGGCGCTGATGAATGCCTGGGCCGACGGCCTCAATTACTTCCTCGCGACGCATCCCGACGTGCACCCTAAGGTGCTCACCCATTTCGAGCCGTGGATGGCGCTGAGCTTCACCGAAGGGAGCATCGGCGGCGACATCGAGCGGATCGATCTGGATGGGTTGCGGGATTTCTATTCACAAGGTCATCCCGGCCTCGAGCCGGGACCTGCCTTATCTTCAGCGGCGTGGGAAGTCAGGCGGGTTCCGGGTCAAGCCCGGGATGACGGGTGGGTCGACAAGGAACGCCAGGGCTCGAACGGCATCGCAATCGCTCCGGGGCTGACCGCCAACGGCCACGCGCTCCTGCTGATCAATCCGCACACCAGTTGGTACTTCCGCTCGGAGTTGCAGATGTCGAGCGACGAGGGGCTCGACGCTTACGGCGCGGCGACCTGGGGACAATTCTTCATCTACCAGGGGTTCAATCCGCACATCGGCTGGATGCACACCTCGAGCGGAGTCGAAAAGCTACATGCAGATCGCGCAGCTCAAGGCCAATAGCTCCAACGACACGATCTTCGCCGACGATCATGGGGAGATCGCTTATCTCCACCCGCAGTTCGTTCCGCGCCGCGATGACCGCTTCGATTACACGAAGCCGGTCGACGGCAGCGATCCGGCGACCGACTGGGGCTCGCTGTCATCGCTCAGCGAACTTCCCAACGTCGTCAACCCGCCGAATGGCTGGGTAGACAACAACAACAATGCGCCGTGGTCGGCCGCCGGGGCGTTCAGCCCGAAGGCGCAGGACTATCCGAAATACATGGATACGTTCGGGGAGAATTTCCGCGGCCTCCACGCCTTGCGGCTGCTCACCGGGAGCCGCGGCTGGACCTTGGACAAGCTCCAGGCGGCCGCGTTCGACAGCTATCAGCCGGGCTTTGCAGCCCTGATCCCGCCGCTCATCCGCGCTTACGACATGCTGCCGTCGACCGACCCGCGCAGGGCGCGGCTTGCCGGACCGATCGCCGTGCTTCGCCCGTGGGACTATCGCTGGAGCGGCGAGTCGGTCGCGCAGACGCTGGCGATGGTCTGGGGTCTGCGCCTCAGGACTGCGCTTCATGCTCCCGATGACGAGCCGGGGAACAAAGTGATGATGCGCCTTGCCCGCGACACGACCCCCGAGCAGAAGATCCAGGTGCTCGATGACGCGGTGGCGTATCTCCAGCGGGACTTCGGCCGATGGCAAGTACCGTGGGGCGAGATCAACCGCGACCAGCGCATCTCCGCCGACATCGACAATCCCACGTTCAGCGATGCGGCGCCGAGCATTCCGGTGCCGTTCGCCGACGCCAACTTCGGCTCGCTCGCGTCGATCCGTTCGCGGCCCAAGCCCGGAACGAAGCGCTGGTACGGAGACTATGGCAACAGCTTCGTCGCGGTGGTCGAGTTCGGGCCGAGGGTCCGCGCGCGGGCGGTGACTGCGGGCGGAGAGAGCGGCCACCCGAATTCGCCGCACTTCAATGACGAGGCGCTCCGCTTCGCTTCGGGAGACCTGCGCAAGGTCTATTTCTGGCCGGACGAGCTCAAGGGCCACACCGAACGGACGTACCGCCCCGGGGAGTAGCGACGCTTCGGCCGGAAGCGAAACGTCGGCGCGAGACTCGCACATCGGTGTTCCGTACACCGGCACCATGACCGACGGACCTTATATCGCCGAACCGGCGTCGCTGATCGGGGATCCTGCCCGCGCGAACATGCTCACTGCCCTTGCCGGCGGCCGCGCGTTAACCGCGACCGAGTTGGGGCTCGCGGCAGGAGTCGCGCCGTCGACTGCGAGCGGCCATTTGGCGAAGCTGCTCGACGGACGGCTGATTTCGGTAACGTCGAGCGGCCGCCACCGTTATTACCGGCTCTCGTCGCCGGCCGTCGCGCAGGTGCTCGAAAGCCTGATGGCGCTCGCTGTCGACGGGCCACCGCGCCACCGTCCCAAGTCGCGCTGCGGCGAGCAGATGGCGATCGCCCGGACCTGTTACGATCATCTCGCGGGGAAGCTCGGAGTCGCGTTGGCCGATAGCCTGGCGAAGCGAAAGCTGGTTGTACTCACCGACGACGGCGGCATCGTCACCGACGAGGGGCGGGGGTTCCTCGGAAATCTTGGAATCGAGCTTTCGGTGCCGCGCCATTCGCGTCGCGCCTTCTGCCGGCCATGCCTCGACTGGAGCGAAAGGCGCTTGCACATCGGCGGCCATATCGGCGCGGCAATCGCGGATCGCTGCTTCGCGCTCGGCTGGACCGAGCGTCGCAAGAACGATCGCGCGCTGACGATCACGCCAGAGGGCGAGCGCGCGTTCGCGGAAGTGTTCGGAATTCGGCTCTAGAGCCCGGCAAACCGGTCGGTCGCGCGGACCAGCGCATCGAGGTTGCCGGGCTGGCTGAACAGGTGTCCGGCGTCGGGAATGATGTTCAGGTCCACTTCGGGCCAGGCCTGCTTGAGCTGCCAGGCCGCGACGGGTGGCGTGCAGGTGTCATGGCGCCCCTGGACGATGACGCCCGGAATTCCGCGGAGCTTCTCGGCGGCGCCCTTCAGCAGCTGGCCTTCCTCGAGCCAGCCGTGGTTGGCCATGTAATGATTCTCGATCCGCGAAACCGCGATCGCAATCTCCGGCGAAGTAAAATGGTCGATCGTGCCCGGGCTCGGCAGAATGGTGACGATTTCCCCTTCCCACTTGCTCCAGGCCTTCGCGGCCTGCAGCTGGACATGCTTGTCCTCGCTTGTCAGCCGCTTGCGATAGGCCTCGACGATGTCTCCGCGCTCCTCCTCCGGGATCAGCGCGACGAACTCGTCCCATTTATCGGGATAGACCTGGCTCGCGCCGCCTTCCTTGTACATCCAGTCGATCTCGTACTGGTCGAACAGGAAGATGCCGCGCAGCACCAGCTCGGTCACGTGCTCGGGATATTTCTCGGCGTAAGCGAGCGCCAGGGTCGAACCCCAGCTACCGCCGAACACCATCCATTTGTCCACCTTCGCGACTTGCGTCCGAAGCTTCTCGATGTCCTCGACGAGGTCCCACGTCGTGTTGTTCTCGAGGCTCGCGTAGGGCGTCGAGCGCCCGCAGCCGCGCTGGTCGAAAACCAGGATCTTGTATTTGTCGGGATTGAATTGCCGCCGATGCTCGGGGCTCGATCCGCCGCCGGGGCCTCCGTGCAGGAATACCACCGGCTTGCCGTTCGGATTGCCCGACAGCTCCCAATAGAGCCGATGCCCGTCGCCGACGTCGAGCATCCCGGTCTGATATGGTTGGATCTCGGGATAGAGCGTGCGGCGCTGGGCGGTGTGGATGTCCATCAGAAGCTGAATTCCTCGTAGATGTGCGACACGTCGCCGTGCCACTCGCCGTGGAAGCGCGCGAGCAGGCGGTCCGCAGGGGTCATGCCCGTTGCGAGCACGTCGCGCAACGGGTCGAGGAACCCGCCTTCGTTGTCGCCGGCGCTGTTGAGCTGCGCCCGCCGAGTGAGTCCGTCGGCGGCGATCTCGAGCACGCGCGCGGCAAAGTCGCGCATGCTCTCGCCGTCGGGCGTGATCGCATCCAGCGCGAGCTTCGGCACGTCCTCGCGCAGCTTCTCGCGCTGCTCGATCGTCCAGTGTTTGACCAGCTCCCAGCCCGCATCCAGCGCCTGACCGTCGTAGAGCAGCCCGACCCACAGCGCCGGAAGCGCGCAGATCCGGCTCCAGCGGCCTCCGTCGGCGCCGCGCATCTCGAGAAAGCTCTTCAGCCGGACCTCCGGGAATGCGGTCGAGAGGTGGTCGGTCCAGTCGGTCAGCCGCGGCTTCTCGCCCGGCAGCTGCGGCAATTCGCCCCTCAGAAAAGCGCGGAAGCTTTCGCCTGCGACGTCGATATATTTGCCGTCGCGGAAGACGAAATACATCGGCACGTCGAGCGCATAGTCGCAGTAGCGTTCGTACCCGAACCCCTCCTCGAACACGAACGGGAGCATGCCGGTGCGGTCGGGGTCGGTGTCCTCCCAGATGTGGCTCCGGAAGCTCTTGTAGCCGTTGGGCTTGCCTTCCGTGAACGGCGAGTTGGCGAACAAAGCGGTCGCGACCGGCTGAAGCGCCAGGCCGACGCGGAACTTCTTCACCATGTCCGCTTCGGACGCATAATCGAGGTTGGTCTGGATGGTGCAGGTGCGCAGCATCATGTCCAGCCCCAGCCCGCCGACCTTGGGCATGTAATTGAGCATGATGGCGTAGCGGCCCTTGGGCATGATCGGCAGCTCGGCGCGCGTCTTGTCCGGCCACATTCCGGTTCCGAGGAACCCGAGCCCGAGCCGCTCGCCGACGGTCTTGCACTGGTCGAGGTGCCGCGCGGCTTCGCTGCAGGTCTGGTGGAGGTTTTTGAGCGCCGCTCCGGACAGCTCGAGCTGGCCTGCGGGCTCCAGGCTGATCGTGCCGTCGGGACCGGACAGCGCGATGACGTTCCCCGCCTCGACCACCGGCTTCCACCCGAACTCGGTCAGGCCCATCAGCAGGTCGCGGATGCCGCCGGGTTCGTCGTACGACGGCGCGCGATGGTCGGCCACGCGATAGACGAATTTCTCGTGCTCGGTGCCGATGCGCCAGTCCTTGGACGGTTTCTCGCCCTGCTCGAATTCCGCGATCAGGTCGGCCCGGCTCTCGATCGGCCGCGA
>JAICXO010000109.1 GCA_025980335.1 Sphingomonas sp. | reverse complement strand
TGAATGGCAATCGCAACGCGAACGTCACGCGCACCGCTGCCGATGTGCTCGATCCGACCCGCGCCCGACGGGACGAACAGCTCCGGTCCATTCTCGCCAACCATGTAGCCGCGGCCTGCACTGACCGATCCCCCCGTCGCCCGCCCAGGTGAACCGAGCAGGGACGCGATCACGCCGCCGAGGCCGTTCAAAACGGAAGCCCCAAGGGTCCCGCCACCGGGCGTGTGAAACAAGGCGCGGAGTGAAGCTTGCGCAATGTCCGACATCGCGGACAGCGCGACCTTTTTCAGGTCATCAAACCCCGTCTTCCCGCTCAAGATCGCTTTCGCGAGCGAGCTGTCGATCAGCCGCCCCGCTCGCCCTGCTCCCGCGACCAGCGGTCCCTCCAGCTCGCCGCGCATCGACGCAACATCGCGCGCAAAGCTAGCCGTGTCCGCCCGGACGCTGACCACCAGGCGTTCGATTTCCTCGTCCATTCCGTCAAGCTTTCTCGTCGGGGAAGCGCAGACGCAGCGCCTCGATCCTTTTCTCATCCGGCGGCTCAGCGGCCGCGTCGGCGATGGTCAGCGCAAGCGCGAGCTCGGCTGGCGTTGCGCTCCAGAATTCGTCCGGCCGCCATCCAAGCAGCATGCTCGCCGCACTACTCAATCGCGCGGCGGCCTGACCGAAGTGGTTGCTCATCGCCCCTGCAGGATCTGCGCGAGGACCTGCTTCAGCACCGGACTGATCTTCGCCAGCCCCTTCTCGACGACTGCTTCGCCAATGCGCGCCCGCGTAATCGCTTCCGCCCGGGCCTTCGACAGATGATCGAACAGCGCCGCAATCTCGTGAAGCTTGAGGGCGCCCGCCGCGGCACGTTCAACCAGCTCGAATAGCGACCCGAGCTCCTCCTCCGCCGCGACCAGCGCCGCGAAGCTTGGACGCAAAACCAACCGCTCTCCGGCAACATCCAGGCCCGCTTCGCCGCGATACGCGTTGGCACTCATAGCGCGGCCACCTCGCCCGAACTTTCGAGCGCGATCGTGTAATTGCGCTCTCCGTTGAAATCGCCGGCATATTCGAGGCGTGTGACCAGGAACTGGCCCTGCATCTGCTCGCCGCTTTCGAAGCTTAGCTGATAGCTTTCGAGCGCACCGGAGAGCGCCAGCGACTTGACCTGCGTCTCCGCCGCGCTGCCGGTGAAGATCCCGCTCGCCGCCACCGACACCGACCTGACGCCCGCGCCTGACAGAAGCTCGCGCCAGCCGCCGCTTCCTTTATTCGTAATCACCACCGCATCGCCGTTGATCGACAATTGCGTGGTCTTCAGCCCAGCCACGGTCGAGAAAGTCGGCGTTGCCGACCCATCGCCGATCTTGAGCAAAAACGCGCTCCCGCGTTCCGCCGCCATAATCTTCTCCTTGATTTAAGCCCTGTCCCGCGTGCGGGGCAGGGGGGGACCCACGGCGAAGCCGTGGGTTGGGTGAGGGTCTGTTGTGCGAACGGCGGTTATGCCGTCGCCAGCATCCGCGCCCGAAAATCGATCGCCGCTGCCCACGGGCCCGCGACGTCGCGCATGATTCGCCGCCGCACCAATTGCATCGTCACCAGCTGCCATCCCGCAACGGGCGCGAGCGAGCCCATCGCGACTTCGATCCAGTCCGCGATCTGGTGCAGCCGGGTCGGCTCGTCGTCCCACAAGGTGACAGCGACCATGACCTGGCGGCCGGCGCCGCTCTTGTGGCTCCAGTCGCCTTCCGTCGTAGCGTCCAGCGCAACGTAGGGATAAGCCGCACGCGCCGGCGGCCCGTCGAATACGCCGGTCAGCCCGCCGACGCCGCTCAACGCCGTCGCGATTGCGGTTTGCAGTGCTCCGCCGGCGCTCATTTGAGCAATTCCGCGAGGAATCGCACCTCGGGCGCGCTCAGCCAATATTTGATGATGCCGCGCCCGCTGATCATGACTTGCATGTCTTCGAGCGTTATTCGAGCCCCTCTCAGGATCGCCTGCATCCTTTGCGCGGTGCGTCGCGTCGCCTTCACTTGCGCTTCCGTCGCCAGCGTCTCGCCGCGCGCAAGCAGATTCTCCATCATCCCCGCACCTCCTCGCACAGCATCGATATGCGGTCCTTGAGCCGCGGATCGTCGAGCAATTGCCGCACCATCAGCTTGCGGCTGCCCCAGTTGACGCGCTGGTCGAGCGCTATTCCATCGCGCCGCCGGATCGTAACCCGGTAGCGGGGCATCGCGCTCAGCGCCTGGCCCTCCGCCTGCTGCCCGACATTGGCGAGCGTGACGCTCGCAAGGCAGCGGCACACTTGCTCCCAGCCCGGTTCCTGAAGCCCCATGGAATTCCGAACCGACACCGGCTGCTCGATGATCACGCGCTCACGCAGCGTTCCTGCGAATTCGCTCATGCAAGCCTCAGCCGGCGATATGGTCGCCACAGCGCCGTCACGGCGGCGGGCGGCTCACCGCCGTCGCCGTCGCGATCGGTGAACATGTGGGCGACCAGTCGAAGCACGCCCTGCCGAATTGCCTCCGGCACGCCATTCTCGTCGTCGGCGATTCCGGCCGTGCCCCCTACCCTGATTCGCGTCAGCGCGGCGGGCTGAGTCACGCGCACCCAGCCGTCACCCGCGCTGTCGATGTCGATCGCGTAAGCGGTCGTCGTCAGCATCGTCGCGTTCCCGCTCGAATCCACGCTTTCGACACTGCCGATTGATCGAACCGGCGTCACCGGCAGCCGCTCCCAGCAACCGCTCGCGACGATCTCGGCCACGAAATCGCGTGCGATCACGACCTGGTTGATGAAGGATTCGCACAATGCGCTCGCTGTCCGGATCAGGCCTGCAAGAAGCGCTTCCTCCGCCCCTTCATCGGCGCGCAAATAGGCCTGTGCCTCGCTGAGCTTCACGATGGCGCAACCGTTCATGACGGTGCTCATCAGCGGGACTCCACGCGGACCAGGATCGACCGCTCGTCGATCCTCCCCGCCGACGTCGTGATGCGATTGATCAAGCTGTAGACATGTCCCGCGATGCCGCCGGCCGCCTTGACGGTTGAGCTCGCCGAGTCGAAGTCGCTCCCGGCGACGGTGACTCCTCCGGCCTCGTCGGGCGCGACGGACCAGCCGCTCGCTGCAACCAATTCGCCCACGGCGAGATAATCGGCGCCCCAATCGATCATGTAATCCAGGACCGCTTGCGGATCCTTGAGCAGAAAACTCATGTCGCGTCCTTCGTGTTGGAATGTCAGGGCTGCGGCTGGTCGACCGGGTCAGCGGTCGCGATCATCCGCCGGCCCGGCGGCGTCTTGCTGGTCGAGCTTGCCGGTGCGGGGTCCGCAGCGATCGGCCGCTCAGCCACTGCGCTTGCGCTGATGCTCATGGCTCAGTCCGCCGCGCAGACGGTGATCTGATAGCTCTCCAGCTTCACCGTGTCGGTTGCATTGGCGAGCGTCACCGTAAACGCGATCACCTGGTCGACGCTGGTATCGATCGCGGCCGTCTGCGGGTTGTTGCTCCCGTATCCGGTGATGCCGGCATTCTGGAACACCTGGCTGTTCGGAACTCCGCGGTTCGCAACGCGGCAGTGCAACTGTGTTCCGAAGCTGCTCGAGATGTTCGCGCCGTCGACCACGACACCTCCGATCTCCACCGTCACATTCTTTGCGTTCACATTTGTTGCGCTGGCGGAGAACAAGGTTTCGATGATCAGCTGCCCGTTCGCGCCGAGGCTGTTGGCCGGTAGCGTAAAGCTCGCCAGCGTGGCCTTTGCCGTGTCTCCACTGTGCGCAACTGCGACCGCCCCCTGCGCAAGCACATAAGGTGCTCGCAGGTTCTTCGCCGTCGCTGCTTTGTCAGCAATGTCGGCGAGATTGTTCGAACCGTCGATCGGGTTCGGAACGGTGATCGCCGTTTGCCAGCTGTTCGGCGCGACCTTGATTGCTTTGAGCTGCTGGTGCTGGCCGTCGGTCGCCGTTGGCCCGGTGATCGTCACTCCTGCCGCGCCCGCCAGCGATGCGGCTCCGGTCGAGGTCGCCTGCTCGAGCTCGATGAACGATCCGACCCCGAAGCATTGCGTCGAATCGTTCGGGATCGTCACGACGTTCGAATTTGGGTTCGTGCACGTCACTCGATGGTTGACGTAATCGCCGTTCACGGTGAGCGCGGCGAGCCCGATATTGTCGACTATCGAGTGCGGCGCCGTGTCGACGTGAAGCCCGCATCGGCGGCTGTCGACGAACTCTCGGTCGGCCCTGTTGGTCCCGCAGCCCTTGAAGAACCAGCCGCCGTCGCCGGCGCCGGTGATCGCATAGCCGCCGCCTGTGAAATGTGTCCCGACGAAGGTGCAGGTCGCCGGGCCGTAGGCGCCGACCATTCCGAGCGAGCCGCTGCCAACCAGGCCGCCCTGCATCTCGCCGAAGCTTGGCCCGACGCCCGTCGTCCCGTCCGACGCCGTCGTATCGAAGGCGATCGAATATTTCGCCGCCGCCTCGAACTCGCCGCCGCGGATCGCGAAAGACAAGCTCCCGGCGAGGTAAAGATGGTGCTGACCGCCATTGTAATTGTTGTCGACGTAACTGTGGGTGACTCCGCCATCGTCGCGCACCAGGTCGACCGTGGTGCCTGCGTTGAGCTGGCACTGGCGAACGCTGATGCGGTTCGTGAAGCCAGGGATGTTGCCGCTCTTCAGGGCAGGGCCGTTGACCATCCACACGCACGCGCCGCCATTGTCGGTCGGGCGCAGGTTACAGTCGCTGACGTCGCTGCACTCGGTCTGGTCGAAGACGATCGCATATTTGAACCCGGTGACATTGACGCCGCGGATTTTGATGAAGCTTCCGGCATTGTCGTAGAAAGCCGCACCGGCTGCGTCCGCGCTGAGGCAGGCGATATTGCCGCCTTCGATCGTAATGTTCGCCGCGCTCGATCCATTCGACGGCCAATTGCTGAAGAGCATCGATCCGTTGCGGACGTCTTCGTCGGGTGATGCCCCTCCCCCGCCCGCGCGGTTCGTGACGAGGTAAGCTGCCGCCGACATTTCGATGCGCAGGTTGGCACACAGGTTCAGGCAGCCGCCGTCGATAAGATAATAGCCGTCGGGCACGACCAGCGTTCCGCCGCCCGCAGCACCGATCGCATCGATCGCCGCCTGGAAAATTGCGGTATTGTCCGTGCCGATTCCGGTGTTGACGTCGCAGTCGCCGACCGCGCCCAGCGCCTTCACATTGGTTTTCGTCGTCCGCACCGCGTCGACCTCGGAGTACCATTCCGCCGCCGCGATCAGCGCGATCGACTTCGTGCCCGTTGAGAAGGCCGTCCGCGCGCCGCCGAACGGATCGCGCGTCACGACGCCGCCGGCCTGCAGCGTACCGCGGCCGACCTCGCGCTCGCCCGGCACATCGATGCCCGTCGCGGCATAATAGAATGTTTCGCCGACCTGCAGCGCACTTGCCACATCGGTGTACCCGTTGACCGCGGGGCCGAGAACGAAATCGTCGGTTCCGCTGGTCGTCGTGTAGTTGCGCACGAGATCGACGAAGTGCGGCTGAAACGCTGCCGTCATCATGTTTCCTTTGAAGAATTGAAAAGAGTCGGGGCGGACGCTCAGGGGCTGTCCGCGCGCAGGCTGTCCGGGGGACAGCCGAGCACGAACGGCGTCCGCCCCGGCGCCGGCTCAGGCGAACTGAAGCAGCTTGATCGCTTCCGAGTTCACGACCTGCCCGCCGACGCGTTTCGTCGCGTAGAAGTGGACGTAAGGTTTGTGGCTGTATGGATCGCGCAGGATGGTCGTCGCATTGCGCTCGGCGATCACATAGCCCGCCTTGAAATTGCCGAACGCGATTGACAGCGATCCGGCCGCGATGTCCGGCATGTCCTCCGCCTCGATCAGCGGATAGCCGAGCAGCGTTGCCGGCTGACCCGCGGCCAGGCTCGGCTGGAACAGGAACGCACCGGTGCTGGTCTTGAACTTGCGGATTTCCGCCGCGGTCGCCGAATTCATCACGAAGACCGCGCCCTGGCGATAGGGCGCGCGCAG
Source organism: Sphingomonas sp. (assembly GCA_025980335.1). Lineage (GTDB taxonomy): Bacteria > Pseudomonadota > Alphaproteobacteria > Sphingomonadales > Sphingomonadaceae > Sphingomicrobium. Next base: position 1,692 of record JAICXO010000109.1, on the reverse strand, counting down.
CGACTGCATCAGGTCGATCAGCACATCCTCGGGATCCGTTCCCGAAAAGCCGCCGGCAACGCCGGTGCCGATCGTCTGCAGCGTGCCCATCGGCCGCACCGAATCTACGGCTGCCGACGTCGGCGAACTCAGGAAGCCGAGCGGTTGATTGACGCCGGTGCCGCCGACGAACGCCGCGCCTTCGGCCCTTGCGAACTCGGTCGCGATTTCACCGGCGAGGAAGCCCTCGACGTCGAACATCGCGTCGTCGAGCATCTGCTGCGACACCGCCGGGTTTGCGTAGAGATCGCCCGACGGCGGAATCACCTCGGTAAAGGCCGGCGTTCCGGTCTCCGGCCGCGCATCCTCGAATCCGACGAAGCCGGCCGGAGTCCCGCCGATCGCGATCAGCTTGCGATAGCCGGCGCTTCCGACCTTCACGACATTGGCGATCGATCGGATCGGCGAGATCGCCTTCAGCGTCGCATCGATCTGCCCGTCGATCTCCTGCGGCACCGCATAGCCGCCGATGGCATCCGACGAGCTTCCGATCGCCTTGACCTCGAGCCCGCTTTCGATGCCGCGCCGAAGATATTGATCGACGAACGCGCTCGCATCCGCCGACTTCACGCCGTCCAGCGCCGGCCGCTGCGCCGCAATGACTCCCGCGGCCACCTTCGCCTTCAGCGTCTCCAGCTCCGCCTTCAGCGAGGCAACGCCGTCATCTTCTTCGAACTGCTCGAACGACTGTTCGAGCGCATCCGCCTTCACTTCCACCATTCACTCGTCTCCTGCACAAAAAGCCCCTCTCTGCTTGCGGGAGAGGGGTTGGGGAGAGGGGCGCTGCCCTCCCGTCCAAAACCCAAACAAAAAGGGCCGCGGAAACCCGCGACCCTCGTCACCTCATATTCGTCATCCCGGCCTTGAGCCGGGACCCGCCTTTACTTCAGCGTCGCTTCCTTCGCACTCTTCAGCCCCTCAACCTGCTTCAATGAAATCAACCGATCCACGACGATCTCATTAGCGTAGTGACCAAATCCATAGCGCCCTCTCACCGCTGTGCGCCTGCCGATCACGTCTACATAGTAGAGACCTGAACTAGGGAGCCGACCCGACGCGCGCAGCACATCGGCGGTTTTCCAGTAGAACCATGTTCTGTCACTCGACGACTCGTATGAGCACTCCTCGGCGGCTTCCGGACAGAATTGCTCACCATCCTCAGTTCTTCGCAGCAGCCCGCGCCATCTTCGCGGCGGCTCCAACCGGTAACATTCATCATCGGGTAGCGAACCATACGTTGCGACCGAACCGACGACCTTCTCCTTGCGCATGCACGGCCAAATGGCGTGAATCGCAGCAAGGCCTGTCATGATCGCGAAACGGTCACTCGATCGCTGATAAGCATCAACCGGAGTGCCGTTATAACTCTGGCACGCTGACAGACACAGTGCGGCAGTGCAGAGCGGCAGATGACCGTTCATTCCCTGCGTTTCGTCCAATCAGTCCCGCGTTTCAACCGCATGCACCCGCGCCTTCGGCTGCATCGGGTTCGCGACCAGGCTCACCTCCATCAAATCGAGTTCGATCAGCTCTCTCACGCCCTCCCCACTCTTCGCCTCGCGCACGCGATAGCCGAAGCTGAGTCCGTCGACCTTCCCGCTCCCGAGCAGCCGCGAAGCGCGCGCGTCGCCGACGCTCGCGATCACGCGCAAG
>JAICXO010000150.1 GCA_025980335.1 Sphingomonas sp. | reverse complement strand
GACCAAGGCCGAGAACGGGAACTGGGAAACCGTCGCCGTGTCGACCTGGTATTCGGCACGCATCCCCGGAAGCACGAACCCGAGCGTCGCCGGCTTCATGATGTCGATCGCGAGCGCAATCACCAGCACGGCCATCAGCATCCAGTGCGCGGCCGACAGCGGCGCATCCTCGGGGGGCGAAACGACGATTTGCTGCGACGCGGCGACCTGGCCTGCGACGTCCCTCGGAAGCAGCCCGTAGGCGGCGATTGCGATGCCGCCCACGATCGCCGCCATGCCGACGATCATGTCCCAGCCGATGGACATTCCGGCGAGCATGAAATGATTGTGGCGGCCCATCAGGAACATCGGGATGTGGAGCAGCACGCCGGCCGTGACGGCAACGACCCCGAGCACGAATGCCCACAGGCCGCGGCGGTCGGACAAGGTGTTCCTGCTGATCATCGGCGCTTCGAAATAGCAGCGGCGACCCGGCTGTCACTCCTGCATAAAGAAAAGGTGCCGGTGGTTGCCGGGGCGACTCCGCGATGCTAACTCAGCTTTCGATCTCCGGCGCAATGCCGGGGAATTCATGCCGCGGACGGTGCGACGTGCCGCGGCTCCACGAGGTTGACGCTCGAATGACGCCATATAACGCCCTTCATCCGCTCTTCGATGAAGCGGCGTTCCCCGCGCACCGCAGCGGCATGGCGGCCCGAGCAGACGCGCTTTCCAGTCATCGTGCCATCGCTCCCGGCCAGTATGCCGGCGGCGAGGCCCCAATCATCGCGCGACCGAGCGTCCGAACGCTAGCGGTCCGCGCCCGGAGAAATTTCAATGTCCATGCGCATGCTTATCGATGCGCGCCACCCGGAGGAAACCCGGGTCGCCGTCGTCAAGGGAAACCGGATCGAGGAGTTTGACTTCGAATCCGCTGAGCACAAGCAGCTCAAAGGCAATATCTATCTAGCCAAGGTCACCAGGGTCGAACCGTCGCTGCAAGCGGCGTTCATCGATTACGGCGGCAATCGCCATGGCTTCCTCGCCTTCAGCGAGATCCACCCCGATTACTATCAGATCCCCAAGGCCGACCGCGAAGCGCTGCTGCGCGAGGAAGCCGAGCACGCCGCCGAGGAAGAGCGGCTGCGCGCTGCCGAATACGAGGGCGAGGACGAAGGCGACGTCATCGAGGCCGACGAGCGGCCCGACTTCGCCGACGATGGCAATGGCGAGCAGGACGAGGCGGACCATCCGGCCGAAGCCGGCACCGGTTCCAACCGCTCGCCGGTCGACGAATCGGCCGCCGACGAGCTTCGCCGCAAGCGCCAGAACCTGAGGCGGCGCTACAAGATCCAGGACGTGATCCAGCGCCGCCAGGTGCTGCTCGTCCAGGTCGTCAAGGAAGAGCGCGGCAACAAGGGCGCCGCGCTGACCACCTATCTGTCGCTCGCCGGCCGCTATTGCGTGCTGATGCCCAACACCAGCCACGGCGGCGGAATCTCGCGCAAGATTTCGAACGGCGCCGACCGCAAGCGGCTGAAGTCGATCATGTCGGACCTGAACCTGCCCAAGACCATGGGCCTGATCGTCCGCACCGCCGGCCTCCAGCGCACCAAGACCGAGATCAAGCGCGATTTCGACTATCTCGCGCGCCTGTGGGACGAAATCCGCGAGCGCACGCTCGGAAGCACGGCGCCGGCGCTGATCTACCGCGACAGCGATCTCATCAAGCGCGCGATCCGCGACCTCTATCATCGCGAGATCGACGAGGTGATCGTCGAGGGCGAGGAGGGCTACAAGCAGGCCCGCGGCTTCATGAAGCTGCTGATGCCGAGCCACGTCCGGCGGGTGAAGCTGCACAGCGAAACGACGCCGCTGTTCCAGCGCTCGGGCGTCGAGGATCAGCTCAGCGCGATGTACCAGCCGGTCGTCCAGCTGAAATCGGGCGGCTACCTGGTGATCAACCCGACCGAGGCTTTGGTCTCGATCGACATCAACTCCGGCCGCTCGACCCGCGAGCACAATATCGAGCAGACCGCGACCAACACCAACCTCGAGGCGGCGCAGGAGATCGCGCGGCAGCTGAGGCTGCGCGACATGGCGGG
>JAICXO010000058.1 GCA_025980335.1 Sphingomonas sp. | reverse complement strand
GCCGCGCCGGTCATCGCCAAGGCGGCGCGCGACAAGGGCATTCTCACCGTCGGCGTGGTCACCAAGCCGTTCGCGTTCGAAGGGTCGCGCCGCGCGCGCTCGGCCGACGCCGGGATCGCCGAGCTCCAGCAGCACGTCGATACGTTGATCATCATCCCGAACCAGAACCTGTTCCGCCTTGCCAATTCGGAAACGACCTTCAAGCAGGCGTTCGAGATGGCCGACGAGGTGCTTCAGCAGGGCGTCCGCGGGATCACCGACCTGATGGTCATGCCGGGCCTGATCAACCTCGACTTCGCCGACGTCCGCTCGGTGATGAGCGAGATGGGCAAGGCGATGATGGGCACCGGCGAGGCCGACGGCGACAATCGCGCGATCGAGGCGGCCGAGAAGGCGATCTCGAACCCCCTGCTCGACGGCGTCAGCATGAAAGGCGCCAAGGGCGTCATCATTTCGATTACCGGCGGCGAGGACATGCGCCTGATGGAGGTCGACGAGGCCGCGAGCCACATCAAGGAGCTGGTCGACCCCGACGCGAACATCATCTGGGGCTCCGCGTTCAACAACGACCTCGGCGGCAAGATCCGGGTGTCGGTGGTCGCCACCGGAATCGAGGCGGAAACCGGCGTGCAGCCAGCTCCCGCCAAGGTGTTCAGCTTCCCCGCGCGCCAGGCGGCTACGCCGGCAGCGACCGCGACGCCTGCTGCGCCCGCTGCGGAGGATACGCTCGAGGTCGACCTGACGCCAGACGAGGACGACGAGCTTCTCCTCGGGGCGGACGACATCCTCACCAGTCCGGTCGGCTCGGCGCCGATCGCGCCGCCCGAGGACGACGATGAGAGCGCCGCTCCTGCTGCGGCTGGCGGCGGCACCCTGTTCGAGCGCATGTCCAATATCGCGCGCGGGGCTCCCAAGGCGCAGATCGACGAGGACGAGGGCAGCTTCCGGCGCGAGCCGATCGACATCCCGCGGTTCCTGAACCGGCAGAACAACCAATAGCGGCGCGCTGACCGGCAGAAGAGGGACGGTCCCCTTGGGGGCTGTCCCTTTTGCATTCCCTGCGGCAGCCGACCTTTTCAGGAATGGTGAACGGGCCTTCTACCGTTCCTCTGCCACGGCTCGCCGTAAAGCCTCTAGGCAGCAAGCTCGCGGTAAGATTCTCTGCGGCATCGGGAGGGTCGATGCGGGGATTTCCACCAATTTCGTTCGCTGGGGCGCTGTTTGCGTGCGTCGGCGGTCTGGCCGTGGCGATTGCCGCGCCGGCGTCCGCGCAGGGCAGCTATTCGCCGTACAACGAGACTCCCGCCGCAGCGCTTGCGCGCTACGTCCGCGCGCTCGCCGACGATCCGAAGGATTTCAACGCGCTGATTGGCGCCGGCCGCGCCGCGCTCGCGCTCGGTGACACGCAGGCGGCTGCCGGCTTCTTCGCTCGCGCCGACGATGTCGATCCCAAAAGCCCGCTGCCGCAGGCCGGGATGGGCGCGGTTCAGGCCGCGAACGGCGACGCCAAGGGCGCGATGCCCTATTTCCGCCGTGCCGAACAACTCGGCGCAAGCCAGACGGTGCTCGGCTGCGATCGCGGACTCGCCTACGACCTGCTCGGGCAACAGGCGAAGGCACAGGCCGATTATCGCGCGGCGCTGAGCAGCGCGGATGCCGACGAGGCGCGCCGCCGGCTTGCGCTCAGCCTGGCGATCAGCGGCGACAAGACGGGCGCCCTCGCGGCGATCGCCCCGCTCGCCGCGAAAGGCGATTCCGCGGTGCCGCGAGTGCGCGCCTTCATTCTCGCGCTCACCGGCGATTCGGGCGACGCGATGAAGGCGATAGACGCCGCCATGCCTGGCAGCTGGTCGCGGGTTTCGCCGTTCCTGCAGCGGCTCCCGACCTTGCCTGCCGGAGAGAAGGCGGCCGCCGTCAACCTCGGCATCTTCCCGAATTCGGTCCAGCCTGCCTACGCTTATGCTGCGCCGGTCCGTTCTGCACCGACGAGCGTGCCGATCACTCAAACGGTGAGCACCGATCGTCTTTCGGGCATCGACGCCCTGCTCGGCGCGGCACCGGCTCCGTCGCAGCCGAGCTGGCAGCAGCCGCCGCTTCAACCGCAATCGCGCCCCCAGCCGGTCCGGATCGCCTATTCGGCGCCCCCGCCGCAGCCCTCGGTTGTCCAGCGTACCGCGACCGCCGAGGATCCCAAGATCTGGCTTCAGCTCGCCAGCGGTCACGACGGAAGCGCACTATCGAACCAGTTCGAGCGGCTGAAGCGCGACAATCCCAACCTGTTCAAGGGCATCACCGGCTATGTCGCCGCGAGCTCCGACCGCTCGCGCCTCGTGATTGGGCCGTTCAGGGGGCCATCGGACGCAAGGATTTTCGCTGACGATCTGCACTCGATCGGAGTCGACGCGTTCCGCTGGACCAATTCCGATTCGGACAGGATCGTGCCAGTCGCGGAGGAATGAGCCTCCCGTCCGGCGTCGCCGCGCATCCTGACCGCTCGCGCGGACGCCTCCATCCCGAAGACCGCTCCGGCCCGCGCGGGCCTCGCGACATCTTTCAGCGTGACCGCGACCGGATCGTGCACTCGGTCGCGTTCCGCCGCTTGCGGCACAAGACCCAGGTGTTCGTCGCGCCTGACGGCGACCATTACCGCGTCCGCCTGACCCACAGCCTCGAAGTTGCGCAGATCGGCCGCACGATCGCCCGGGCGCTGGGCTTGAACGAGGATCTGACCGAAGCGTTGTGCCTCGCCCACGACCTCGGTCACCCGCCGTTCGGTCACGCCGGCGAGGACGCGCTCGACGCGGCGCTCGCGGATGCCGGCGGGTTCGACCACAATGCGCAGGCGATCCGGATCGTGACCAGGCTCGAGAATCCTTATCCCGACTTCGATGGGCTCAACCTCAGCTGGGAAGCGCTCGAAGGGCTCGCAAAGCACAACGGCCCGGTCGCAAGCCCCAGCTGGGCCTTGGCGGAGGCGGACGCCGAACGGGATCTCGAGCTTGGCACATGGCCCGGCCTCGAGGCGCAGGTGGCGGCGATCTCGGACGATATCGCCTACGACAATCACGACATCGACGATGGCCTCCGGGCCGGACTGCTCCAGATCGACGAGCTGATTCAGCTGCCGATCGTCAGCCGGCTGTGGAACGCGATCGGCGAACGGCATCCCGGCCTTTCGCTCGAGAAGCGTCAGCGCGCGCTCGTCCGGGACATGATCGGGACGATGGTCGGCGACGTGCTCGCCGAGACGAAGCGGCGGGTGCATGAAGCCGGAGCTGAGACGATCGACGAGGTGCGCAGCGCCGGACGCGAGCTCGCGGGCTTCTCCGGCGGGCTCGCTGCCGAAGAGCGCGAGCTCAAGCGCTTCCTCTACGAGCGCCTCTACGGTCTCGACGAGCTGAGGCCGGTGCGCGAAGAAGCCCAACGGGTGGTCGCCGAGCTCGCCGCTGCCTACCGCGCCGACGCGGGGCTGCTCCCGGAAAGCTGGCGACGCGAAGGCGGCCGCATTCAGCAGCTTCGCACGATCGGCGACTTCGTCGGCGGCATGACCGACCGCTTCGCCATCGCCCGCCACGAGGAGATCGTCGGCCCGGTGAACCTGCCGGCCGGCCGGTTCTAAGCTTTCTTCAGCCTGCATCCACTCTTCACAGGCGGTTCAGCCGAGTTGATGAAGCTTTAGCATCGGGAGTTATCCGATGCTCGACGCCGCAATCGCCCTCAATCGCTTCGGACTCGGCGCCCGGCCAGGCGATCCGCTGCCGAGCGATCCGAAGGCGTGGCTCACCAGTCAGTTCAACCGCTTCCAGCCGCGGCCGCAGGCGCTTGCGACCGTGCCGTCGCGACGTGCCGTCGTTGCGCAGCTCGGCGATTATCTCGACCAGGCGCGAATGGACGGTCGAGCGAAGCGGCGCATGCAGCCCGCTTCGCTGCCGACGGGTGCAACGGCGCCGCAGGACAAGCAGGTCGACCCGCTGAAGCGCTATCTGCGCAAGGCGATCCGCGACGATTATGTGGCGATGGATGGCGCGCGGCTCGATTCCGCGCTGGTCACCGATACTCCGTTCGCCGAGCGACTGGTTCATTTCTGGGCCAACCATTTCGCAGTCTCGGTCGACAAGCTGCCGGTGATCGGCCTTGCCGGACTGCTCGAGTTCGAGGCGATCCGGCCGCACCTGTTCAGCCGCTTCCCGGACCTTCTGCTCGCGGTCGAGCAGCATCCGGCGATGCTCGTCTATCTCGATCAGGCGCAGTCGATCGGCCCCAATTCGCGCATCGGCGAGCTTGCGGCAATGCGCGGCGGCAAGCAGCGCGGCATCAACGAGAATCTCGCCCGCGAGGCCATGGAGCTGCACACGCTCGGCGTTCGCACCGGCTACAGCCAGGCCGACGTCACCGAGTTCGCGCGGGCGCTGACCGGCTGGACCGTCAGCGGGATCGCGCGCGGCCCTGCCAGCCGCTTCATCGGCGGCGCTCCCGGCGACTTCACTTTCGCCGACGCGCTGCACGAACCCGGAGCGCGCACGATCATGGGCAAGACCTATGCTCAGCAGGGGGAGGCGCAGGGACGCGCAATCCTGCTCGACCTTGCGGCCAATCCGGCGACGGCGCGGCACATCGCCACCAAGCTCGCGCGGCATTTCGCCGGCGACGACCCGCCGAAGCCGATGGTCGACCGGCTCGCGAGCGCGTACCTCTCCAGCCGCGGCGACCTGCCGACGATCTACCGGGCGCTGATCGACTCTCCGGAGGCGTGGGCGCGGCAGCCGCTCAAGTTCAAGACGCCCTGGGAGTGGTCGGTCTCGGCGCTCCGGGCCGTCGGTCAGACGAACATCGATCCGAAAATTGCCGCAGCGATGCTGAAGCAGCTTGGGCAGCCGACGTGGCAGCCGGGCTCCCCGGCCGGGTGGGACGATATCGCGGCGAGCTGGGCGGCGCCCGAGGCGCTGATGCTCCGCGTCGAAGTCGCGCAGCGGCTTGCGAGCAAGGCGCCGTCGTCGATCGACGCCCGGGCGCTTGCGCAAAAGATTCTTCCGGGCGCTGTTTCGGATGCGACGCGGACCGCCATCGCGCGCGCGGAAAGCCCGCAGGAGGGCCTCGCCCTGCTGCTGGTCAGCCCCGAGTTCGTGAGGAGATGAGGATGCTCAGCCGCAGATTCTTCCTCAGCGCGTGTGGCGCGGCGATGACTGTCCTGGCGTTGCCGCGCATGGCGTTCGCCCGCGCGAACACCAGCCGCCGCTTCGTCTTCATCATCCAGCGCGGCGCCGCCGACGGCCTGTCGATCCTCGGCCCGACGGGCGACCCACTGCACGCGGGACTACGCGAGAGCTTCGACGAAGGGCTGCAGAACGGGACGAAGCTCGGCAGCTTCTTCACACTCCACCCGGCACTCGCCGAAACCGCCAAGATGTATGCCGCGAACCAGGCGCTGTTCGTCCACGCCGTGGCTTCGCCCTACCGCGACCGTTCGCATTTCGACGGACAGAACGTGCTCGAGACCGGCGGGTCGTCGGCCTATCAGCTCAAGGACGGATGGCTGAACCGGCTGCTCGGGCTGTTACCGGCGGGCGATACGAAGGCGCTCGCGCTGTCCGATACCGTGCCGATGGCGCTCCGCGGCACGAACCAGGTTTCGTCCTACGCGCCGTCGAAGCTCGCAGGCCCGAGCGACGACCTGCTGCAGCGGGTCGCCGCGCTCTACGATCCGGACCAGCAGCTTCACGCGCTGTGGAGCGAGGCGGTGGCGACGCGGACGATGGCGGGAGGCGTCGGGGCCAACGGGCAGAACGGCGCCGCGATGGGCAGCGTCGCGGCCAAGCTTCTCGCCGGCGAAACCGGCGCGCGGATCGCGATGATCGAGACCAACGGTTGGGACACCCACTCCGGGCAGCAGGGGCGGCTCGCCGCGCAGCTCAGGAACCTCGATGGGATCGTCGGTGCACTGAGGGCTGGCCTTGGCGCGGATTGGGCGAACACCCTCGTGATCGTCGCGACCGAGTTCGGGCGCACGGCCCGGCCGAACGGCACCGGAGGCACCGACCACGGCGAAGCGTCGCTCGCGATGCTGCTCGGCGGCGCGGTCGCGGGCGGCAAGGTCATCGCCGACTGGCCCGGATTGTCGACGGCGGCGCTCTACGAAGGCCGCGACCTCAAGCCGACGACCGACCTCGATGCTCTGATCGGCGGCGCGCTCGCGCAGCATTACGGGATCGAGCCCGCGCGGGTGATGAGGACGCTGTTCCCGGAGAGCCGCGGAAGCGCGTTCCGTGACAAACTTACCCTCAGCTAAAGCGCTGTGGGCGCCTTGATGTTGCACGAGATTGCGATCAGCATCGTACGGTGGTGCGGGGGACCTCTAAAAAGCTGATTGCGATCGTTTCGCTGGCAATTGCGACAAGCTCGTGCGGGTCGAGAGATTGCGGCAACAGCGTCGAACACATCCGAGAAACGGCTGATCGACTTCCCGAGCAGCAAATGGAGAAAATGGTCGCCGGGCCAATCTCTGTTGCGCAGCAAAAGGGTTTGGCAGCAGGGCAGCACGTATTCGATGAACTGCTTACCGAGACCCGAAAGCGGTCAGGCGCAAACAGTGTTGCAGTCGCTGATCTGCTTACCTCCTTCGGAGTAGAACTTTACATCGACGACCCGAATCCGCCGAACGACGACTATTTCAATGCATCCCTTCGCTACCTAAAGGAGGCAATTCCAGCTTACAGGAATGCGTTCGGGCACGATGATCCCGAGGTGGCTCTGGCGCTCAACAGTTACGCCGATCTGCTGCGGCAGCGTTCGCCGCAAAACCCGCCTGCCGAAGTCCAGGCGCTGCTTGAACAGGCGCTTCAAATACGGATGAAGAGTCTGGGACCGAAGAATGCGGAAACGCGCTCGACGTTGGTCCGTCTTGCCCGTCTCAACGCATTGCGATCTAGCCTGAAACGCGATCCCCAGCTGTTGAGAAAGGCCGATGAATATTTGCGAGCGGCAATCCACAGCGCTCCCGATGGTCCGCAAGGCGATGAGACTGCCAACAAGGCAGCTATAGAACTCGATTTCGCGAAGCTTCATGCGCGTTACGGAAACCCTCGCGTCGCATTTGCCGCAGCTCAGAACGCAATTAAAATTTCAAGGCACTGGCCGGGGCCAGAAGCGTGCCGCCTCGTGGACTCTCGACTGTCCGACGTTTCTGAGATCATTGCCAAGCGAGGTTATGCAGATCTTGCGCAGCAGTTGAAGCGGGAGCTCGGAAAGAGTGCATGCGACCGCATATGCGAGCCGTCCGCAATTGAGCGGCTCGGCGCGAGAATCTTGGAATTGCTCGGCTTCGCCCCGACATAATGGACTGGCGAACTGCGTCGAGTTAGATCGCGCCTCATTTCAGCATCGGTGAAACAAACAATTGAGCCTTTACGCCCAATATGCCGCGCTCCTCGATGGTGTGCTCGACGACCTCGTTGCCGAAGGCGCGCTTCCGGCCGACCTCGATCGCAGCCACGTGACGGTCGAGCCGCCGCGCGACCCCGCGCATGGCGATCTCGCGACCAATGCGGCGATGGTGCTTGCCAAACCCGCGGGCACCAACCCGCGGAGCCTCGCCGGGCTGATCAAGCCGAAGCTCGAAGCGCTGCCGCCGGTGACCTCGGTCGAGATTGCCGGACCGGGGTTCATCAACCTCCGGCTGAAGCCGGACGCATGGCGCGCCGAGCTTCGGACGATCCTGCGCGAAGGTGACGCATATGGGCTCTGCGCGGTCGGCAACGACGAGCGCGTCAATGTGGAATATGTGTCTGCGAACCCGACCGGGCCGCTGCACATGGGGCATTGCCGCGGCGCGGTGGTCGGCGACAGCCTGGCGCGGATCCTCGAAGCGGCGGGATTCCGCGTCACCAAGGAATATTATGTCAACGACGCGGGCGCGCAGGTCGATACGCTCGCCCGTTCGCTGCACCTCCGGTACCGCCAGGCGCTCGGCCAGGACATCGGCGAGATTCCCGAGGGCCTCTATCCGGGCGATTACCTGAAGCCGGTGGCCGTCGTGCTCGCCGCCGATTACGGCGGCGACCTCGCCGAGGTGCCCGAAGAGCAATGGCTGCCGATCTTCAGGCAAGCGGCGATGAAGGCGATGCTCGACCTCATCCGCCACGATCTCGCGCTGCTCGACATCCACCACGACATCTTTTCCTCGGAAGCCGAGCTGCAGGGCAGCGGTGCAGTCGAGGAGGGCATGCAGGTGCTGCGCGAGAAGGGCCTTGTCTATCAAGGCACGCTCGAGCGGCCGAAGAGCCTCGATCCGCACGACGAATGGGAGCCCGTCGAGCTGACCTTGTTCCGCTCGACCCAGTTCGGCGACGACCAGGACCGGCCGATGAAGAAGTCGGACGGAAGCTGGACCTATTTCGGCTCCGACGCCGCTTACCATTGGCAGAAGGCGCAGAACGCCGATCACCTCGTCAACATCTGGGGCGCCGACCACGCGGGGACGGTGAAGCGCGTACAGGCGGCGGTGAAGGCGCTGACGGACGGTCGCGTCGATCTCGACGTGAAGCTCGTCCAGATGGTCCGGCTGTTCCGCGGCGGCGAGCCGGTGAAGATGTCGAAGCGCGCCGGCGATTTCGTCACGCTCGCCGATGTCGTCCGCGAGGTCGGCAAGGACGTCGTGCGGTTCATGATGCTGACCAAGCGCGCGGACACGCCGCTCGACTTCGACTTCGCCAAGGTGGTCGAAGCGTCGAAGGACAATCCCGTCTTCTACGTGCAGTACGCCCATGCGCGGATCAGCTCATTGAAGCGCAAGGCGGCAGACGCGGGGGCCGATTTGTCGAGCGAGGCCGACCTGTCGCTGCTCGACGACGAAGAGCTCGCGCTGGTGAAGCGCGCGGCGCAATATCCGCGCGTGCTCGAGGGCGCGGCGCTGGCGCATGAGCCACACCGAATCGCCTTCTACCTCTACGATCTCGCGGCCGAATTCCACGCCTTGTGGAACCGCGGCAACGACGACCCGGAACGCCGCTTCCTCATTGAAAACAATCCACAACTTTCTCGTGCGCGGCTGGAACTTGCGCTTGGCGTCGGGCAAATCGTCAGGAGCGGCCTGAAGCTCATGGGGGTGGCGGCCGCCGAGGAGATGCGCTGACGATGAGCCAGGCCCAGGCGGCGGCCGGAGTGGAGCGGCTGCCGTGGCTCAAGGATGAGCCGAGTCCGACACCTGCGCGACCGAGGAAGCGCGCCAGCGCGCGCGAGCTGGCGGGCTGGGCTGTCGCGGCGATCCTGCTTGTCGGGGGCGCCTCCTACTGGATGGGCGCGCATAGCTGGGAGCATGTGCAAGCGCCCCGCACGGAAGCATCGCATCCAACGGGGACGGCGCCGCTTCCGCAGCCACGTGCCGCTGAGCCTCAGCCGTCCGAGCCGCAGGTGGTGTTCGAACCTGCGCCGCAGGTCAGCCCCGCGCCGGCGCGCGAAGTGCCGCTCGAAAGGCCGCGTTCCGAGCGGCGCAGCGTTGCACGATCAGCTCCAACCTCCGTCCAAGAGGCTGAAGCGCCTGCCGGCACTGAGCAGGGGAGCACGACCTCAGCAGCACAAAAGGCAGCTCCTGCGGCGGCAAAGGCTGCGGTGAACCCCGATTCGAAGCCGCTCACCGTCTGGCCGGCCTGGAAGTCGGCCGGCGCCAAGGGTCGCATCGTCCGAATCGGTGCATTCGGAACCCGCGATCAGGCGAAGCTCGGCTGGCGCTACATGGTGCAGGCGTATCCCGCAGTGGCGCATTTGAAAGCGACCGTCGTCGGCGACCGCAACTCGCGTGGCCGGCGCTTCTACCGGTTCCAGATCGGCACCACCTCGCAGGCCCATTCCGAAGTATTGTGCCAGCGCATGGAAAAGATTCACCTGAGCTGCGCCGTGGTCGGGCTCCCGTGGGATCCGAAGGGGGTCGAACGGTGAGCGACAGCCGGCCGTACGACGAACAGCTGCCGTGGCTTCAGCCGGTCGAGGACGAGGACGAGCCGCGCGGGATTTCCGCGCGCAAGATGCTTGCGGCGCTGGTCGTCGTGCTGCTTGCGGCGCTGATCGTCGCAGGAACCTTTTTCTGGCTCGGGCGCCGCGGTGCTGCGGTGAGCGGACCGCCCGAGCTGATTCGCGCGCCGGCGACCCCGTACAAGGTGAAGCCGCCCAATCCGGGCGGGCTCGACATCAGCAGCGAAAGCGAAAGCGCGTTCGAGACCAGCGCGGGCGAGGACAGGAACTCGCAGCTGGACACGAGCAAGCTGCCGCGCGGAATGACGATCAAGCCGCCCGAGGCACAGTCGAACAGCGTCGAAGCCGAGCAGCCGAAGGCGCCCCCTGCGCCTGCGCAGCCCAAGGCGGCCGCCGGCACCGGCAGCGTCATCCAGCTCGGCGCTTTTGCCAACAAGGCGCAGGCGGAGCGCGCGTGGACGGCGCTGTCGGCGCGCTTCCCGAGCATCGCGGCGATGGACAAGATGATCGTGCCGTTCCCCGGCGGCATCCGCCTGCGCGCGGGTGCGGGCTCGGCTGCCGACGCCAAGCAGGCTTGCGACATGCTCAAGGCTGCGGGCGAGAATTGTTTCGTCGCGCAGTAAGCCGAGACTGATGCAGGCGGCAATCTATGGCTTCGAAGGGCTCGCGCTGACCGGCAGCGAGCGCGACTTCTTCCGCGATGCCGATCCCGCCGGCTTCATCCTGTTCAAGCGCAATTGCGAGACGCGCGAGCAGCTGCGGACGCTGACCGATTCGCTTCGAGAGCTGACCGGCCGGCCCGACCTGCCGATTCTGATCGATCAGGAAGGCGGGAGGGTGGCGCGCATGAAGCCGCCCGAATGGATGGCCTTTCCGGCCGCGGAGAGATTCGCCGAGCTCTACCGTCTTGCGCCGTCGTCGGGGATGGAAGCCGCGCGCGCCAATGCGCGGGCGATCGGGCTGATGCTTCGCGACGCCGGCGTGAACGTGAATGCGCTTCCACTGCTGGACGTGCGGCAGGAGGGCGCGAGCAACATCATCGGCGACCGCGCGCTCGGCTCGGAACCGATGCAGGTGGCGGCGCTCGGACGGGCGGTGCTCGAAGGACTCGCGTCCGCGGGCGTGGTCGGAATCGTCAAACATATTCCCGGCCACGGCCGAGCGCTGGTCGACAGCCATCACGAGCTTCCGGTCGTGACCGCCGGCGACGGCGAGCTGGAGGCCGACCTGCAGCCGTTCGAGCGGCTCTCATGGGCGCCGATGGGGATGATGGCGCATGTGGTGTACACCGCGTGGGATCCGGATCGGCCCGCGAGCCAGTCGCGCACGGTGATCGAGCGCGTCGTCCGCCAGCGGATCGGCTTCGACGGATTCCTGATGAGCGACGACAGCAACATGAACGCGCTCACCGGAACCCAGGCCGAGCGCGCGGCCGCTTGCGTTGCCGCAGGCTGCGACGTCGCGCTGCCGTGCAACGGCGTGCTCGCCGACAATGTGGAAATCGCCGGGGCGCTCGGCGGCATCAGCGCCGAGGGAATGGACAGGCTCGCGCGGGCGATGGCGATTACGACGACCGACGGAAACGGACCGGACTTCGCCGAATCCATCGCAACTCGGGACACGCTTCTCGCCCTCGCTTAGGGTTCCACGCGTTCGCAGACAGCAGCCGCCCGTTCGTCGATGCACAGGGTTGAGCTAAGAAACTAACCTTTGCCAAGGTGCTCGGGCCAATCCCGACATTCCAGCAAGAGATCCTGCCGATGCGCCTCATTTCGCTCTTCTGTGCCGCTGCCGCCCTCGCGGTGTCCCCCGCTTTCGCCCAGTCATCTTCGGGTGGTGGCGGCGGCGGAGACAAGGACAAGGGCAAGAGCGTCGAGGAGTTGCACAAGGACGACCTCGCCAAGGCGGCGGCGGATGCGTGGCCGGGTGCACCGGTGGACGAGCGCACGGTCTCCACGCCGCAGGTGGTCAACGCCGACGGACGTACGCTGAGATACACGGCGACCGCGGGCACGCTCACCATCCGAGATGCCGACGGCAAGCCGACGGCGAGCATCTTCTACACTGCCGACACGCTGGACGGCGTTCCGGGATCGCACCGGCCGGTGACGTTCTTCTACAACGGCGGCCCGGGATCGGCCTCGCTGTGGCTGCGCATGGGCTCGTTCGGGCCGGTTCGCATCCAGACGACGAACGCGTCGTACATCCGACCGGCACCGTTCAACTTCACCTCGAACCCGGACACGCTGCTCGGGACGACCGACCTCGTGTTCATCGACGCACCCGGCACCGGCTATTCGCGCCCGCTCGGCGACGCGAAGCCGTCGGACTTCTACGGCGTCGACGAGGATGCGGACGCGTTCGCGCGCGCGATCATGCGCTACGTGACCAAGTTCGGTCGCTGGGACAGCCCCAAGTTCCTGTTCGGCGAGAGCTACGGGACGACGCGTTCGGGCGCGCTCGCCTACCAGCTGCAGGACCGCGGCATGGCGCTGAACGGCGTCATCCTCCTGTCCTCGATCATGAACTACGGCCGACGCCAGCCCGGACTCGACCGCGACTATCTCAACTATCTTCCGAGCTTCGCGACCACCGCCTGGTACCATCACAAGATGTCCAACCCGCCGGCGACGGTCGAGCAGGCCGCGGCCGAGGCACGTGCGTTCGCGGAAGGACCGTATGCGGCGGCGCTGGAGAAGGGGCAGACGATCAGCAAGCAGGAGGAAGATTCGGTCGCCGAGCAGATGAGCGGCCTGACCGGACTGTCGCCCCAGTTCATCGAGAACGCAGACCTGCGCGTCAGCCTTTCGCAGTTCCGCAAGGAGTTGCTACGCGACGAGCGGCTGACGGTCGGCCGCTACGACTCGCGCTACACCGGTGTCGACCCCGACGCCTCGGGCGACTCGCCCGACTTCGATGCCTCCGACGTCGCGATAAGCGGCGCGTTCGTCGGCACGCTTCAAAGCTATCTGGCGCACGACCTCGGTTACCACACCGACATGCCGTACCGGCTGAGCGCAAGCGACGCCGACGGATTCAAGTGGGACTGGAACCATCGGGCGCCCGGCACGCGCTATACGCTGCAGATGCCGAATACTGCGCTCGACCTCGCCGCAGCGATGCGCACCAACCCCTATCTGAAGGTGCTTTCGCTCAACGGCTATTATGACATGGCGACGCCGTTCTTCGGGACCGAGTACGATCTCGAGCACATGATGCTCGAGCCGGCGCAGCAGAAGAATCTCGAGTTCCGCTATTTCCCATCGGGCCACATGGTCTATCTCAATCCCGACGCGCTCCACACGATGCGGCTCGACGTGCAGAACTTCATCGAAGAGGCGGTCGGCGAAGCGGAAGGCCCGCCGCCGGCGGCGGCTCGCCCGTCGCGCAGGCACTAATTATCCACAATAGAGTGTGGCGCCGCCTTCGCAGCGGCACCACGCGTGGTATCATCGTTCGGTGGACGAGGATTTCGACGAGCGCCCGGTCCGGCAGTCGGATGAGCTGACGCTCAATCTCGACGGATGGGAAGGGCCGCTCGACCTGCTGCTCAACCTCGCGCGCGCGCAGAAGGTCGACCTCGCGCAGATCTCGATCCTCCAGCTGGTCGAGCAATATCTCGCCTATCTCCACCAGGCGCGGGCGCTGAAGCTCGAAATCGCGGCCGACTATCTCGTGATGGCGGCATGGCTCGCCTATCTGAAATCCTGCCTGCTGCTGCCGAAAGACCCGGAGCAGGACCCGAGCCCAGAAGAGATTGCACTGCGGCTCCAGCTGCGACTGCAGCGGCTCGATGCGATGCGCGAGGCGGGCGCGCGGCTGCTCGGCCGCGACCGAATCGGCCGCGACGTGTTCGTCCGCCGTGCGCCGGAGGGGCTTCGTCTCATCCGCAAGGCGGCCTGGCAGGTGCGCGACTTCGACCTGTTCGCCGCCTACGGCGCGGTCCGCGCGCGCACCCAGCCGGCGATGCACGTCGTCCATGCCCGTGCCGTGATGACCCTCGACGAGGCAATCGAGCGGGTCGGCAAGATGATCGGCACGGCCCTCGACTGGACGTTCCTCGAAAGCTTCCTTCCCACGAGCCAGGACCCGCAATTCCGGCGGTCGGCGCTTGCCTCCAGCTTCCTTGCGGCGCTCGAGCTCGCCCGGCGCGGGCTCCTCGACATTGCGCAGGACGAGGCGTTCGCGCCGATCAAGCTCAAGGCGGCGTGATGAACGACGAGCTGACCCGAGCGATCGAAGCGACCCTGTTCGCGTCGGCCGAGCCGCTGACCGTGGACGAAATCGCCGAGCATGTCGGCCAAGGCGAGGTCGAGATCGCGCTCGGACAGCTCGCCGCGCAGTACGAGGGCAGGGGAGTCGAGCTGGTCGAGCGCGGCGGGCGCTGGCATTTCCAGACCGCGCCCGACCTCGCCCATCTGCTCCGCCGAACCCGCGAGGAGCCGCGCCGGCTGTCGCGGGCGGCGACGGAGACGCTCGCGATCATCGCCTATCACGAGCCTGTCAGCCGGGCCGAGATCGAGGCGATCCGCGGCGTCCAAATCTCCAAGGGTACGCTCGACGTGCTGATGGACGCCGGCTGGGTGCGCCCGGCCGGCCGCCGCGAAGGACCTGGCCGGCCGCTGCTCTACGCGACGACCAAGGAGTTCCTCACCCACTTCGGCCTCGGCTCGCGCCGCGACCTGCCCGGGATCGACGACCTCAAGGCCGCGGGCCTGCTCGACCCGCTCGACGATGCGCTGACCCAGCTTCAGCTGGAAAGCGAAGAGCAAGACGACTAGATACCCCGCTCAAAGGAGTTTTCCGTGATGGGCGGTCTTAGCATCTGGCATATCCTGATCCTCGCGATCTTCGTCCTCATCCTGTTTGGCGGAAACCGCTTCTCGTCGATGATGGGCGACGTCGCCAAGGGCATCAAAAGCTTCAAGCAGGGCATGGCGGACGACGAGGAGGAAGGGCGGCGCAAGTATGACGAGCAGCGCCGTGCCGAGCCGCCGCGGCAGCTCCCGCGCGACGATGCGGCGTCGAGGGAGCCGATCGACGTCACTCCTCGCCGCGAGGACGCCGCGCCGCCGCCGCGAGACGACGAACCCCGTTAAGCCCTGAAGGGCACCCATGTTCGGTATCGATTCCAGCGAGCTTGCGGTCGTCGTCATTCTCGCGCTGATCTTCATCGGCCCCAAGGACCTGCCCAAAGTAATGCGCACGGTCGGCTATTGGGTCGGACGCGCGCGCGGCATGGCGCGCCATTTCACCGCCGGAATCGAGAACATGGTGCGCGAGGCGGAGCTCGAGGAAATGGAGAAGCGCTGGCGCGAGGAGAATGAGCGGATCATGCAAGTCCATCCGCCGGATGCGCACTATCCCGAACCGGATGCTCGGAAAGCGGGAGAGCCCGACGAAATGCCGCCGATGGCCGAGATCCCCGAACCGACCCTGCCGTTCGACGAGAGCCAGGCCGAGGACGAGCTGCCGGTGGAAAAGCGCCCGCTGCCGTGAAGGACATCGACGACACCAAGCAGCCGCTGCTCGAGCATCTGATCGAGCTCAGGCGACGGCTGCTGTGGTCGTTCGCGACCGTGGTCGTGCTGTTCTTCATCTGCTTTCATTTCGCGGAAGACATTTTCGCCGCGCTGGTGCAGCCGCTCCTTCGGGCGGGCCAGGGACGACTCATCTACACCGACGTTTTCGAGGCCTTCTTCGCGCAGGTGAAGGTGGCGCTGTTCGCGGCGCTGATGCTGAGCTTCCCCGTGATCGCGACCCAGCTTTGGCGGTTCGTCGCGCCGGGCATGTACGCGAAGGAAAAGAAGGCGTTCCTGCCGTTCCTGATCATGACGCCATTCTTCTTCGTGGGCGGCGCCTGCTTCGCTTACTTCCTCGCCATGCCGTGGGCGCTGCGTTTCCTGCTCAGCTATCAAGGCAACATCGGCGGCGTGCAGCAGGAGGCGCTGCCTGGAGTCGGCAATTACCTGACGTTCGTGACGCGCTTCCTGTTCGGCTTCGGCGCGGCCTTCCTGCTTCCGATCCTGCTGATGATCCTCGAGCGCGCAGGAATCGTCACGCGCGAGCAGCTCGCCAGGTCGCGCCGCTACGCGGTCGTCGGCGCCGCGGCCGTCGCCGCAGTCCTGACGCCGCCGGACGTCGTATCGATGCTGATGCTGCTCGTGCCGCTCTACGGGCTGTACGAGTTCGCGATTCTCGCCATTCGGGTGACGCACTGGCGGGCGGCTCGGAAAGCCGCCCGTTCAGGCTCTGCTGTGACGATGGTGCCCCAGACAGACGAGGGCCCAGAAGCGCCACCGGGGGGGGAGGGTTGGCGGTTCTGGGCCCAATTAAGCGGAT
>JAICXO010000063.1 GCA_025980335.1 Sphingomonas sp. | reverse complement strand
GAGATTTTCAGCGCCTCTTCGGCTTCTTCGTAATAGGGCTCGAGCTCGTCGAAGCTGATCGGCCAGTCGCGGGCATAGCCGAGCTTTGACCTGGACTTGAACCATTCTGGACGCCAGCGAAGCGCGATCATCGTATAGTGGACGGTGCTTCCGCCGACGCCGCGGCCGCTGTTGTTCGAGCCGAGCTCGATCGGATCGGCGCCGCCGGTGATGCGGTCGTCGGTCCAGTAGAGGCCGCCCTGCCAATTCTCGTCGGACACGAAATCCTCGAGCGGGCGCCAGAACGGACCGGCGTCGAACGCGACGACGGAGAAGCCGGCTTCGGCCAGCTTGCAGGCGAGGGTGCCGCCGCCGGCGCCGGTGCCGACGATGGCGAAATCGACTTCCTCGTTATCGTCGTAGGTGCGCATTTCGACCCACTTGCCGGGACGGAACACGTCGGGTGCGCGGCCGCGGACTGCCCTTGGATGCTCGACATCAAGCATCGGGCGCACCCTCGAACGCGTACTCTTTCGCTTCCCACGGATCGCGCTCGTCGAAGCCGAGGCGGGCATAGCCGCGCGGGCTCGCGGGGCCGCCGAACCCGATCTCGCTCCACGCCGCCGGGTGCGCGTAATAGACGGCGACGACCTCTTTCAGCAGATGATGGAGGAAGAAGCCGCCGGGCGGCAGGTCGTCCCAGTAGCGGCTTTCGACGCGATTGTGCTGGACGTCGGCAAGGATTGTGTCCTGCTCCTCTGGCGGCAGCTCCTCGAACTTTTTGCCATGCCGGTTGAGGGTTTCGGCAGCGATCGCATCCAGCCCTCGCTGCCACGCCGCGCGCATCGGCGGCATGTCGGCGTAGCGAAAGCCGGGCGAATGGTTTTGCTCGAGCATGTTGTCGATCCAGGGGGCGATCGGCACCGGCTCGTCTCGCTCGGGCTGCGGGATCAGCCGCGCTGCGATCGCTTCGAGGAGCGACCATTGGTCCCTGGTCAGGAACCGCCGGGGCGGCACCTCGTAGAGTCGGTTCCGCACGACCGCGCGAGTCTGGTCGTTCCACGACGGCGAGTCCCATTTGTCGAGCACGTCGTAGGTCAGATACGGGGTGCGGAACTCGCTCATTCTTGCGCTTCCCGGAGCAGGGGAAGGATGCCGAGGCCGGCGGCGGCGATGCCGAGGAACGCAGGGGGCGCGGGCAGCGGCGGGCCCTGCAGGATCATCTGGCTCCAGTTGCGCCAGCCGCCCATGTTGCGGTGGATCCCGTAAGCGTGGAACATCGGTCCGGCGATGCCGAGCACTGCGGTCGCCTTGAGCAGCGGCTCGGCGAGGCTGATTGCGCGCGGGTTGAGCGCAGCCGCGCCGATGCTGAGTGCGGCGAGTGGCGGGATCGTGACCGGCGCGTACATCGCCGGGTCCTGGAACGCACCGCGGAAGTGAAGGAAGCCGGCCTCGGCGACGGTGCCCACGAGCGAGAAGGCGATCAGCGCGGCCGTGTGCCTCGGCAGGCGAGTGCGGACGTAGTCGCGGCCGCTCACCATCTCGCCTGCGATGACGCCGTAAAGACCAGCGAGGGTCAGCGCGGCAGGCGCACCGGCCGGAGCACCGTAGAACAGGTTGAGCGCGTCGAGCTCGCCCGGACGCTTGAGGATGTTGTAGGCGTGGAATCCGAGGCCGATCAGCCCGGTCGCACCGACGGTGAACAAGGCGAGTTTCGGCAGCGGATGGTTGGCGCGTTCCGGACGGAAGGCGATGTAGGTGGCTGCGCCGATGCCGAGCAGCGCCATCGTCGGACCGACGAACATGACCCGGTCCTCGAATTCCCCGCGATAATGTTCGAGCGCGCTGTCGAGCGCGACGCTGACGCACAGGATCGCGGCGCCCGCGCCGAGTGCTTGCGCGGCACGATGGTTGGTGTCGCCGCTGGGCTTCCATGCGCGCTGCAGGAGCCAGCCGATTCCCGCCGCGGTCGCGAGCGTCGCCGCTGCGACTGCGACCAGCGGGCGGTGGGACGGTTCGGGCTGGCGCGGTGCAAGCAAGGTTCAGCTCCGCTGAGTGGCTTTTTTCCGGGCCGCCTTGCTGCCGCTCCCGTTGCCGGCTCGTGACGCGAGCATGAAACCGACTCCTGCGACCGCTGCCGCGCCGAGGGCGGCAAGGCCGAGCTCCTTCTTGTGCTCGCTGACCCAAAGCTCCGCGCTCGAATCCACTGCCTCGTCGTCGAAGCTTCCGCGCGCGCCGTGATCGCCGGCGACGGGCTCGAACAGATTGTCCTTGCGGTCGGGGCTGACCGGTTCGGGCCGCTGCTGGCTCTTGAAGCCGGTCGCAGCGAGATAATCGTCGAGCAGCGGCGATGCGACCTTGTTCCCCCAGACCGCCTCGACGGTGGGGAGACCGACCAGCATTTCCTTTCGCGTATCGTGCGCGGCGAAATAGATCGCCCGACCGGCGACCTCGGGCTGATAGACTTTGCCGACAGGCCGGGGCAGGCCCGGCATCTTGTCCCTGATCCAGTCGAACTGCGGCGTGTTGACGCCCGGCATCTGGACCATCGTGATGGTCACGTTGGTCTTGTCGTGGAGGAGCTCGCAGCGGACCGAGTCGATGAAGCCCTGGATCGCGTGCTTGGCGCCGCAATAGGCGGACTGCAGCGGGATCCCGCGATAGGCGAGCGCCGACCCGACGAGGACGACCTTGCCGCGGTTCCGCGGGAGCATCCGCTTCAGCGCCGCGCGCGTGCCGTTGACCTGCCCGAGATACGTGACCTGCGTGACACGCTCATATTCTTCCGGAGTCACGTCCATGAAGCGCGAGAAGATTCCGGCGAATGCGTTGTTGACCCAGACGTCGATCGGCCCGAGCTCGCGCTCGGTCCGGTCCGCCGCTTCCTCGACCGCTTTCGAATCCGAAACATCGGTCGAAATCGTCAGCGCGCGCTGGCCCATCTGCTCGACATCGCGCCTGGCGCCGTCGAGACCGTCCTGTCCGCGGGCGAGGATCGCGACGTCGTAGCCGTTGCGTGCGAACTCGCGCACGGTAGCGCGGCCGATTCCCGCGCTTCCTCCGGTGACGACGACGATCGGGGGCCTGGCTTCACTCATCATATGCTCCTTGCCTTCCCCACCCACTCCGCTTCGCTCCAATCGCCTTCGGGCCGGCGGAAGGCGATTGCCGCCAGCCACCCGAAGCCCAGCATCGCGAGGGCTGCGGCAGCCATCAGCGGCACGACCGGCCAGCCGATCCCGGCCATTCCCGGAAGCACCAGCCACGCATTCTCGACGACGCGCATGACCAGCGTCATGCCTGCAAGTGCCATCATCGCGTTCCGGCTCCCGCGCACCTTGGGCGACAGCAGCGCAGCGAACGTGACCACGCCTTGGAGGCCGTAGAGAATCCAGGCGAGCGCTCCCCAGCCGTCGCGGCCGCGCTCGAGGTACCAACGCGCCTCGGCGGGAATGTCTCCGGCCCAGATGACGATGTACTGCATGGCGTGCATGTAGCCCCACATCAGCAGCGCGGTGACGAGCACACCCGCGGCGGCGAGCGGCGCTTTGCCGTTCGTCTTCCAGAAGCCGAGGATGATCGCGAACGAGATGCCGGCGAGCCACTGGTTGGTGAGCGCGAGCAAGCCGTAGATCGACGAATGGAAATCGGGTTGCGTCGTCTCGCCGAAGTCGATTCCGACGAGCGAGCCGATGATCCCGTAGAGGATCAGCCCGGCACCCGCGATCGGCCCGCGCATCCGCGGCTCGGCCGAGAGCAGCGTCCAGCCGAGGCCGCACAGGATCAGCAGGTAAGCGATCGTGCGGACGACGAAGAAGGCGGTCGAGAGCCACGCCGCCTTGAACGCCGCATAGCCGGCGGTCGCGCCCGGCGCCGTCCACGGGTAGATGATCGCAACTCCGAGGAGCAGCGGGATCATCGCCACGGCGACGACCGGCATCAGGCTCGTCCCGACGACCAGCGGGCGTCCGTAGAGATGCCGCCACGTGCCCGGGATCAGCGACACCATCATCAGCATCGCGAGCGAGCCGATCGGGATCGCGCCGAGGCCGAGCCAGCACACCAGCCATGCAAGCAGCGCGTCGCGCGGCGCGAACACGAGGCCGATCGCGCACCCGACGAGTCCGACGACGCCGGCGATCAAGGCGCGGTCGCGCGTCACTGCATCGGTCCCTGGAAATGCGGTTCGGTCTGGATCGGCGGGTTCGTGCGCTGCAGTGCCCGGATGTAGGCGGCGATCGCCCAGCGGTCGGCGGGCGGCACCCGGTCGGCGTAGCTGTACATCACCCCATAGCCGTTGGTGATCACATCGACGAAATGTTCGTCGGGCGCATTCACGAGCCGCACCTCGTGGAAGCTCGGCGGCTTGGGAAAGCCGCGCTGGACGACCATCCCGTCCGCGTCGCCGGCAGGGCCATGGCATTCGGAGCAGAAGATGTTGAACCGCTGCTGCCCGCGTTTGACGAGCGCGAGGGTCATCGGCGGCTTTTCGGTGAGCACATCGCGGACGTCCTGCTCGCGCGAGACGCTTCCCGGCGCTGGGCTTTGCAGGACCTTGCCGTTGCGGAAGATGTCCGAGCGTTCGTATTCGTCGAGCTTCTTCTGGTCGCTCATCGTCAGGTTCTGGTTGCATGCGCCAACCAGCATGACCGCGAGGATCAGCGGCTTCCTCATGGCCGCACCGGCTCGACGGTCCACGCGCCGAGGCTCCCGAGATAGCCGCGCGTGCGCTCCGGATCGAACTTGGGATCGCTCGCTTCGATGTAGAGGAAGAAGCGGTCGGCCGACGCGAGCCCAAAGCGCGGAGTCGCGAACAACGGATGATAGAGTTTCGGAAGGCGGTTGATGATCAGCATTCCGGCGACCGCGAACGATACCGCGCACAGGATCATGATCTCGAAATCGACCACGGCGAAGGCAGGCCAGGCGAACAGCGGCCGGCCGCCGACCTCGATCGGGTAGTCGACGTTCACGAACAGCTGGATCGCGAGCATTGCGAGAATGCCGAACAGCCCGCCGGCAATGGTGATCCAGCCGACGCGGTGGTCGCGCTTGAGATCCAGCACCTCCGACATGCCTTCGACGGGAAACGGACTGAACGCGTCGATGCAGCGGAAACCGTCGGCGCGCGCGCGCTTCGCCGCGTCGAGCAGCGCATCGGGCGTTCCGAACTCGCCGATCAGGCCGAGGAGCGGCTCAGCCATGCGCTCGCTCCTCGCGCTCGCGCGCGAGCACTTCCTTGTCCTCGAAGATCGAGATCGACGGCAGGAAGCGGACGAACAGCAGGAACGGAGTCAGGAACAGGCCGAGCATCCCGATGAAGGTGCTCCAGTCCCAGAAGCTCGCGTGGTAATAGCCGAAGCTCGATGGCAGGAAGTCTTTGTAGAGGCTGGTGACGAGGATCATGTAGCGCTCGAGCCACATGCCGACCACGACCGACGTGCTGATCAGGAACAGCAGCACCGGATTGCGGCGGACCCGGTCGAACCACAGGCCCTGGAGGGGGATGAAATTGCAGGTGACCGCGCCCCAATAGGCCCAAGAATAATAGCCGAAGAAGCGGTCGTGGATCGTCGCGATCTCGCGCAGGTCACCGGAATAATATCCGTCGAAGACCTCGAAGAAATATCCGTACGCGGTCATCATTCCCATCGCGAGGAGCACTTTGGCGAGCACGTCGAGATGGCGCTGGGTGACGATGTGCCCGAGCTGGAACGTGTGGCGCATGACGATGGCGATCATCGCGACCATCGCGAAGCCGGAGAATGCGGCACCGAGGACGAAATAGGGCGGGAAAATCGTCGAATGCCAGCCGGGAATCTGGCCCGAGGCGAAGAGCAGCGAAACTTCGCTGTGCACCGAGACCACGAGCGGCACCGCGATTGCGGCAATCGTCCGGTAGGTCTTGTTCCACACCGCCCAGTGCCGCGCCGAACCGCGCCAGCCGAGCGCGAAGATTCCGAAGAACACCTGCCAGCCGCGCTTCTTGGCGCGGTCGCGGACGGTCGCGAGGTCCGGGACGAGGCCGATGTACCAGAACAGGATCGAGACGATCAGGTAGGTGAGCACCGCCCACACGTCCCATTCGAGCGGGCTTCGGAACTGCGGCCACACCGCCATGGTCGCGGGATAGGGGAACATCCAGTAGAGGAACCACGGGCGCCCCAAATGGATGATCGGCTCCATCCCGGCGCAGATCACCGCGCACACCGTCATTGCCTCGGCGAAGCGGTTGAGGCTGTTGCGCCAGTCCTGGCCCATCAACAGCAGCATCGCCGAGATGAGCGTGCCCGCGTGGCCGAGCCCGAGCCACCATACGTAGAGGTGGATCGCGAACGCCCAGTTGACCGGGATGTTGAGGCCCCAGATGCCGACGCCGCGAGCGAACAGATAGGTGATCGAAGCGAGGAACAGCGACAGCAGTGCAAGGCTGAGGATCAGCGCGATCAGCCACGGGATCCGCGCCGGCATCGTCAGCGGGATGCGCGCGACCTCGCGACCGATGTCGCGATAGGTTTCGCTGAGCGGGATCGCCGGCGTTCTACTCGCCATCGGCTTTCCCCTCACCAATGCGCGCGAGATAGGTCGTGCGGGGGCGCGTGCCCTGCTCGCCCAGAAGCGCATAGTTGCGCGGGCTCTTGCGCTGCTTCGCGACCGCGCTCTGGGCGTCCGCGAGATTGCCGAAGCTGATGGCCTCGGCGGGGCAGGCCTGCTGACAGGCGGTCATCACCTCGTCGCCGCGAACCGGCCGGTTCTCGATGTCGGCCTGGACCTCGGCGGCCTCGATCCGCTGGATGCAATAGGTGCATTTCTCCATGACGCCGCGCCCGCGCACGGTGACATCGGGGTTGCGCTGCGCCTCGGTCGGGCTCGGCGCGTCGCTCGTATAGTCGAACCAGTTGAAGTGCCGAACCTTGTATGGACAATAGCTCGAACAAGTCCGAGTCCCGATGCAGCGGTTGTAGACCATGAGGTTGAGGCCTTCGGGGCTGTGCACGGTCGCGTGCACCGGGCAGCCCATTTCGCACGGCGCCTGTTCGCAATGCATGCACGGCACGGGCTCGAAATGGGTTTCGGGATCGTCGGGGTCGCCGGCATAATAGCGATCGACGCGGAGCCACTGCATCTCGCGGCCTTCATAGACCTGGCGCTTGCCCACTACCGGGATGTTGTTCTCGGCCTGGCAGGCGACGACGCAGGCGTTGCAACCGATGCAGCGGTCGAGGTCGATGACCATGCCCCACGCGGGTTTGCCCTGCGGCCACTCCGGATAGAATGATGCCCGGTCGACTTCCTCCTCGTTCAGCAGCGCGGACGGATGCTCGGGTGTGACGGTGCGGACGAGACCGGCGACCTCGCCGTCCATCAGATGCTGTTCCTGCGTCGTCGCGAGCTTCACCTTGGCGCCGGTCGGCTTGACCGTACCCACCGCGTTCCACGGCTGTGCCGCGCTGCGCATGCGATAGGCGTCGTAGCCGATGCCCGTGCCGATGCGTCCCGCGCGCTTGCGCCCGTAGCCGAGGTAGAGCGTGACCACGCGCCCCGGCTGCCCCGGAAGCACCCAGGCGGGCCCTTCGACCCAGCGGCCGCCGCTGTCGACGCGGAGCACGTCGCCGCTGTCGACCTCGAGCTCGGACGCGAGTCGGGGGCTGATTGCGACGACATTCTCCCACGTGGTCTTGAACAGCGGTTTGGGGAGCTCCTGAAGCCAGCCGTTGTTGGCGAAGCTTCCGTCGTGGATCGTCGGGTCGGGCCGGATCACGATCTCGACCTCGCCATCCTTGGGGAAGAGGGGAGCCCCTCCCGCAGCAGCGGACTGTCCCCGCGGAGTGGGGGCGGATTCGTTTGCGAGTCCCTGGGGCTGTACGAACCCGGTCTTCAGCGCACTCGCCCACGCCGTGCCATCGCCGAGCTGGCCGGCCCAGGTTTGCCGCACCAGCTCGCGCGCGCTCGGCGCCTCGTCGCTGGTCAGCGCCGCGAATAGCTCGTGCGCCGAGCGGCTGTCGTACATCGGCCGGACGACCGGCTGGACAATCGTCGCCAGTCCGTCCGGCGAGCGCGCATCGCTCCAGTCCTCGAGCGCGTGGTTGAGCGGCAAATGCCAGCTGCTCATCGCCGCGGTTTCGTCGATGTGCAGCCCCGCATGCACCCGCAGCGGAACCTTCGCGTAAACCGCAGCGAAGGGGATATCGCCGGGCGACTGATAGACCGGGTTGGCGCCGATGACGAACAATGCCGAGACGCGGCGGTCCTCGATGTCGCGCACGAGGTCGAGAAAGCTTTCTCCCGGTCCGGGCACGAACGTCAGCGGCGTCGCCATGCCCGGAGTCGGCCCGGCATTGCCGAGTGCCCTGTTCACTTGAATGGCGGCCGCATGCACCTGCCGGGGCGCGAACCGGCCGACGGTCAGCAGCGATCGCCCTCGTGCTGCGGTCAGCGCCTGCCGCGCCTCCTTCGCCCAGGCGAGCTCGCTTTCGGTGAGCCTCACTTCGCCGCCGCCGAGGATGGCCTGCGCGAGCATGGGCAGCCGCGACGGCGGGATGCCGAGGCGCCGGTCGGCTCGCGCTCCCGTCTGCGTCGGGGTCGTCTCCGCCACGAACAGGCGCATCCGCTGGCTGGTATCGAGATTGCCGCGGCAATCGCCCCAGGCGCGGGCGTTGATCGCCTGTGCTGCTCCAGGACCGAGAATGTCGTCGTCGAGGCTGACCACGACCTGGACGGCATCGAGCTTCGGCCCGGGCTGCTGCTGCGGTTCGCCGGCATAGCCGGACAGCGGATCGAACAAATGCGCCCGCGCCTGCGGCAGGGCCGTCTTGAGCTCGGCGATCTGCCGAAGCATCGTCGGCGAGGTGGTCGGACCGATCAGGATTCGCAGACCCGCTCCGTGGCCAGCCTGCCAAGCCGGCCGCCAGCGCGCCATCTGTCCATCGAAGTCCGCCCAGCTTGCCGGGCGATCGCTCATCAGCGGCTCCTGGCTTCGATCGGGATCGTAGAGATCGAGGATCGCGGCCTGCATGAACGGCGTGCTGCCGCCGCGGAACGCCGGCTGATCGGGATTGCCGTCGAGCTTGATCGGCCGGCTGCCCGAGGTCGTCGCGAGCACCGGCTGCGCGTAGCCGTCGAACAGCACCGCAGTCGCGTAATGGTCGGTGCGGCCGTTGAGCACGCCTTCGGGGCGATTGACGAACGGCACCACGTCGTCCGACCGCACCGGCTTGCACCCGGTCATCCCGGCAAGCGCGAGCGACGCGCCCATCACCTGGAGGACCTGCCGTCGATCGACGGTCCACTGCTCGAAGATCGACGGAAACTCGGCTTTGAGCATCTCGCCGAACGCGTCGCTGCGCTGATATTCCTCGATCGAGCGCCAGAATCTTTTGCCGCCGCTCATCGGTGGCACGTCCCGCAGCTGGTGAGCTGGGTAGGCGACTTGATCCGGTATTCGGCCATCAGCATGCGGCCGAGCGCGACATGGTTCGGCGGCGGCTTCCAGTCGAAGTTATAGACTTCATCGCGCGGGCGCAGGTGCGGCGCGGGATTGCGGTGACAATCGAGGCAGAACTTCATCTCGAACGCCTTGGCCCGATAGGTCAGCGGCATCCGGTCGATGCGCCCGTGGCATTCGACGCAGGCAATGCCCTTGGCGATGTGGATGTCGTGGCGGAAATAGACATAGTCGGGCACGCGCGCGACGCGGTGCCAGTCGATCGGGCGGTTCTCGGCGAGGCTTTGGCGGACCGGCGCGAGCATCGCGGCATTGGTCCAGATCTGCGAATGGCAGGTCATGCACACGTGGGTGGCGGGAAAGCCGGCGTTGGCGCTCGTCTCAACCGTGGTGTGGCAATAGCGGCAATCGATCCCGAGCTCGCCCGCGTGGTGCTTGTGGCTGAACGGGACCGGCTGCAGCGGGGTGCGCGCAGTGACGTCCCAATATTGCGAGCGCGCGAAGGCGAAAGCGGCAAGAAAGAAGCAGCCGGCGACGACGAGCGCGCCGAGTGCGATGGCCCTGAACCATGTGTCCGCGGTGCGGGAGAAGATTTGGGGCACCGCCGCTGAACGCTCAGTAGCGCGCGCGGGTGCATGAGCGGAGTCGCGGCTCAGCCGAATTCATGAGCGCGCGCGAAAACACGGGTGCGAAGCGCGCCCGATGAAGGAAACTGCCGAATCTGGTCGATCGGAATCGCCGCACCGCTGCTTCAACGCTGCCGCTGCGCGCAGCCGTTCCCACACTTGACCTCAATCAACTCGGCCAAGTGGGAGCGGGGCGATTTTTGATTTGCAGGGAAGGCAACATCGCCTAAGGGCGGCTGCCGGAACGGGGCCGTAGCTCAGCTGGGAGAGCGTCGCAATGGCATTGCGAAGGTCAGGGGTTCGATCCCCCTCGGCTCCACCAATCCTTTCAATAGCTTAGTTCCATCTCAGCGCGCGCCTGCGTAGGCGTCCTACCAACGGAACTAGCGGCCATGATCGACCGGTTCGGCGAAACCGCTTGCGCCCGCTCGCCCGTCGCGACAGACCTTTCCCGCGAGGAACCGGACAGGGGATATCATGCGGCTGATCTTTGCATTTGCGGCTTTTGCGCTCACTGCGGCGGCGCCGCCGGCCGTTTCGGTCGAAGTGCCGGTGGAGCTCGGCGTGCAGTCACCGACGCCGCTGTCGGGCCGGCTGATCATCTTCGCCGAGCCGGCCAAGGCGGGCGAGAAGGCGCCGGATTCGATCGACGCGAACCCGTTCGCGGGCACTCCGACCGCGGTCGCCGCGCGCGAGGTCCGCTCCTTCTCTGACGGGCAGGTCGCGACCGTCGATGCAAACACCGACAGCGTGCCCGAGGCCTGGTCGAAGCTTCCGCCCGGCCGGTACCACGTCCAGGCGGTCCTCGATGTGAATCACGATTACAATTACGGCGGCCGCGGTGCGGGCGATGTCGTGTCCGCGGTAACCGACATTACGCTTCCGGGGCCGGCGGCGCCGCTGGTGCTGACAAAAGTCATCCCGGCCGAGGACCCGTTCGTGCCCCACAGCGAGCGCCAGAAGGCGATGGCCGCTTTCCTGCCCAGGATCGTGCCGGTCGATTTCGTCAGCCCGAAGCTCAGCGCCTTCTGGGGACGGCCGATCCACATGCGCGGCTCGATCGCGCTGCCGCCCGATTACGACACGAGCGGGCAGAAGACCTGGCCGACGGTCTATCAGACCCACGGGTTCGGCGGCAGCGCGGTCTCGGCGCGCTGGACCGCCGCGCACTACCTCCAGCTGATGACCGAGAAGCAGCTCCCGCCGATGATCTGGGTCGCGCTCGACGAGAGCCTCCCCAGCGGCACCCACGAGTTCGCGGATTCCGTCAACAACGGCCCGTGGGGCGAAGCGCTGACGACGGAGCTGATCCCGTGGCTCGAGGCGCACTACCGGATGGATGCGCGGCCATCGGGGCGCTTCCTCACCGGTCATTCGTCGGGCGGCTGGGCGACCCTATGGCTGCAGACCCGATACCCGAAGATCTTCGGCGGCACCTGGTCGACCTCGCCCGATCCGAGCGACTTCCACGACTTCACCGGCGCCGACCTCTACCGGCCGAACGCCAATGTCTATGTCGATGCGAACGGCAAGCCGATCCCGCTGGTGCGGATGAACGGCAAGGACGTCGCCAATTTCGAGGACTTCGCGAAACTCGAGGCGGTGCTCGGCCCGGTGGGCGGGCAAATGGCATCGTTCGACTGGGTGTTTTCGCCCAAGGGGCCCGACGGCCGCCCGATGCAGATGTTCGACCGGCGGACGGGCGCCGTGAACCCGGCGGTCGTCGCCTATTGGCGCGACCATTACGACATCGCCTACCGGCTCGAACGGAACTGGCCGGCGCTGAAGCCGGATCTCGACGGCAAGATCCACGTGATCGTCGGCACCGCCGATACGTTCCACCTCGACGGCGCGGCGCACAAGCTGCAGGCGGTGCTGCAGCGGCTCGGCGCGAAAGCCGACGTGCGGTTCATTCCCGGCAAGACGCACATGAACCTGTATGAGGCGAACGGCGACCCGGACGCGCTCACCAAGGAGATCGCGAAAGAGATGTACGCGGTCGCGCGCCCCGCGACCGCAGCGCGCTAGCTTTCGTCGTCCTCGTTCGCGGTCTCGACGCCGAGGTCGTTGTCGCCGGTCTCGAGATCGACTTCCTCGTCCGCGCTCACCTCCTCGTCCTCGTCGATCGCGAGATCGTCGGCGGCGAGATCGTCATCGGCCTTCTCGGGCTCCTTGGGCTGCGCGGGCGCGGCTTCGAATGCCATCGGCTGCTTCGATTTCAGCACCGGTTCCGGCATCCACTCGGTCCCGCATTCGATGCAGTGGACCGGGTTGTCGTTGCCGAGGTCGTAGAAGCGCGTCGAGCACTTGGGGCAAGTGCGCTTGGTGCCCCATTCGGGTTTCACCATGAGGGTTTCGTCTCCAGTAGAATGCGTGTGGCGCCGGCGTGCTCGGGCGTTCGGCGGCGCGCCTTGCCATAGGGATATGCCCCTGTCAAAGCGGCGCCCGTGAGCGTCCAACGAGGAGCCATCTGGGGTGAGTGCGCGCGCGGCGCAAGTCCGCTTGATCGCCGCTCCTTTCTCGGCTCGCTAGCCGCCGCGACGGCGGCCACCGCCGCCGTCCCCTCATGGGCAAGGGGACCGGCCTCCTACCCGCGGCCCGATAAAGAGCTGATGGCGCCGGTGCCCGGCGGCCGCGTCTATGTCCGCATCAACGGTCGGCTCGACGGGCCGCGCCTGCCTCTGGTGATGATTCACGGAGGTCCAGGCAGCACTCACGCCGCTTTCTTGAATGCGCTGGCGCTTGCCGACGAGCGGGCTGTGATCCTCTACGACCAGCTGGATAGCGGCCGATCCGATCATCCGAACAATCCCGCCAACTGGACCGTCAAGCGCTTCACGGACGAGGTGGATGCCGTCCGCCGCGCCGTCGGCGTGCCACGCTGGCATGTGCTCGGGCAGAGTTGGGGTGGGACGGTCGCGCTCGAATATGGCGCGCGTCGGCCGCCCGAACTGGCCGGCCTTGTGCTCGCGAGTCCGTTGATCTCGACGCGCACCTGGATTGCCGATGCCAATGCGCTACGTGCCCAGCTTCCGCCTCATATTCAGGCGATCTTGCGCGGGTGCGATCCGCCCGCGCCGATCACGACCGCGTGCGAGAAGGCGACTGATGTTTTCTATGCGAACTTCCTCCGCCGCGATCCTCCGACCGAGGCGATGAAGCAATATAGCCGTCTCCACGGCGGCGCCGGGTTCAACCCGAAGCTATACGAGACGATGTGGGGCTCGAGCGAGTTCGTCGCCACCGGCACTCTGAAGGATTATGACGGCGAGCCGCTGCTGGCGGAGCTCGACGGACCGCACACCTTGTTCATCGACGGCCAATATGACGAGGCTCGGCCGAGGACGCTCGGCGGGTTTGCGGCACGCGTTCCCGGCGCCGACTTCGCTGTCGTCCCCGGGGCAGGGCACAGCATCTTCAGCGACCGACCGGAGGAAGCGCTCGGCATCCTGCGTCCATGGCTTCGCGGACAGGATCGCGCCTGATGCCGGTCATCGCCGTCGACGGCCCGGCGGCGAGCGGGAAGGGGACGATCGCGCGTGCGCTCGCCAAGCATTTCGGCTTGCCCCACATGGACACCGGCCTGCTTTACCGGGCCGTCGCGCTCAATCTGTGGCGCTGGGGCGGCGATCCCGCCAACGAGTTCGAGGCGCTGCGGGCCTGCGACGAGCTCGGCTTCGACCCCGCCGATCCGGAGCTGAGGAGGGAGGCCGTGTCGGAGGTCGCGTCCCGGATCTCGGTCTATCCCGGCGTCCGTGCCGCGCTTCTGAAGCGGCAGCAGCAGTTTGCGCGGCAGGAGGGCGGGGCGGTGCTCGACGGGCGCGACATCGGAACGGTGATCGCGCCGGATGCCGACGTGAAGCTGTTCGTCACCGCCTCGCCCGAAGTCCGCGCCGAGCGCCGCCTGAAGGAGCTCGAGAGCCGCGGCATGAACGCCCATTACCGCGACGTGCTCGCCGATATCCGTGCGCGCGATGAGCGGGATTCCACACGCGAGGTCGCACCGCTCAAACCCGCGCCGGATGCGATCGTGCTCGACACCAGCAAGCTCGGTGCCGCCGAGGCGATCGCCGAAGCGCTGCGCCTGGCTGAGCAACGCCTCGCCTCCGCCTAGCGCCGCTGCGGCAGGGTAAGGCGAGTACCGGCGGAAGTCCGGAACTGTGCCGGGCGCCTACCGAAAGTTGATGTAGGATAATTTTCATCACTTCATGCGATGCTTTTCGCGGGCAAGAAGTGGACCAGAACGTGAAGCGGGTCAGAAGCAAGGCGGTTCGCATCGCGAGCAGCCACGTGATCACCAGTTGCGCGACGATCGCGGCAATCCTGCTGTTCGTCGCCCTCGGCAGCAAGATCGTTCCCGCGGCGATCATGGGCGTGGCGGTCGACGACGGCGCGGGCACGCTCGAAGTCGCGTTCCTGCTCAACATCGCGATCATCCTGTTCGGCTGGCGCCGCTCGAAGGATTTGAAGGAAGCGCTCGAAGCCTATGAAGCGGCCGAGCGGCTGGCCCAGCGCAACGCCAACACCGATCCCGGCACCGGTTTGGCGAACCGCCGCGAGCTGATGCGGTCGTTAGGCGACATGCGCGAGGCGAAGGCGCCGGCGGTGCTGCTCCTCCTCGATCTCGACCATTTCAAGCGGATCAACGACCTCCACGGCCACGCCGCCGGAGACCGCGTGCTCCTGGCCGTCGCCGAAGCGCTCCACAAGAGCGCTCCTGAGGGCGCGTGCTGCGCACGGATGGGCGGCGACGAGTTCGCGATGCTCTTTCCCGCGGTTCACGATTCCGAAGCCGAGCAGGTGGCGCGCAGCATCCAGCAATGTCTCGCGGCGCCGGTGTTCGTTGAAGGCGCGCAGCTCCAGGCTTCCGCCTCGATCGGGCTCGCCCGGGTCGAGCCGCGCGACAATGAGGAAGGCGCGCTTCGCCGCAGCGATGTGGCGCTCTATGCCGCCAAGCGCGGCGGCCGCAATTCGTTCGCCTGGTTCGACGAGCAGCTGGAGCTCGAGCTCACCGATCGTCTCAAGCTCGAGGAGAATATCCGCTCCGGCATCCGCAAGGGCGATTTCGTGCCTTATTTCCAGCCGCTGATCGATCTTGCGACGCAGCAGATCGTCGGCTTCGAGGCGCTTGCCCGCTGGCGGTCGCCCGACGGCAGCATGCTCGACGCCGAGAAATTCATCGAAGCCGCCGAGCGCACCGGGCTCGTGGGCCCGCTGACTCTCAGCGTCATCGAGCAGGCGATGAAGGAATCGCGCGACTGGCCCGCGCACCTCAAGCTTGCGGTCAACGTTTCGCCAATCCAGTTCCGCGACCCCACGCTCGCCGAGCAAATCCTCAAGCTCCTCTCGTCGACCGGCTTCCCCGCCAACCGCCTCGAAATCGAGATCACCGAGGGCTCGCTGCTCGAAGACCGCGAGCAGGTGCTGACGATCATCGAGAGCCTGAAGAACGTCGGCGTGCGGATTTCGCTCGACGACTTCGGCACCGGCTACGCGAGCCTCGCGCAGGTCAACCGCCTGCCGCTCGACCGCATCAAGATCGACAAGAGCTTCATCACCACGATCGTGAAGAGCCAGCGCACCGCCGAGATCGTCAACACCATCGCCGCGCTCGG
>JAICXO010000016.1 GCA_025980335.1 Sphingomonas sp. | reverse complement strand
AGCATTGGCCATTCGGGCATTGGCCAATCGGGCATTGGCCATTCGGCATTGGCGGGCGGCATTGGCATTGGAGACGGTACATGCGTCTCCGACGCACTGTTCGAACGAATACTGATGTTATCCACTGGTTCATCTCCTGACAAAGCAAACGAAGCGAGGCGAGTCGTCGTTTGTTTGCTCTGTTGGAGAGAGTAATCAACGGTAGAGTATATTTGACTAAGGTATTATTTCTTACAACAACTACAACTAAGCGAGTCGACAATTATCAAAACACAAGATCAGGAGAACGTATGCGGTCCGAAAGACCGTCGTTTACTGCTGGCGGGCCAATCGATCGCCGGCAGATGAGCTTGGAATGAGTAGGATTGCACCAACTAGCCCGGCAGCGGTTGGGATGCTCGCCCCGCAGCGGCTGTGAACGATCTGAGCGGATCTTCTGACTGCCCTAGCAATGGTGGTCGCGCCAGTACCTCGGCCATTGAACCGCGCCCCCTGCTGAGACGGCCGCGCACGACAGATCTCCGAAAGTCGGCGACATACACCAAGCGGCGGTCCGGTCACCTTTCCCGCCACCCTGTGACAAGCAGGTCATGGTTGCGGCTTGCACTCGAATGTGGCCGCTCCGCAGCCTGCCCTTTGAGCCGCCTAAAAGCCTCACCAGCCTATCTCGAGCATCCACCCCGCTCACCGATGGACATGGCTGACCGGGGCGGCAGCTCTCGTCAATCTCGCGCGCCGCCACACCAGCAATGCGAATCTTGGGTCCCTCCGCACACCAGATCGGGCCATCACCGTCCCACACTGCGACTGGCGTGCACCTGAAAGTGTGTCCAGACTCCACGACCGGCGCGCGAGCCTGGCTTTCGGGCGGAAGAACGTTGGAAGCGAGAATGCACAGCAGGACTTTCGCCGGAGACCTCAACACGAGCTTTCCCCTTACAAGCGGCAATTCGGCAGGCGCGGCCTACTCGCTGGTTGCAATGTTGGAAATGGTCGCCCACGATCAAGCGGTCAGTGGTGCCGAATCGGCGGGTGCAGCTCGGGCACCCGCTTGCGGCTAAATCGCTGCTGAACCCCGCGTTTTGCGATCATCACGCGTCCAGGATACGGGACCGACCATGCCGGTCAGGCGCTGTCGGCTGTCGCGTGACTTGAACTCGAGCGTGGTCCCAAGTGCATCACCCACCGCAACCCCGACGAGTGCTCCGATCCCTCGGTCAAGTAGACGAGTATACGAGTGCTCCCGGCGTGCGTGACCAGAACGGCAGCGCTATCAAAACCGTCTTCTCGCAAGATGCACGTTTCCGTAACCACGCGCTTGCTATGCTCCCGCCCAAGGGGAGCCACGGAGCGCGTCGATGAACATCAGGGCGAAAATACTCGGGAGTACGCGTTCGCCGCAGGAAGTGATTCTGCAATCCAAGAAGCCGAAGTCCGGCAGGCCCGAATCGCTCGACGACCTGATCGCCCGCGAAGACGCGCGCATCAATCACAGCCGCTTCGAGGACCGTCACCGTCTTCTGGACGAGAAGGTCCAGCTCAAGCACGGCAGGAACACGCACGAGGTCGATCTGATCAACATCTCGGGCGGTGGGGCGATGATCGGTGGCGACCTCCGGCTCAAACTTTGGGAAAAGGTGCAGCTCAACCTCGGCGAGAATGGTGCGGTCGACTGCGCAGTCCGGTGGGTGCGCGACGGCCGTTTCGGCCTGGAATTCGCCCACGAAACCCGGATCGACTGCGGCGCCGACGAGCAGGCGTCGGTGCTGCGCGAGGTTGTCCGCCGCAGCTTCCCCGACCTCGAGTTCGAAGCCGACCACGCGCCTGAGCGGCACGCCGGCCCCGAAGTGCGCGGCGAAGGACGCCATCCGCTGTTCTGGGCCGGCGTCCTGCATCACGATTATGAGAGCACGCCCGTCCGCCTGCGCAACATCTCCACGACTGGCGTCATGATCGAGTGCACCGCGATGCTCACCGTCGGATCCGAGCCGCTGCTCCAGCTTGGCCCGGATCTCGCGGTCTCCACGACCGTGGCCTGGGTGCTTGGCGACCAGGCGGGGCTAAGGTTCAGCTCGCCGTTCGACCTTCACGATCTTGCGCGCTCGCGGCCGCGCCTGGCCGGCGCCGAGTGGACTCCGCCCGACTATCTCGCCGACGACGGCGCAGAGGCAGACCCCGACA
The DNA here is from genome assembly GCA_025980335.1 of Sphingomonas sp. Classification (GTDB taxonomy): domain Bacteria; phylum Pseudomonadota; class Alphaproteobacteria; order Sphingomonadales; family Sphingomonadaceae; genus Sphingomicrobium. The sequence goes on along the minus strand of JAICXO010000016.1, from coordinate 30,659 downwards.
ACCATTGGGGCATGATGTCGCTCGGCCAGCTCCGGCACCAATTGGAGGGCTTCCTCAAGCGCTAGAGGTGCGGACGTACACGACGCCGGCCTCGTCGCTGGCGATCCGCCGCCACGTCGGCGAGCGGTCGAGAAGCGGGATCAAGCGTGATCGGTGCGGGAGGATCGCCCAGCCGATGTTCCATCGGCGCACTGCCTTGCCGAACGCCGCAGGATCGCCGCTGGTGACCTTCAGATAATCGCTGACGAGCTGGTCGCCGTACATGTCGCCGCGCCCGTCGATGTAGGGGCGGATGCCCGAGAGGATCAGCGGACCGCCCATCGAATAGCCGTTGAGCACGGGCTCGGACCGGACTTCCGGCGGCACGGCCGCGATCAGCTTCCATGGGTTCGCCTCGTTCTCGGGCGGGCTGAGCGGGAGGAGCAGCCGGGCGACGAGCAATCCGATGGCGGCTGCCGCGGTGACGGCAATCGCAGCGTTGTCCGGCCTGCCCGTCCTGCGGACCGAGCGCGCAAACCCTTGCGGCAGCACCATCGCAGCGACGATCGCGAGCATCGCCTGGTGGCGCACCTGCCACAGCGCCAGGCCGAGCATGCCCGCGAGCAGCAGCCACCGAGTCCACGGGAGCCGCGGGCGCTTCCACACCATGACCGCGAGCGTCAGCACAAGCACGCCGAAGAAGAACGGCGTGACCTTCGGGTTCGACGGCTTCCATTCGTCGATCAGCGGAAGCATCTGGAGGTTGGCCATGTGGAGCGGGTGGATCACGCCAGCGAAGCCGTTCGGATTGACGAATACCGCAGCGACAGAGGCAATCCCGAACGGCAGCCACTGCCTGAGGACTCGCGTCTTATCCGCCGAGAAGACGAGCGCCTCGAGCCCGAACAGGCCCGCGATTCCGATCCCGAGCACGAAGCTGCCGTGGAGATTGGCCCACAGGATCATCAGCAGCGCCGCGGCAAGCTCCGGCGCCTGATCCGTTTGCCGCGCGCGCAGCATCAGCCAGATCCACAGCGCGAGCAGCGGCCAGGCAAGCACGTGCGGGCGCGCGAGAAGCATCGGTACGAGCACGAAATCCATCGCCACGATGGGGATCAGCGGACGGAGGAAGCGGCTGCCGTTCGCGTAAACGAGTGCATGCAGCGCCATCAGCGCAGCGGTGACCAGCGCGGCAACGCCGCCGTAGCCCGCGAGACCATAGGCGGCGCCGTAAATCACCTCCGCGAGCCACTCGATTGGGACCCACGGCTTGCCTGCCCAGGTGAAGGAGAAGGGATCGGTGTGCGGGATCGCGTGGTGTGCGAGGATCCACTGTCCGGTAGCGATGTGCCAGCTGACGTCGCCATCGTTGAAGATCGTCTTCGAGCTTCCGAGCACCGCCGGGATCAGCGCCACCGCAAGCAGGAGCGGGATCAGCGCACGGCGCTGGCGCTCCGGTGCGGCGACCTCCGGGGCGAGCGCAGCCGTGTCAGGCACTGCCAACCCGCGCCCGCTCCGCCGCCCTGCTGCCGTAGATGGCGTAGAGGATGAGGCCGATCACCTGCGCGCTGACGAAGAAGATCTGCGTCCGGTTGGGCAGGCTGATGAACAAATAGAGGCAGCCGAGGATTCCGATGGTTCCGACCACCGGGGCAAGCGGCGCGCGGAACTTGCGCTCGCGGTCGGGCTCGCGGCGGCGGAGCACCAGCATGGCGGCGCAAACCGCAATGAATGCCGCCAGCGTCCCGGCATTCGCGAGGGCTGCAATCGACGCGAGCGGAATCAGCCCGGCGAACACGCAGGTGACGGCGGCGGTGAAGATCGTGATCCGTACGGGCGTGCCCCGCCGCGACACGCGCGCGAGGCTGCTCGGGAGCAGCCCGTCGCGTGCGACGACGAAGAAGATTCTGCTCTGACCGTAGAAGAAAGCGAGGATGACGGTCGGCAGCGAAATGACTGCGGCTGCGCCGAGCACTCGCGCGGCCCATGGCTTCCCGATCTCGCGCAGGATCAGCGCCAGCGGCTCCGGGCTGTTCGCAAAGCCGTTATAGACCACGGCGCCGATCGCGGCCGCGGCGACCAGCATGTAGATCAGTACGCAGATGAGCATCGAACCGACGATCCCGATCGCGAGGTCGCGCCCCGGGTTCTTGGCCTCCTCCGCGGCGGTGGCGATCGCGTCAAAGCCGTAGAAAGCGAAGAAGATGATCGCCGCGGCGGCCATCACCCCGACCTCGCTTCCGGAGGGGCCATTGCGCGGGAAGCCGAAGGGCATGAACGGGTGGAAATGCCCCGGATTGAACACCGGGAGCGTGACCGCGATGAACAGTGCGAGCGCCGCCATCTTCACCAGCACGAGGATTGCGTTGACCGTTGCGCTCTCCCGCGTGCCGCCGATCAGCATGGCGGCGACCACGACGATGATGAAGATGGCGGGCACGTTGACGATGCCGCCGAGCTCGGGCCCCTGGATCAGCGCACTGGGCAGCCCGAGGCCGACCGATTGGAGGAAGCCCGCCGCATAGCCCGACCAGCCGACCGCGACGGCGCTGACCACCAGCGTATATTCGAGGATCAGCGCGACCCCGATCATCCACGCGATCAGCTCACCGAAGACGACGTAGGAGTACGTGTAGGCCGAGCCCGAAGCGGGGATCATCGTCGCGACCTCGGCGTAAGCGAGCGCCGCGCAGGCGCAGATCACGCCCGCAATCGCGAAGGAGAGGATGACCGCCGGACCAGCCTTGGCAGCCCCGACGCCGATCAGCGTCAGGATACCGGTGCCGACGATCGCGCCGACGCCGAGCGCGACCAGGTGCGGCCAGCCGAGCGATTGCCGGAGACGGTGCTCCTCGGGCATGTCCTCCCGCGCGACCACCGCCTTGCGGACGTTCCAGTTCTTCATTCGGCTGATCCCTCCCGTCGTCCCGGCCGTTGCTCCCCCATCAAAGCAGCATTTCGATGGGAGCCCTCGAGCCGGGACCCGCCTGTCCTTCGAAGGTAGAAAAGAAGGCGGGTGCCGGGTCAAGCCCGGCATGACGAACGCCCCTTGTGCATCCTTCCGAACCATTGCGGAGACAAGCTGCAATTGCGAAGCTGCCCTGTGCTCGGCCGACTATCCGTGAGTCCGAATCAAGCGCGGGTTGCAGCGGTTCTCGGCTGCGCACTCCTGAGCTTCGCCTTGTACTTTCCGGGCAGGCTGGATCCGGACTCGGCAAGCCAGCTTCAGCAGGCGCTCAGCGGCCATTTCGCCGACGGCAACCCGCCGATCATGGCGGCTCTATGGCGCGTCCTGTTGAACATTTCGCCCGGGCCTGCGCCCCTTCTCGCGCTTCACGTCGGTCTGTACTGGACGGGCGTCTGGGCATTGTGGGACGCGATCGCGCGGAAGAACGGACGCCGGTGGTTTCTGCCGCTCATCGCGGCCGTTCACCCCCTCGTGATCGTGACGCTTGGCGTCATCCTCAAGGACACAGGGCTTGCGGCCAGTCTCATCGCCGCCTTCGGCTTGTTGTTCAGGCAGCGGGTGCTCGAACGGCCCGTCACGCTCGGCAGCTCGATCGCCGTTGGGGTGTTTCTCGCTTACGCGGCGCTCGTGCGCTGGAACGGCATGTTCGCTGTCGCACCGGTGCTCATTTACTGGATTCGTCCGGCGTGGGTTCGGCCCGTTCGCCTGATTGCCGGGACGGCTATCCTCGTTGCCGCTTTCGTCCCCGTTTCGAGCTTTGTGAACCACAATCTTTTGGGAGCGTCACGAAGCCATCTCGAGGTGGCTCTCGAGCTTTTCGACATCGCGGGGATCGAGCATTTCTCGGACGACTACAGAAGCCTTCCGATGCCGCCCCGCTGTTACACGCCCTTCTACTGGGACCGGCTGGAATGGCGCGAGTGCGGCTCCCTGTTCGAGAAAGTGACCGGTGCGAGTTCCTTGGGAGCACCGGATGCAAAGACCGGACCGGTGACCCGGACGTGGATCTCGGCAATCGAAGCGCATCCACTCGCCTACGCGGAACATCGGCTCGCGTTTTTCAACAGCTCGACCTACTTCATCGTCCCACCGGCGCTGATCTGCCGATCCGCTCCCGAATATGCCGCCGCTTATTGCGAGCAGCCGAGGGCCAAGCTGATCCTCAGCGATTTCGTGAAGAAGAACTGGCTCTACTGGCCATGCGTGTGGCTCGCGGCAGGCGCGTGGCTGGCGCTTCGAAGGGAGGGGAATCCGGGTGTCAAAGCGCTAGCATGGTCCGGCACCTTGTACGGACTGGGCTATTTGGTCGTCGGGCTCGGCAGCGACTGGCGCTATCACCTTTGGACTGAGCTTGCGATTTCGATGGCGGTCGCACTGCATTTTGCGCTCGATAGCGACCGGATACGCGAGTCCAAGGGGCTTTTCATCGCCGTCGTCCCGGTGGTCGCCGTCGGCTACGTCGCCCGGCTGCTGTTTCTGCTGACCGGCTAGTAATCCTTGCTGACGCGGACGGTGGCGCTCGAGCGGCCGATAGTGGAGACGGTCGACAGGATCGAGAGCCAGCGGGTCATCTGATATTCGATCTGGGTTGCCGAATAGCCGGCGCCGTCGGTCACCACTTCGACGTAGAGCTTGCGCGTGATGTACTTGCCGGCGCCGATCGCGGTCTTCTGGCCGGTGGCGACGTCGGCGGGGACGATCCGGAGGCGATCGAGGCCGACGGCCTTGCGAAGCGCATTGATCGGGTCGAGGCTCCCCGAGCCCGACTGAAGCGCCGCGACCGCCGAGGCGAGCTGGAGCGCCTCGGGCGCCGACAGGTTGGTGATCGAGGTCCCGAACAGGATGCGCGACAGAAGTTCGTCTTGCGGCAGCGGCGGCGAGCTGGCGAAGGTGATCTCTGGTTTCAGGCCCGTCCCCTGGACGATCACGCTGGCGTCGATCCCCTGGACCGCAGCCTCGGCGTGAATGTCGAGCAGCGGGTTCGGCGGGCTTTCGCCCTGGAAGCGGATCACGCCGCGATCGAGGCGGAAGATGCGCCCCGCGAAATCGTAATTGCCCTGCACCAGCTCGGCGCGGCCGGTGAAGCGCGGCTCGTCGGCGAAGCCGCCGATCTGCAGGTGGGTGGTCCAGCGGCTGCTGATCCCGAGACCGGTTACGGAAAGGTCGCTTCCTGCGACCTTGAGGTCGAGCTTCCAGCGATGGACCGCCTCGGGCTCGATCACGTCGTCCTCGTCGAGTCCGGTCTCGTGGACATCAAGCTGCGGAACGGCCGCGGCGGCGCTCGCATGGCCGAGCTGGAAGCGGCCCTTGTTCAGGTGAAGTTCGCCCGAAATGGTGCCGCCGCTCGCGGTCGACTGGAGCTTCAGCGGTCCGGTGACCCGCGCCGCGACGTCGTCGCGGTTGAGCAGCAGGGCCTGGCTGGCGTTGAACGAGAGGTCGAGCAACGCATTGCCGCCGGCGAACGTGACCGACCCGCTTCCGCTGACCGCTCCGCCGCCGCTCGTGCTGCCCGCGATCTTGCTGAAGATCAGTTGCGGGCCGGAGAAATGCGCGTCGGCCGAAAGCTTGTCGATCACCATGCCGGTGACCTGGCTTTCGAGGCGCGCGTCCTGCGTGCGCAGCGATCCCCTGATCACCGGATGCGTCAGGCGGCCGCCGATGTCGGCGCCGACCGCAAGCGGCCCAGACATGTCGATGACTTCGCTGCCCGTGAGCCGCCACAAGGTATCCGCGGGACCTGAGTAACGCAGCTGCGCGAACAGCGGCGCATTCATCAGCTCGGCGACGAGCGGCCCGTTGCCCATCGGCGCGAAGCGGGCCTGCGCCCGGCCGACGATCGCGCCGTCGCTCGCCGCGACTGCCCGAAGCGCGGCCTGATTGCCGCTGACCATCGCTGCGACGCCGACGTCGATCGGCTTGGAGGCGAGGACGAGCCCTGCCCTGCTGAGCCCGTGCACCTTGAGGTCGAGGCGGCCGGTGCGGTTCAACTTCCACGCATAGTCGACATGCCCCGACGCGGAGCCGGAAAGGTCGAGGTTGGGCCAGAAGATGTCGAGCAGCTCGAGCGGCATTCCGGCGAGCTGAGCGTGGACCTCCGGCGCGGAGCCGCTACGGCCGGAGACGGTTGCGGTACCGCCAGCGAAGCTGAGGCTCGTCGGTGCGAGCGCCCAGCCGTCGCCCGATGGGGTGAGGACCGCGGCGTCGTTGAGCTTCAGCGGCTGCCGGTCGATGGTCCCGTTGCCGGTCAGGCTGATCCTGCCCGGCGAAACGTCGGCGAGAGTCGAAAATTCGAAATCGGCGCCGCGGCGACCGGCGAACGCCGCGCGCACCTGCCCCGATCCGTTGACCAGCTTCGCATTCGCGGTGAGGCGGGCGAGCGTGAGGCCGCTCGCGTCCACTCCGCGCGCGTCGACTACGCCATCGACGGTCGTTCGCTCGTCGGCGAGGATGATGGTTCCGTCGGCGCGCCCGCTTCGAACGGAGAAAGCGCCAGGGAAGCTGGCGTTCGCGGCGGTCAGGTGCGCCTCGATCTTCTGCGCGCCGGCAACGGGCGCAAAGTCGAGAGTTCCGCCGAGCGATCCGCCTGCGAGCGTCAGCCGTCCGGTGAACCCGCCGGGATCGGACCTGAGGCTGCCGCTCGCATGCGCGCCGCCGGCGTCGAGCGCGGCGATGGCGATGACGGTCGGCGCGTTGCTCGGCAGCAGGATCTGGCCGTTACTGGTGAAGGGACCGAGCTTCGATCCGCCGCTCGCGCGATAGTCGAACCCGGCCGCTATCGGATCGAGCAGCAAGTGCACGGCCTTGAGGCCGAGTGACTCATTCGGGCTTTCGAGGAACAGATCGAGCTTGGGCCGCTCGATATGGCCGTCGAGCACGAGGCGCAGCGGCCCGTATTTCGCCTGACGGCCGCTCGCGACGATGTGGAAGGTGCCGTCCTTCAGCCGCTCGCCGGCGCCGGAGAGCCGGAGCTTGGGCGAATAGAGCTGCAGGTTGGTGAAGTGGACGATCCCGTCATTCCCCCGCTCGAGGTTGGTGGTGAGCGAGGGCAATCCGCCGGTCAGGTCGCGGAAGAAGCTGTTGTCGACGCGTCGTACCCACGCCTTCGCCGTGCCGATGACATGCGAGCCCTTGCCGCCCGGTCCGGGGACGACCTTGAGGTCGGTCATCACGTCGACGATTCCGACACCCGGGACGAAGTAGCGCTGCATCGCGCCGGAGAGCAGCACCTGAAAGCGGCCGGTCACGAGGTCGATCAGCACCGAGAGCTTGCCGGTCCATTTGGCGCTGGTGAGCTTGAGACCGTCGCCGCGCACGAGCTTGGGGGTGATCGACAGCCAACCTTCGATCTTCGGATTGGCAAGCATCGCGCCGGCGACATCGCCGATGCCGGTGATCGCCCGCGCCGAGAGGCGGATCGGCACGCGCATCGGCCACGGGCTGAGCCGTCCCCTGCCCTCCGCGTGAAGGCCGGTGAACCCGGTGCTGTCGAACTGCACGTAGTCGGACGTAAGGCGGTACGAATAGTCGGCGGTGCCGAACGGGCCGTCGAGCGTCCACACCATGCGGACATCCTTGCCGGTCATGTTGGGGAACAGGGCCGGCGGCTTCAGCAGGTCGATTCCGAGCCGCATGCCGCGGTAGCGGTTGTGGGCGAGATCGACCGCGCCTTTCGCCACGGCACGAAGTTCCGGCGATGCCGCCGTCAGCTGGCCGTCGAGGATTCGGTCCTTGAGCGTGGCTGCGCCGCGGACCGTCACGGCCGGCATCGTCAGGCGGTGCAGCTTGCCGGTGAGGAATTGCGCGGGAGCCAATTGCCCTTCCAGTCGATAGCGGCCGCTGTCGACGCCGAGCGCAAGCCGTGCTGCGCGCAGGCCGGAAAGATCGAGCGCCGCGCTTCCCCGCCAGCGCGTCCAGCTGCCGTTGCCTGCGATCGCGAGGTTGATCGCCCGCCGGGTGCCGACGATCGCCGGCAGCAGCCCGTCCGCAGGCGCAATGATGCGCGCGGCGACATCGAACTTGTTGCGGTCCGGCTCGGCGTCCAGATGGAAAGCGACGCGGTCGCCGCCGTTGTTGAGCAGCACCTGCAGCTCCACGAGCGCCCGGCCCGAGTGCACGTCCGCCTTGCCCCAGACCCGCCCGCTCCGCGGCTTCCCGCTGACCTCCGGGCCGATGTCGAGGCGATTGATCCTGAGCTCGCCGATATGGATGTCGAAGCCCGGAAGGATCGGGCCCTTCTTCGTGCTCGGCTTGAGCTTCGGCAGCCGGATCAACGTGACGCGGTCCGCGGTCACGCTGTTGATGCTGAGCTTGTTCGCGAGCCATGCGCCGGGCGCCCACTCGAGCTCGATGTCGGGCGATGTCAGGAAGACACCGTGCTGGTCGGCCACGGCGACATTGCGCAGCTCGGATTTGCCGAAGATCGACCCATCGATCCGGCCGATGCGGATGCGCAGCCCCGATGCAGTCTGGAATTGGCCGAGCTGGTCGACGATGAAACGGTGGCCGGGCGCGCTATCGAGAAGGACAATCAGCGCTGCGAGCAGGAACAGCAGTGCGATGAACAGCGCGAACAGCTCATTCAGCAGCCGCGAGCGCCAGTCGCTCCTGAGACGCACGCGCGGCGGCTCTTCGGGTGTGCGCTCGGCGACCGCTTCGTTCATCAGAAGGCCTGGCCGAGGGAAACGGTGACGGCGAATGGTCCGTCACCCTTCTGCCGGTTGAGCGGCACGCCAACGTCGATGCGGATCGGACCGAAGAGCGAATAATAGCGTACGCCGGCGCCGACCGCGAAGCGCCACCGGGCGAAGTCGGGCATGGCTTCGGTCGACAACGACCCGCCGTCGAAGAACGGGACCACCCCGAAATTGCCGCCGAACTGCTTCAGGCGGATGCGCGCTTCAAGGGCGAACTCGGCAAGGCCGCGACCGCCGATCGGATCGCCTTCGGCGTCCTTTGGCCCGAGCTGCTGGTAGCCGTAGCCGCGCACCGAGCCGCCGCCGCCCGAATAGAACCGCCGCGACGGGGCGAGATCGAACGCGCTCGCGCCGACGATCGTGCCGAGGCGAATTCGGCCCGCGACGACCACATGATCCGAGACCGGATGGTAAGCGCTCGCGTCGATTTGCGTCCGGGCGTAGGTCAGGCTCTTCCCGTGCCCCGAATATTCGGGGCTGACCCAGCCGCTGAGGCGAAATCCGGTGGTCGGATCGAGCAAACTGTCGCTGCCGTCGTAACCGAGGGTCAGCGGAACCGCGGCGATGAAGAAGGTGCGCGTGTCCTTGATCCCGTCGGGGCTGAACACCCCGTTCTCGTCGGTCGCGAGGAGCTGCGCGCCGTAGCTCCACGTCCACTTCTTCTGCCAGATGAAGTTGCTCAGGCGCTCGATGTGGCCGTCGAGCAGGATCGTTCGCGCCTCGTATGCATCGAACTTCTGGTGCGATCCGGTGAACTGGAGGTCGAGCGTCTGGTCGCGCTGGAGGTAATTGGACCTGCGAAACTCGACGCCGGCAAGCTGCTCCATCGTGCCGAGGATTCCCCGCAGGGTCAGCGCGCCCTCCGGATTGAAGAAATTGCGGTCGGTCCAGGTCGCCTCGATCAGCGCGCCCTGACCGGTGCCGTAGCCGACGTCTCCGGCGATGGTATGCGACGGCGCCGGTTCGAGGTGAACGTCGAGGTCGACGACGCGGCCACCGTCGACGGGCACGAGCTTGATGTCGGCATTGGCGACCAGCGTGGTCTGAATGAGTGCGCGCCGGAGGTCGTCGATCTCGGAGCGGCGGAACGGGTCGCCGGGCTTGAACCGTGCGATGATTCCGACGTGGCGAGCGCTGAACGGCGGCTTGCCGGTGACGCGGATGACTCCGAAGCGAGCGACGGGCCCAGGAGTCACCGGCAGGGTCAGTGTCGCGAGGTGCGTGACGTGATTGACCTGGACGTCCTGCTTGCCGATTTTCGCTTCGGCAAAGCCCTCCTCGCCGAGGGCGGTGGTGAGCGCGGCGCCGGCTGCGATCACGTCGGCCGCAATCACCGGGTCGCCCGCCTTGACCGCGAACGCGTCCCTCAGCCTGGCCGCGTCGGGTCCTGCAGCCTGCAGGCCCGGGAGATCGACCGACGCAAAGCGGTATTGCGCACCCGGATCGGCGGTCAGGACGACCCGGAGACCGGTTGCCGCGCGCTCGGTACTCGGGTCGACGGCGGCATCGTAATAGCCGCGGCTGCGCAGCAATTGCGTGAGCAGGTCGGCGTCGGCGCTTGCACGGCGGCCGATCTGCGCGGCGTTGGCAGGGTCCTTGCGCTCCGCCTCGAGCGTCGATTGCTCGCGAAAGGCCTTGAGCAGGCCTTCCGCGTCGCCGACCGACGATAATCCTTCCACATCCACGGTGTAGCGGACGGTTCCGGCCGCTTCCGTCGTCTGCGCCCCCTTTTTGTCTGGAGCCGGAGGCGGCTGCGCCGGCTGGACCGTATCCTTGAGGTCGAGTTGCGGCCACTCCACGCCGAGGCCGGGCAAGGGCGCGAGTGGCGCATTCGGGTCGAGCTCCGGCTCGCTTGCGGGAGGAGGCTGTTGCTGGATGGGTGCCGCCTGGGCGAACGCCGGAGTGCCGAGAATCGCGGCGCAGCCGACCGCACACAGCAGCCGCGCGCCACGAACCCTTGCTCCCCGCCCGGTCATCAGGAGCGGAGCCTTACCCGTGGCTCCTGAACCGCGCCAGTCCGGGAAGCGGGGCTTGTCCGTTAGTTCAAGGGCTTAGTGAACGGTCCCGCGGACCTCGCCGCTGCTCAGGCTTGCGATCACCCGCTCGATCTGACGCCAGTGGCAGAAGCGCGCGACATTGCCCTTGTCGCGACTGCTGCGCGCGCGCACCGCCGCTTGGAGCGCTGCGTTCTCTCCATAGCGGTCGATGAGGTCCGTCGCGTCGGCGAGCGCAAGGCGGCCATGGATGAAGGGGGCGTCCATGCCTCGCCCTATCGCGACCGGGCTTCAGGACTGACCACCAGAAGCAGTCAATGCATCGCTAACCACAATGTAATCCACCCGAAGTTGCGCTCCTGCCCGTTGGCCGATTACAGTCCGGCGCAGCGGCTGGGGGCCCGGGTGGATGAGCGACGTGTTCGTCTCGTACAAGGCGGAGGACCGCAAGCGGGTGCAACCGCTGGTTGCGGCGCTGCAGGCGCAGGGGCTCACCGTCTGGTGGGACGCGCAGATCGGCGGCGGTGACGAGTGGCGGCGCTCGATCGAGCAGCAGCTCGATGCCGCCAGATGCGTGCTCGTCGTGTGGAGCAAGCGCTCGACCGGGCCCGAAGGCCGGTTCGTACGCGACGAGGCATCGCGCGCGATGGAACGCGGCGTCTATCTGCCCGTCAGGATCGACAACGTTCGCCTGCCGCTCGGCTTCGGCGAAACCCAGGCCTTGTCACTGAGCGGATGGAGGGGAAGCGCGGACGACGGCCGCTTCCAGGCAGTGCTCGCAGCGGTGCAGGCGATCGTCTCCGGCAAGCCGCACGATGGCGGTCATCACATACATTTCGATACAGGCGTCAGCCGCCGGGGAGTGCTCGCAGCGGGTGCAGTGGGCGCCGCTGCCGTCGCCGGCGTGGGCGGCTGGCTCTTGCTCAAGCCGGGCTCGGCCGAAGCGGCTGGAAGCATCGCCGTGCTTCCCTTCGCAAACCTGAGCAGCGATCCCGGCCAGGCCTATTTCTCCGACGGGCTTACCGAGGAATTGCGGAGCGCCCTCGCACGTGCCGGACTCCAGGTGGTGGGGCGTACCTCGTCCGAAGCGGTCAAGAACGCCGACGCCGAGACCGCCGCCAGGAAGCTCGGGGTCGCCAACATCCTGACGGGAAGCGTCCGCCGGTCGCCGGACACGATCCGCGTGAGTGCCCAGCTGGTCAAGGGCAGCGACGGGCTCGAGCGCTGGTCGCAGGACTACGACCGGAAACCCGGCGACGAGCTCACGATCCAGAGCGACATTGCCGAGAACGTCGCGCAGGCACTCAGCGTCGCGCTCGGCCGCGCCAAGGCAGCGATCGGAGTCGGTGGAACCAACAACGCGGCCGCGCAGGATCTGTACCTGAAGGCGCGTGCGCAATTGCGCGCCGGCGACAACGAATCGGCATACCGCAACGCGATCGGACTCCTCAATTCCGCGATCGCGCTCGATCCGAAATATGCGGATGCCTATGCATGGAAGTCCCTCGCCATCAACTACATGACCGGTTCGGTTGCGAGCGCGGGCAGTTTCGACGCGGGCTATGCCCAGGCGGTCGAGGCGGCGAAGCAGGCGATCGCACTGGCTCCGGACCTACCGACCGGGCACGTCGCACTGGCCGGCGCCTATGAGTTCCAGCTCAACCTGCCCGGTGCGCTCAGCGAATTCCAGACGGCGGAGCGGTTGCCCGACATCGACGTATCGGATCAGCTTCAAGGCGCGAACCTGCTCACGCGGATGGGAGCATGGGATCCGGCCATGAATCTCGCCCGGGACGCGCAGAAGCGCGATCCGCTCAACCCCCTCGCGATCGGCTTTGAAGGCTACGTCCTCGCCAGCGCACGACGGTGTTCGGAAGCCATCGCGCCATTGCAGCGGTCAATCCAGCTTGCCCCCACCTTGTCCCGATCGCGCGACCAGCTCGCGCTGTGCCTGATGCAGCTGGGGCGACTGGACGAGGCCGAAGCGCAGTTTCGAATGATTCCACCGGGTGATGTCTATCGCTTTACCGGCGAAGCCATCCTGTTCTGGCGGCAGGGCAATCGCACCGCGTCCGATAAGGCGCTCGCGCGTCTGCAGCAGGTGTTCGGCGACACCGCGAGCTACCAATATGCCCAGATTTACGCGCAGCGCGGCGACAAGGAACGCGCCTTCGCGGCGCTCGACCGTGCGTGGGCGGTCCACGACCCCGGGCTGACCAACATCCGCGTCGACGCGCTGGTCGACCCGTTGCGCTCCGACCCGCGCTTCGCGGCCATGGAGAAAAAGCTCAACTTTCCACCGCCGAGCGCCGCATGAGCGACGTCTTCGTCAGCTACAAGGCGGAGGACCGCAAGCGCGTGCGGCCGCTGGTCGAAGCGCTTCAGGCCGACGGCTATTCCGTCTGGTGGGACGAGCAGATCGGGGGCGGCGCCGCGTGGCGCGACACGATCCAGGAACAGCTCGACGCTGCCAAATGCGTGATCGTCATCTGGAGCAAGCGCTCGGTCGGTGCGGATGGCCGCTTCGTCCGGGACGAGGCGGGGCGAGCGCAACGCCGCGGAGCCTATTTGCCGGTCCGGATCGATGCGGTCGAGCCGCCGCTCGGATTCGGTGAAACTCAGGCGCTGCAGCTTCGAAACTGGCACGGAGATCGGGCGGATCGACGCTATCAGGCCGTCGAGGGCGCGGTGCAGTCGATGATCGCCGGGGATGCGCCTCACATGCGTGCTCCTGCCGGGCGGGACCGCGGCGTCGATCGCCGAGTCGTACTCGGCGGCGCCATCGGCGCGGTTGCCGTCGCGGGCGCAGGCGCCTGGTTGCTGCTGAAGCCCGGCTCGGCCGAGGCGGCGGGCAGTATCGCCGTCCTTCCGTTCGAAAATCTCAGCGGCGATCCGAACCAGGCCTATTTCTCGGACGGACTGGCGGAAGAGCTGCGGAGCGCCCTCGCCCGCACCGGCCTGCAGGTCGTCGGGCGAACTTCGTCGGAGGCGGTCAAGAATGCCGACGCGAAGACGGCGGCGAAGAAGCTCGGCGTCGCCAACATCCTGACCGGCAGCGTTCGCCGCTCGCCGAACACGATCCGCGTCAGCGCCCAGCTGGTGAAGGGGAGCGACGGGCTCGAGCGCTGGTCGCAGGATTACGATCGGAAGCCCGGCGACGCGCTCAAGATCCAGAGCGACATCGCACAAAATGTCGCAAATGCTTTGAGCGTCACGCTCGGCCGGGCGGCGAAGGGGGCGCTCAACGTCGGCGGAACGACCAGCGCTGAAGCGCAGGACCTCTACCTCCAGGCAGAAGCCGTGCTGGGGGTCGACAACAGCGAAGACGGCTACCGGCGCGCAATCCGGCTATTCGACTCTGCCATCGCCCTCGATCCGAAGTTCGCCGAAGCTTACGCGCACAAGTCGTTCGCGATCAATTTCATGACCGGAGAGACTGGCTCAGCGGCGACTTTCGAAGCGGGCTATGCGCAGGCGGCGAACGCGGCGAAGCAGGCAATCGCGATTGCTCCCGGCCTATCGGTCGGGCACTTCGCGCTGGCGACCGCCCTCGAGTTCCAGCTGAACCTGCCGGGCGCGCTCGAGGAATTTCGACGGGCGGAAGCATTGCTCGACAAAGACGTGTCGGGCCAGCTCCAATATGTCTTCTTCCTCGCGCGCTTGGGGGCTTGGAAACCGGCCGTCGAGCTCGCTCGGCAAGCACAGAAGCGGGACCCGCTCAATTCGGCAGCTTTCCACCGGGAAGCCTTCGCCCTTGCCTATTCGCACCATTATGCGGAGGCCATTCCGCCGCTCCAGAAAGCAATTCGGCTCACGCCGACAATCTCGCGCGGTCACAGTCTTCTCGGTCTCTGCTTGCTGCAGCTCGGGAGGATCGACGAAGCTCAAGCGGAATACGCCAATGCATCGCCTGATGATCTCCATCGCATCGCCGGACAGGCGATCGCATTCTGGCGGCAGAACAATCGCGCGGCGTCCGAGCAGGAGTTGAAGCGCGGGCAGCAGCGCTTCGGCGAGCAGGGAAGCTATCAATATGCGGAGGTCTATGCGCAGCGCGGCGACAAGGACCGCGCACTCGCGGCGCTCGACCGAGCATGGGCCATCCGCGACCCGGGATTGGCGACGCTGAAGGTGGACCCATTCCTCGATCCGTTGCGCTCCGACCCGCGCTTCGCGGCACTCGAGAAGAAGCTCGATTTCCCCGCTGTGAGCGCCGCATGAGCGACGTCTTCGTCAGCTACAAGGCGGAGGACCGCAAGCGCGTGCGGCCGCTGGTCGAAGCGCTTCAGGCCGACGGCTATTCGGTGTGGTGGGACGAGCAGATCGGGGGCGGCGCGGCCTGGCGGCACGCGATTGAGGCCGAACTCAACGCCGCGGACTGCGTGATCGTCGTGTGGAGCAACCGCTCGGTCGGCCCGGACGGCACCTTCGTCCAGGACGAGGCGACGCGGGCCCAGCAGCGCCACGTCTATGTGCCGGTGCTGATAGACAAGGTCCACCTTCCCCTCGGCTTCGGCGAAACGCAGGCGCTGCCGCTGACCGGATGGCACGGCAACCGTTCCGATCCGAGATACCAGGCGGTGCTTGCAGCCGTTCGAAGGAACGTCGGCTCCGAAGGCAGCGAGAGCGTCCCGCATGCGCTTCCCCGCAAGGTCGACCGCCGCACGATGATCGCCGGCGGCGCCGTCGCGGCCGTCGCGGTAGCCGCCGTCGGCGGATGGGAGCTGTTCAGGTCCTCGGCTGCCTCGGCGGAGGGAACCATCGCGGTACTGCCGTTCAGCAATCTCAGCGGCGATCCCGCACAGGCCTATTTCTCCGACGGCGTTGCGGAAGAGATACGAAGCGCGCTCGCGCGGGTCGCCGGGCTCAAGGTCGCGGGGAGCACGTCTTCGGAAGCCGTCCGCAACGACGATGCGGAGACGGCGGCGAAGAAGCTCGGAGTCGCGAACATCCTCACCGGAAGCGTCCGCCAGTCGCCTTCGACCATCCGCATCAGCGCCGAGCTGATCGACGGCCGCACCGGCCTCGACAAATGGTCGCAGGACTATGACCGGAACCCGGGCGACGCGATCAAGATCCAGACCGACATCGCCGAGAATGTCGCGTCCGCCCTCAGTACTGCGCTGGGCGGTGCCGCTAGGGCCGCGATCGCCGTCGGCGGAACCAGCAACGCCGCCGCCCAGAACCTCCTACTGAAGGCCAAGGCCCAGTTCCGGGGCGACGATAGCGAAAGCAGCATCCGCGGCGCGATCGGGCTGCTCGATTCGGCAATCGCGCTCGATCCCAAGTTCGCGCTTGCCTACGCGGTCAAGGCGCTCGCGCTCAACAGCCTCAACGGATATTTCATCACCCGAGGCGGCCGCTACGAGCCGGGCTACGCCGACGCGGCTGCCGTCGCCCGCCAGGCGATCTCGATCGCGCCCGATCTCCCGGTCGCGCACATGGCGCTTGGCAATGTCCTGCTGTCTCAGCTCGACGTCGGCGGAGCGGCGGTGGAAATCGAGAAGGGGCACGCGCTCGCGGGAAGCGACGTGGACACCTCGCTCGACTATGCGGGGTACCTGTGGATGCTCGGCCGCGCGGACGAAAGCCTCGGCCTTGCGCAGCAGGCCGAAGCGCGCGACCCCCTGAATCCGCGCGCCTATTCCAGTGTGGGCCGAGCATATCTGGCCTCGCACAGATTTCCGCAGTCCGAACAGGCGTTCCAAAAGGCGCTGGCGATCGCGCCCAATCGCGCGATCGACCGAACGTTCCTCGCCTCGGCGTTCATCCTGATGAACGACTATGGCAACGCGCTACCGCAGATTCGCGCAGTCCCCTCGAACCTGGTTTTCCCGTCGATCCTCAAAGCGATCATCTTCGGTCGCAAGGGCAATGTGGCGGCGTCCGATGCGGCGCTCGAGCGCGGTAGGCAACTCTTCGGCGACGCGGCGAACTACCAATATGCGGAAGTCTATGCGCAGCGCGGCGAGAAGGACCGGGCCTTCGCGGCACTCGACCGCGCGTGGAGCTTCAGGGACCCTGGGCTGGCGTACATGAAGGCCGACTGCTGGTTCGAGCCGATTCGCTCCGACCCGCGGTTCGGCGCCTATCTCAAGAAGATGAACTTCCCGCCGGCCTGACTGGCGCGCCCTCGCCCGCTCTGCCATGAGCGCCTTCATGCAAGGCAGCCGCACCCGCGCCGGAGGATGTTTCCTCGCAATTTTCCTGATGCTCGGGTTCCTGTTCGGGCTGTCGATCCGGAACCCGCTCAAGGGCACGCTGCTCGGTCTCGGCATCGGAATCGTGCTCGCGGTGATCACCTGGCTCGTCGACAAGGCGCGCCGCGGGCACTGATCAGACGACGCGCCGCCCGGCCCAGATCACGCGGCCGATCGGCCTGACGTCGGCAAGGCTGCAATCGGGCCAGTCGGGATAGGCCGGATTGTCCGACTGGACCGTCACGCGCCGCCCGGTCGGATTGAGCGCGAGGCGTTTCACCACCACGGCATCGTCGATTCGAAGCACGTAGATGCCGTCGCGCAGCCGGTCGACGGAATCACCGAGGTCGACCAGGATGTCGTCGCCGGGGTTGAGCGTCGGCGCCATTGAATCGCCGTCGACGCGGACGATCGACAGCTTCGACGCTTCACTCGGCGTGAGTCCCTTCAGCCAGCGCTCCTCGAAGGCGAAATAGGGCTTACCAAGCTCTTCGGTGACCACCGCCCCCGGCCCTGCTGAAACGCCGACGGGGTGCCGCTTGACGCTGACCAGGCCTGCCGGCGCGCGCTTGTTCTCCGGGGGTCCGCCGAGCAGGCTTTCGGACACCGAGAAGTAGCGCGCGAGCTTGCGGCGTTCGTCTTCCTTGAGCCGCTTGGGCGTGCCGCGGCGGATATATTGCTGAATGTACGCGGGGTTGCGCCCGAGCATGCGGGAGAGGCCGGCGAAGTCTTCGCCGCGCTCGGCGCAAAGCCGTTCCAGGAGAAGGCGCGGATCGGTCACCATTAATACGCTCTTAGTACTGATAGGAATTTGCCTAGACAAGTAGGAAATGCATTGGGAAGGGATGGTAGCCGAGTCGCACGAGGCCTAAGGACAGACAAGTGAATTTACTCAGAGAAGTGGAGAAATTTTTGCGCCAGAATGACACCGCGCCAACGCGCTTCGGTCGCGACGCAATGCGGGATCCGCGCTTCGTCTTCGATCTTCGCAACGGCCGCGACCCGCGTCCGCAGACCGTCGCACGAGTCCGCGCCTATCTGGAGGACTGCACGCAATGATGAAGATCCCTTTGTCCGCTGCGGCGGGCGCCCTGCTTCGTGCGCTGATCGGGCGTGCAGGCGTAGAGCGAAATAGGATTCTGCTTATCGATGCTCATTCGATCGATTGGCAGTCGCTGACCTTCGCCGGCGAGCGACACCATTTCTCGCTTTGCGTGACCGGCAGCGATTCCGCCGAGGTCGTTGGCCGCATGTGCGATGGCCTCGAGGATGCGGAGTTCAGCATTCCGCGCCTGCTCGTCGCCGACGTCGCCGTGGTCGGCACGCCGAAGCGCGCGAGCGACGGCGCGACGGAACTGATGATTGAGGCGCTGACGATCTCCGACGATTAGGATCCAGAACCTAGCGGATCGAGCGGCGCAATTCGGCAAGCGCGTCGTGCAGCGCCTGCGCCGCGTCGCTCGACTGCGCCGCCGACGCTTGACCGTCGAGATGCCGGTCGATTCTCGACTTGAGCTCGCCGGCGGTGGGCATCGCCGCGGGATCGAACAGCCGAACGACGCGCGAATCCGGTCCAATTTCGGCGAGGATGTCGTCGAGGAGCAACGGCTCTTCGGCCGGTTGCCGCCAGACGTCGCTCGTCTTCAACAGAAGCGGTTCAGACGCGTGAAGCGGCTCGACTTCGCGCACATCGAAGATCGGCACCGGCAGTTTGCGCGTCCGCGGCCGTACGGAACTCAGCAAGCGAGCGCTGATGAAATAGGCAAGCACCCCGACCGCGAGTGCTTCTCCAACGAGCAACGGCCCGCGACTGCTGGCGGCAAGCCAGACGAACGCCGCGTAGCCGGAGGCGATCGCGAGCAGCGCAGCGGCTACGCGGTCGACTGCCGTTTCAATTCTCGCCACCGATTGCGCCTGCATCGCCGGCGCAGCTACGCCGAATTGGTTGCGATCCGGTTAGGCCGGAACCTCGCTCGGGTGCACGATCTCCTCGACCGCAGGCTCGTCCTCGATGAGGTCGATCAGCGCATCGGTGAACGCCTCGACGTCCTCGGGCTTGCGGCTGGTGACGATATTGCCGTCCGTGACCGCGGCGTCGTCGATTACCGTCGCGCCCGCGTTCCTGAGGTCGGTGCGGATCGAAGGCCAGCTCGTCGCCGTGCGATCGCGAAGCAAATCGGTTTCGACCAGCAGCCAAGGCCCGTGGCAAATGGCGCCGATCGGCTTGGCCTGTTCCGCGAAGAGACGGATCAGCGCGATCACATCGCCGTGGAGCCGCAGCTGGTCGGGGTTGCGCACGCCGCCGGGCAAGACCAGGGCGTCGAAGTCGTCGGCATTGGCCTCGTCGATTGTCAAATCGGGGCGGATGGTCTTGCCCGGATGGTCGTGAATCGTGCCCTGGATCGGGTCGAGGGTGAGCGAGGCGAGCACGACCTCGGCACCCTTGTCCTGGAGGATCTGCCTCGGGCCGAACAGCTCCCATTCCTCGAAGCCGTCGGTCGCTACGATCAGCACGCGCGCGTCGGAAATCTGCATCGGCAAGGCTCCTTTCGTCCTCTTCAGGAACTCGCCCGCTCGTTGCTCGCTTATCCGCAGGAATGACCCAAGTGAAGCGTTACGCGTCATGCTGAGGCATAGCAGCGACAATGAGCCCGGCATCACGCGCAAGCGGATGGGCCGCTACTGGGCTTATTTCGATCCCGACGGCAACCGCATCACGGACCGGGAAGAGATCGAGCGCCTGAACGCGATCGGGCTGCCCCCCGCCTATGATGACGCGTGGTTCTGCACCGCTCCGAACGGCCATTTGCAGGCAACCGGCGTGGATGCGCGGGGGCGCAAGCAGTATCGCTATCATCCCGAGTTCCGCGAGAAGCGCGAAAGTGCGAAGTTCGACGGACTACTCGAGTTCGGAAAAGCCCTCTCGCGGCTCCGCCGCCGAGTCGAAAAGGACCTCAGGCGCCGAACGCTGGCGCGCGAGACCGTACTCGCCGCCGTGGTGCGCCTGCTCGACCGGCAGCACATCCGCATCGGCAATGAGGAATATGCGCGCGACAACAAGAGCTATGGCGCGACGACGCTCCGTTCGCGGCACCTGCGCCGCAAGGGCCACGCGCTGATGATGCGGTTCACCGGCAAGCACCACATCGTCCACGAGATGAAGATCACCGATGCCAATTTGAAGCGCATCTGCCGCCGCTGCCAGGAGCTGCCCGGCCAGATGCTGTTCCAGTACATCAACGGCGACGGCGAGCCGAAGCCGGTCACCTCGACCGACGTCAACGATTACATCAAGGAAGCCACGGGTGGCGATTTCACCGCCAAGCACTTCCGCACCTGGGGCGCGAGCGTGATCGCGTTCGAGCAGATGCTGAAGAAGGCCGAGAATGCCCGCATCAGCGTCAAGACGGTGGTCGAGCCAGTCGCCGAAGCGCTCGGCAACACCCCGGCGATCAGCCGCAAGTCCTACGTCCACCCGAAGCTGCTCGACGCCGTAAAGGACGACGCGCGCGACCCGCTCGATGGTATGCAGCGGCCGCCGCCCCGGAAGCGGCTGTCGAGCGCGGAGGTCGGCCTCCTCGATTTTCTCGGCGAGCGCAAGCGGCGGCGGAGAAGCAAAGCTTCGACCGCCGCTCCGGCCACGGAGACCCAGGCCGCGACTTGATTGGAGCGCCGCCACCGGCGATTAGTCCGCCATGCAGATTGGCGGAAACGCAGCGGAGGCGATCAGCAGCGGACGCGAGGGCGTCGAAGCGCTGATCGACTGGTTCCGGGCAAACTGGACGCAGCTGCCGATCGGGCTTGCGGTCGCTGCCGGGATCGTCCTCGTCATGCTTGGCCTGCGCCTTGGAGGCGCGTGGCTGAGCTCGCGCGACCCCGAATGCCGGCACTGGCGCGGCGTGTTCGGCCGCGTTCTTCAGAAGACCTCGATCTTCTTCATGATCATCGCGGCGCTCGACATCGTGGCGACCTACGCGGCGGTGCCGGGAAAGATCGAGCGCCTGCTCGGCATCCTGTTCACCGTCGGTTTCGCGTTGCAGGGCGCGATCTGGGCCCGCGAGCTGATCCTCGGCGCGATCAGTCGAAAAGCAGGCGAAGATCCATCCGAAACCGCGATCGGCAACGCTCTTGCCGTGATCCGCGTGCTCGTGAGCGTGGCACTGTTCGCGCTCGCAATCATCGTCATTCTCGACAATATCGGCGTGAATGTCACCGCGCTTGTCGCCGGCCTCGGGATAGGCGGCATCGCGATCGGCCTCGCGGCGCAGGGTATCTTCGCCGACCTGTTCGCCGCGCTTTCGATCCTGTTCGACAAGCCGTTCAAGCGCGGCGACGTCATCAAGTTCGACCAGACCACCGGGACGATCGAGCGGATCGGTCTCAAGACCACCCGCCTGCGCTCGATCAATGGCGAGCAGGTGGTGATGGCGAACACCAAGCTCCTCGAGCGCGAAATCCACAATTTCGCGGGAGGCCGGATGCGGCGTTCACAACTCCCCTTCGGCCTGATCTACCAAACGCCGCCTGACGAGCTGGAGAAGGTCGTGTCGCTCGCCAAGGCTGCGGTCGAATCGCGCAAGGGCTGCACCTTCGTCCGCTGTTCGATTCTCGGCTTCGGCGCGTCGAGCATCGATTTCGAGCTGATCTTCGACAGCCGCACGACCGATGCCAACAAGCTCGCGAGCGACCGGACAGCCGTCGCGCTCGCGATCCTGCGCTCCTTTGCCGAGCATGGCCTCGAGTTCGCCTATCCCACCCAGACAACCTTCACCGCCGCGCCGGACGGCACGATGATCTTGCCCTATGCGGCACCGGCACCGGCACCGGCGCGCTGATCAGGCCGCTCTTGCGCTATCTACCGGTTCGCCGTCCTCGCCGATGCCGCGAGCCGCAAGCATTCCCCGCCAGTTCTCGACCGTGACGTTATCGACATATTCGCGCTGCATTTCGGGCGTCATCATCTCGAGCATCAAGGCGTCGTCGACCCATAGTTCGATGACTCGAAACCACGGCCCGCGCTGACAGATGCGCGTCTTGCAGCCGTAGCGGCGGCCGATCTCCTCGACCTCGTCGATCCCGAGCGGGGTCGCGACGGCGGCGTGGAACGGGCCGTTCCTGGGCACCGCCTCTGGCCGCAAGTCGCCGAAGCGCTCGCCATAATAAAGCGCGACGTCGCGCGGATAGACCTCGATGCTCGAACCGCGGCCGTCGTCGGCATGCGCGACCCAGCTGCCCTGCCCCAGCACCGGAAATGGAAAAGCTTTGCCGCTCCACAGCTCGGCGAGCATCGTCGCTGTGCGCTTCGGATCGTCGGCCGCAATCGAGAAATGGAAGATCATCGTCGCGCCCCCTGCGCTTGCTCCATTCGTCCGCACGGCTACACAATCGCCATGCCCGCCGCCAGCCTGTCAGAGATCAAGAGTCGGATCGGCGAGGAAGTCGGCGTGTCGAGCTCGATCCTAGTCGGCCAGGCGCGCATCGAGGCCTTCGCGGACGCGACCGAGGACCGCCAATTCATTCACGTCGACCCGCCGGCCGCTGCGCAGACGGTGTTCGGCGGGACGATTGCGCACGGTTTCCTGTCGCTCTCGCTGCTTTCGCGAATGGGCGCCGAAGCGATGCTGCTGCCGGAGGGCATGGCGATGGCCGTGAACTACGGGCTCGACCGCGTGCGCTTCCTCGCGCCGGTCCGCGCCGGCAAGCGCGTCCGCGGCCGCTTCGTCCTTGACTCGGTCGAGGAGAAAGCGCCCGGCCAGCTGCTGATGCGTCACTCGGTGACCGTGGAAATCGAAGGCGAGGACAAGCCGGCGCTCAGCGCCGTCTGGCTCGCGCTGATCGTCATTTAGGAGACACGAATGCGTGATGCCGTGATCGTTTCGACCGCCCGCACCGGTATCGGGAAGGCCTATCGCGGCGCGTTCAACGCGACTCCTTCGCCGACTCTTGCCGCACACCCGATCCGCGCTGCGATCGAGCGCGCGCATGTCGATCCGGCGGAAGTCGACGACGTCATCATCGGCGCCGCGCTCCAGCAGGGCGTGCAGACCACGATCGGGCGCACCGCCGCTCTCCGCGCTGGCCTCCCGGTCACGGTCGCCGGAATGTCGATCGACCGCCAGTGCGCCTCCGGCTTGATGGCCATCGCTACGGGCGCGAAGCAGGTGATCGTCGACCGCATGGAAGTCGTGGTCGCCGGCGGAGTCGAGAGCATCAGCCTGGTCCAGACCGGCGAGATGCGGCTCGGCCCCGACCCGGAGCTGCTGAGCATGCACAACGGCGTTTACATGCCGATGATCGACACGGCCGAGGTGGTCGGCAAGCGCTACGACATCGGCCGGGAGCGCTGCGACGCCTATGCGCTGCGATCGCAGCAGCGCACGGCCGACGCCCAGCGCACGGGCAAGTTCGACGACGAGATCATCCCCGTGACCGCGACGATGGCGGTGAAGAACAAGGAGACCGGCGAAGTTTCGATGCGCGAGGTCACACTCGATCGCGACGAGGGCAATCGCCCGGACACGACTCTCGAAGCGCTCGCGAAGTTGGAGCCGGTGCGCGGGCCTGACAAGCTCATCACCGCAGGCAATGCGAGCCAGCTCTCCGACGGCGCCTCGGCCTGCGTGATCATGAGCGGCGAGCTGGCCGAGAAGCGCGGGATCGAGCCGCTGGGCCGCTACGTTGGCATGGCCGTCGCGGGGACCGAGCCGGACGAGATGGGCATCGGCCCTGTTTTCGCCGTGCCCAAACTGCTCGACCGCTTCGGCCTCACGATCGACGACATCGGCTTGTGGGAATTGAACGAGGCGTTCGCGGTCCAGGTGCTCTACTGTCAGGACAAGCTCGGAATTCCCGACGACAAGCTCAACGTGAACGGCGGCGCCATCGCCATCGGCCACCCCTATGGGATGAGCGGCGCGCGACTCGTCGGCCATGCACTGATCGAGGGCAAGCGGCGCGGCGTGAAGTATGTCGTCGTCACCATGTGCGTGGGCGGGGGGATGGGTGCCGCGGGGCTGTTCGAAGTGCTTTGAACCCAAAGCGTCGACGCGGGTTAGTCGGCAAAAGAGAGGACAACGAAATGCCCGAATCCAATTGCCCGCTGGTCGAACGAATCGCCCGCGTGCTCGCCGGGGCGGCGCTCAGCAGCAATGCCGACGGGAGGGACCCGTCCGCCGGCGACGAAGTCGACCGGACCTGGCGCAATCACATGAACCAGGCGCTCGCCGTCCTCCACACCGCGCGCGAGCCGGACGAGGCGATGGCGGCGGTCGGCGACGTCCAGACGTGGCGCACCATGGTCGAGGCCGCGATCGCGCAGAAGGTGGATTAGCAAAGTTCCTCCCTGCGAGCGAAGCTCGTGGGGAGGGGAACCATGCGCAGCATGGTGGAGGGGTAGGACTGCCCTCGGCGCCTCAAGACCCCTCCACCATTCACTCTTCGGTGAATGGTTCCCCTCCCCAGCCGTTCGGCTGGGGAGGAACTCAATCGTTCGCCTGGATGAACCGCTCGACCACCGGCGCGATCTTTTCGCGCCATTTGCGCCCGTTGAAGATTCCGTAATGGCCGACGTCCCTGGCGAGGAAATATTCCTTTTTCGCCTTCGGCAGCCTGGTCGCGATATCGAGCGCGGCCCTCGTCTGGCCGATCCCTGAAATGTCGTCGCGCTCGCCTTCGATCGCGAGCAGCGCGGTGTCGCGGATCGCCGCCGGATCGACGCGCCTCCCGCGATGCATCAGCTCGCCCTTCGGCAGCAGGTGCCGCTGGAACACGACGTCGACCGTCTGAAGGTAGAATTCCGCCGTCATGTCGCAGACCGAGCGATATTCGTCGTAGAAGCGCTGGGTCTGCGCGGCGCCTTCCTCGTCGCCCTGGACGAGATGCTTGAACATCTCCCAATGGCTGATCAGGTGCGAGCCGAGATTCATGGTCATGAAGCCCGCCAGCTGCAGGAACCCGGGATAAACCTTCCGCCCCGCGCCCGGATAGATCATCGGCACGGTCGCGATCACGTTGTGCTCGAACCAGCCGAACGGCCGGTCGGTGGCGAGGGTATTCACCGCGGTCGGCGCCTCGCGCGTGTCGATAGGGCCCCCCATCATCGTCAGCGACTTCGGGCGCGACGGATTCTTGTCGGCGTTCATTAGAGCCGTGGCAGCGAACGCCGGAACCGCCGGTTGACAGACCGCAAGCATGTGCGGCCGCTCACCCGTCCATTCGCCGACATGCTCGAGGAATTCGATCAGATAATCGACATAATCGTCGAGGTCGAAGCTGCCGTCGGAGAGCGGCACGCATTTCGCGTCGCGCCAGTCGGTGATGTACACATCGAAGCCCGGCAGCAGCCGCTGCACGGTCCCGCGCAGAAGAGTCGCATAATGGCCGGACATCGGCGCGACGATGAGCAGCGGCGGCCCTGCGGCGACGCCCTCCTTCGCGAAATGCTTGAGCTGGCCGAAGGGCTTGCGGAGCAGGATCTGCTCGTCGACCCGCGCGTCCTTGCGTCCGACCCTGACGCTGTCGATTCCGAACGCGGGCTTGCCGTGCGGCGCGGCGGCGTCGGCGAAGACCTGGAGGCCCGCGGCGACCACCGGCCCCATCGCGCTATAGCCCCACGGATTGTTGGGATTGTTGAGCCATCCGGCGCCCAGACCCGCAAGCTTGCTCGCACCTGCGAGAAGCGAACGCTGCACTTCATAGGCGTCGTAGAGCATCCAGCCTCAATTCCAGTTCGGACCTGCCACTGATGTGGCAAGCCGACCAACCGCTTGCAAGGCGAATTGTTGCGCCGCAGCAAGGATGTGGGGATAAGTGCGGCCGGCGAATGGCTGCTTTCGACATCACAGGCACTGACGCGACCAACCGTTCACGCAGTCACTTAGTACCGCTGCGCTGTCAGCTCAGACCGTTCCTCGGCGGTGAGCGCGAGAGCGGCTGCCGTTCGCAACTGATCGCGTGCACTTTGTGATCTCCCCAGCCGATCAAGCGCTTCGGCCCATTTCAAATGATTTCGGCCCCAGTTCGGAGCCAATCCGTCCGCCTCTTCGAACTTGGATGCCGCGGTCTTTGGATCCGCCTTCAAGAGCAGCGCTTCTCCCCAGAGTTCGGGCACATCTGCATCGCGCGGGTCCTTTGCTCCGGCAACCCTGAGCAACGCAATGGCGCCGTCGGCATCCCTTCGATCGAGCCGCGTCCGCGACCATTCGGTATAGGCCAGCGGCAGCGACGGCGCTTGCCCCACCGCTGATGCAAACCAGCGATCAGCGGCGGGCCAGTCTTTCTGTTGAGCGGCGATCATGCCCCGAACGCGTACGCACAGATAGCAGTCCAACGGCGTCTTCTGGATGAGCGCGTCGGCGTCCGCCGCGTCTCCATAGCGCGCGAACGCCAGCGCCTCCAGCGGCCAAATCCAAACGCGCTGCATCAAATTGTAGATCGGCTTCTCGGCCTTGCCGGATTCGAGCGTCGCATTCATCTTTTGCGCATCTTGCAGCGCAAAGCGCCAATGACCCATTTCCGCCGCGATCCAGTAGCGCGGCAGTGCAAGGAATGCTCCTTGCGCTATTTCCCATGGCATGGCGTCGTCCGAAGGAGGTGCACGCACGATCGCCCGGCTTGCCGCAGGCAAGTCGTGGCCGAGCGCGTAGGCGGTCGCAGCCATCGCTGGCGCCAGTTGCGAGATGTTGCCGTACGCCGTGTGCTCCGCAGGAATGTTCCGGGCGGTTTCCAGCCAATCGGCGCCTGATGCCTCGTAGTCGGGCTTGACGAAGTCCAGCCATGCGCGGCCCAGCAGCTTGTTCGCCTGGTAGAAAAACTCGCTCGTGTCGGGGAGTCGCTTCTGCGACTCGGTTTCGAGCACTTCCGAGACGGCGAGATCAGCCTCCTCATGCCCGCTCCAAACATCGATGTTGACCATCGAAATGTGGTCGTTGAGATCGGAACCCGCGCCGTAACCCGTCCCGCGCGACGCATAGCTGCGGGCTGCAGTCGCATCTCCCCGATCGTTGAGCTCCATCTGCGCCCATTTGGCGTAGGCCCAGCCACGCTCACTCGCGGGTCCCGTCATCGCCAGATTCGAGATGACTTTGAACGCTTCATCCGATCGGCCCACCCCGTCGAGATATTCGGCATATCGATAGGGTTGGTTTGCCCCATAAACGGCCTCGGCCGACTTCTGCGCAAGCGCGTCGTAAGCTGTCACCGGCCCCGTGAATGTCTGCGGCGGTGCGTCTCCTAACCGCGCCGTTAGGGACATGCCGCCGGGGACGGAGGTGATCTCGCCGGTTACGTGGCTGACGCTGCCCAGTCGCTCGCGAAGAAGCTTGTCGAACTCCGAAAAGGTCAGGCCGGTGTCCGGAATTTCAACCTTGAAATCCGAGCCCCAATCGCTTTCGTAAGACTGCGGCGGCCGGTCCGATTCCGCAGTCGCCAATTGAAGCGCCTGGAGCTTGTCCAGGAACCGGCTCGCGGCAACCTCACCCGTCAGGCCGGTTCGCGCAAGGTCGGGCGGCACGGAGAAAGCATCAATCGCGAGGCCGTGCGCTTCGTGTGCTTGCCAGGCCATCGCCGAAACGAGAAGCACGATTGCCCCACCGATGATCACCGTAAGCACCTGGAGAAGGGCTTTCATCCAGTCGCTGAATCTTCCCCAGCGCAGGCGTGACACAAGGAGATGATGCTGCGCCTGCAGACCTTCGATCTGCAGGTCGACGAGGCGACCCTGCTTCTCGAGGAACGCCTCTGCCTTCTCGTCGAGGCGACGGCTGCGCGAGCGGCGCCCCAATGCCACAGCCGCAGTTACGGCGTCGAGCTGTTCGAGCCCTCCTTCAGCTTGGAAACCCGGCTCCCCACGTTCGTCCATGCCCGCCCCCGTCGGCGAGAGCTTACGCTCGCTCTCTCATCGCGCCAACTTCATTCCGTCAGGGTTGCAGGCACGACCAATCCATTGCGGACGCTAGCCCGACGAGCATTTGAGGCCAAGCAACCGCCCTGTTAGAGCGCGCACATGGCGATCCCGACTGCGAACCGTCCGAAGGGGCGCTCGATCAAGAACCTGCGGATGGTGTGGGGATTCGCGCTGCAGTACCGGGGCCATATCGCGGTGGCGGCGCTGGCGCTGCTGGTCGCGGCGGGCGCCACATCCGGAGTGCCCTATGCGTTCAAGCTGATCATCGACAAGGGTTTCGCCCACGGCGGCGGCAGCACCCATTCGATTGCGCGCTGGTTTGAATATCTGCTGTTGCTGGTAGGCGTGCTCGCGATCGCGACGGCGGTCCGCTACTATTCCGTGTCCTGGCTGGGCGAGCGCACCGTGGCCGACATTCGTGTCGCGGTGCAGCGCAACCTGCTTCGCCTGTCCCCCGGCTTCTTCGAGGAAAACCGGCCGGCGGAGATCACCTCGCGCCTGACGGTCGACACCACGATCATCGAACAGGTCGTCGGAACGACTGTCTCCGTCGCTCTGCGCAATGCGATCCTGGGAATCGCCTGCGTCGTGATCCTGTTCGCGCTCGCGCCGAAGCTCGCGCTTTCGATCCTTGGCGGCGCCATGCTCGTCGTTCTTCCGCTCGCGATCCTCGGCCGCCGCGTGCGCGCGATCTCGACCCGCAGCCAGGACCGGATCGCCGACGTCGGCACCGTCACCAGCGAAGTGCTCGGCGCGATGAAGATCGTCCAGGCGTTCAACCAGCAGGGTCGCGAGGCTTCGCGCTTTTCCGACGCGGTGCAACGCGTGTTCGCGACCGCCAAGCGCAGGATCTTCGTGCGCGCGATCATGACGGCGATCGCGATCTTCATCATTTTCAGCGCGATCACGCTGATCATCTGGGAAGGCGCGATCGAGGTCGCGGCCGGGCGGATGACCGGCGGGACGATCGCGGCGTTCGTGCTCTATGGCGGGCTGCTCGCCGGCGCGTTCGGCAACCTTACCGAGGTTTATGGCGACCTGCTGCGCGCAGCCGGCGCATCGGAACGACTATCCGAGCTGCTTCACGCCGAGCCCGACATCCGTGCGCCGGCAGCGCCGCACTCGCTTCCCGACCCGCCGCAGGGTGCGATCGAGTTCGACCGCGTCACCTTCCATTATCCGACGCGGCCCGAAACCTCGGCGCTCGAGGATTTCAGCCTGAGCGTGCGTCCGCGCGAGCGGCTCGCGCTGGTCGGCCCGTCGGGCGCGGGAAAGACGACCATCTTCCAGCTCGCCGAGCGCTTCTACGATCCGCAGCACGGCCGCGTCCTGCTCGACGGCGTGGACCTCAAGGACGCCGACCCTGCCGAGGTTCGCGAACGGATCGCGATCGTCCCGCAGGAGACGGTGATCTTCGCCGCCTCCGCGCGCGACAATCTGCGTTACGGAAACTGGGACGCGACCGAGGACCAGCTGTGGCAGGCCGCGCGCGATGCGCATGCCGAGGAATTCCTGCACGCGCTTCCGCAGGGGCTCGACACCTTCATGGGCGAAGGCGGTGCGCGGCTGTCAGGCGGGCAGCGGCAGCGCATCGCGATCGCTCGCGCGCTGCTCCGCGACGCGCCGCTGCTTCTGCTCGACGAAGCGACGTCCGCGCTAGATGCGGAAAGCGAGCGGCTGGTGCAGGACGCTCTCGATCGGCTGATGGAGCACCGGACGACGATCGTCATCGCGCACCGCCTTGCGACCGTCCGCGCGGCCGACCGGATCGTGGTCATGGATCACGGCCGGATCGTCGAGGAGGGCACGCACGCGAGCCTTAGCGGCCGCGGCGGACTCTACGCGCGGCTTGCACGCCTGCAATTCGAAGACCGCGCAGCCTAGAAGAAAAGCGGGGTTTCACGCGAAGGCGCGAAGCATTTCCGTCATGCCGGGCTTGACCCGGCACCCGCCTGCCTTTTCATGCTCTAAGAAGGCAGGTCCCGGCTCAAGGCCGGGATGACAGCTGCGTTCATTCCCTCGTGCGAGAATGCCTAACTTTCGCTTCCGCCCGAGCCTTTGCCGCGCGAGCTCGAGCCGCGCGATTTCGTTCCGCTCGTGCGTGAGCGGGAGCCGCTGCTGCGCGATCCACTGCTGCGCGGCGACTTTGCAGCGCCGCTGCTGCGGGGCGATTTTGCAGCGCCGCTCGCACTTTTCGCCGCGCCCGATTTCCGCGCGGCCGATGAGCGGCTTGCGCCCGAGGTCGACGATTTCGCGCGGGTGGAGGGCTTTTTCGCGGCCGCCGAGCGCGTGCTCTTGGCCGCGCCGCTGGTGGAGCGTTTCGCGGTCGAGCTCGAAGCCGACGATTTCCGCGCTCCGCTCGCTCGCGCCGAGCTGGTGCGCGATCCGGAGGAGGTCGATCCCGAGCTGCTGCCCGAATCTTCCGACCATTTGCCGGACATGACCCGCTGCGCCGCCTCGGCGACCGCTTCGGCGATGAGCGATCCAAGCCTGGTGGCGCTTGAGACGACGCTGCTCGCGGCCTGCGAAGCGGTATCGGCAGCGTCGAGTCCCGCATCGCGGATTTTCTTGCGCGCCGCCGGGCTCGCGGCGATCGCAGCGGCGGCCGCGGTCAGCCCCGCAGCGATCATTTCCTTGCTCATCGCCGCCTTGGCGAGCTTGTCGACGGTGCTGTCGCCGGAGCCCGAGCTTGCGCCCGAGCGCGCCGATGAAGAGCCCGAACGGTTGCTCGAAGAACCCGAACGGGAAGACCTGGTACGTGCGGATTTGGCCATCGCTTCTCTCCCTGCGTCGCGCAAAAGACACTTTAGGGCCGTTCCGGTTCCCTAATGAAGTGCGATGTGCGTGTTGACCGGAAAATGTAAAGGGCACCGCCGCGCAATCGCAGCGATGCCCTTCGACATGGTCAGCGGCCGGAGATGT
>JAICXO010000067.1 GCA_025980335.1 Sphingomonas sp. | reverse complement strand
CCCCAGCAAATGCTGGGGAGGATATAGGCGCCCCATGACCAAGCTCACCGTTGCCGCGCTTCAGCTTGCCTTCACCCAGGACACCGCCGCGAACATCCGTGCGGTGAGCGAGCTCGTGCGCGAGGCGGCGGCGAAGGGCGCCGAGGTTATCCTCCCGCCCGAGCTGTTCGAAGGTCCTTATTTCTGCAGAGTCGAGGACGAGAGCCTGTTCGCGACGGCAAAGCCGACGCACGAGCACCCGTCGGTGCTCGCCATGCAGGCGCTCGCGGCCGAGCTCAACATCTGGATCCCGACCAGCTTCTTCGAGGCCGACGGGCCGCACCATTACAACAGCCTCGCGATGGTCGGTCCCGACGGCAAGATCGCGGGCGTCTATCGCAAGAGCCACATCCCCGACGGCCCAGGCTACGAGGAGAAATTCTATTTCCGCCCGGGCAACACGGGCTTCAAGGTGTGGGACGGGCCGCATCATTCGAAGCTCGGCGTCGGCGTGTGCTGGGACCAATGGTATCCCGAAATCGCCCGGGCGATGATGCTGATGGGCGCCGACATCCTCTTCTACCCGACCGCGATCGGCACCGAGCCGCACGATCCCGAGCTCGACACCTCGCGCCTATGGCGCCGGGCGATGATCGGGCACGCGGTCTCGAACGTCGTGCCGGTGGTCGCCGCCAACCGCATCGGCACCGAGCATGGCCAGCGCTTCTACGGCCACAGCTTCATCTGCGACGAACGCGGCGACATACTCGCCGAGTTCGGGGCGGAGGAATCCGGCGTGCTCGTTGCAACACTCGACATCAGTCTAGCAAAGAAGCACCGTGCCGCATTCGGCTTCTTCCGCGACCGTCGACCCGAGCTTTACGGGCGCCTCACCGAGGACATCTGAGCTCCAGCGCCCGCTCGAAGATGCTCTCGTACATCGCGCGCGTGAGTCTGCCGGTATTCGTGTTCTGCCGGGAGCAGTGATAGCTTGCCAGCAGCACGCGGCCGTCGCTCGTCGGCGCTTCGGCGCCGTGCGCGAACCCTGCCTTCATTCCGAGCACCCTCGTGACCGATGCATGGGCGATCTGGCCCAGAGTGATGATCACGTTCACCCGCGCGAGCGCCGCCAGCGAAGCCTCGAGGTAGTTGCGGCACGTCGCGACTTCGATCGGCAACGGCCTGTTGCCGGGTGGCAGGCATTTGACCGCATTCAGAACGACGGTTCCAACGAGTTTCATCTCGTCGTCTGCCTCGCCGCGGTAAGTCCCTTCCGCGAGGCCGAACTTTAGCAGCGTCGAATAGAAGATCTCCCCGGAATAATCGCCGGTGAACGGACGGCCTGTGCGGTTGGCGCCCTTCCTGCCGGGCGCAAGGCCGACGATGGCAAGCCATGCATCGGGATCGCCGAACGCCGGCACCGGCGCATTCCACCAGGCCGGATGCTCAGCGCGAAGTTCCTCGCGCAAGCTCACCAGCCGCGGGCACAAGGGACAGTCGCGCGGCGCTTCGGCTTGCGGGATCGGCGACAGGTCGGCGGGTTGAAGCATCGACCGTCATTGCGAGGAGCGCAGCGACGAAGCAATCCAGCTTATGGCCGCGCGAGTGGATTGCTTCGCTTCGCTCGCAATGACAGGTGACCGGCGGTGCCTCACCTCTACGCCATCGCCATCGGTTCGAACCGCCCGCACGGCCGCCACGGCCGGCCGCAGCAGGTGGTCGAAGCGGCGATTGCACGCCTCGACGAAGAGT
This sequence comes from Sphingomonas sp., assembly GCA_025980335.1. Lineage (GTDB taxonomy): Bacteria > Pseudomonadota > Alphaproteobacteria > Sphingomonadales > Sphingomonadaceae > Sphingomicrobium. The sequence continues at coordinate 11,845 of JAICXO010000067.1, read as the reverse complement.
TCGGCTTGTTCGATGCGGCGCCGATCGTGCTCAACCCCGCGCATGGCCCGGCGGGACGAGACTTCGCCAACTCGGTGGCGCTCGTCGAAAGCGATCTCCAACCGCCCGAACTGTTGAACCGGCTCAAGGCCATCGAGCGCGATTTCGGTCGGCGTCCGGGTCGCCGCTGGGGTCCGCGGGTGCTGGACCTCGACATCGCGCTGTGGAGCGGTGGTGCGTTTCGCTCGCGCCGGCTCACCGTTCCGCACCCGCAGCTTGCGAAGCGCAGCTTCGTCCTCGATCCGCTCGCCGCGATTGCGCCCAACTGGAAGATCGGTCCGCTCGCGGTTCGCCATCTCGCCGCGCGCCTTGCCCGCAAGCCCCCGCGAGGCTAGGCGCGCGGAACGGTGGGCCCATAGCTCAGTTGGTAGAGCAACTGACTTTTAATCAGTAGGTCGCTGGTTCGAATCCAGCTGGGCTCACCAGTCTGCCTCGCTCGCTCCCGTCGCTCACTTGAACTCGACATGACGCCGCTTCCGCAGCGCCTTCTTCTCCTTCGGCGGCGCAGCGCGGCTGTCGGCGAGCAGCGCGAGGCACATGCCGAAGCAGGCGGCGATGGCGGCCGTCCGAAGCGGAAAATCGACCAGGCTGTGGACGAGCACCGCAGCCGAAGCGATCGCTCCCGCCTTCGCGAACGGGCCTGCTTCGCCCCAGCGCCACGCGCGCCACACCGCGGCGACCCACCACGCGAAAAAGAGCAGCATGAGCACGATCCCGGCAACGCCGAGCTCGAGCGCGATCTCTGCATAATCGTTGTGCGCGTGGACGACATATTCGGTCGTCACCTGCTGCGCCTTCTCGTAGAGCGGATAGACGCGCGGAAACGAGCCAAGGCCCGAGCCGAAGGGCATGAAGTCGGCCGCGGCACGCGAGGTCGTGGCGAATATGTCGGCGCGCGACTGCGCCGAGCTGGCCGCATGTTCCCCGAGCCTTCCGGCGCCGATCGAGGTGGTCTCGAGCGCTGCGACGGAGCCGATGACGAGCAGCGCAGCGAGGCCGACCACCCACAGGCGCAACCGGCTGCTCGGCGGAAGGACGATCAGCGCACTCGCCGCGATCACCGGCAGCGCGAGACCGTAGCCGGCAAGCGATCCGTTGAGTCCAAGCCCGACGAGCAGGACGATTCCGATCCCCGCTGCGACCGCGATGATCGCGGAGTAGCGCTGCATGCTCGCGCTTTTCCCCAGCGCGACCATCGCCGTGAGGAACGGGATCGTGACCACGAGCAGGGTCGCCATGTGATCGGCATTGGCGAAGAAGCCGACCGCGCGGCCGGGACTGGTGTCCTCATACAAGTACCACGGCGAAAGCTCGGCATTGGCGCTCGCCACCTGCATTGCTCCGAGCGCGATTCCGGCCAGCGTTCCGGCGGCGAGGGCGAGCGCGAGCCATTGCGGGCGGTAGGCCCTCAGGCGCACCATCGCGCAAAACAAAGCGAGCGGCGGAATCATCGCGAGTAGCGAGCTCAGCCCTGCTGCCGGAGTGAGGCTGATCGGCTCGGGCGGCACGCCGATGCCAAGCGCCCGGAACCCGTCGGCTATCGACTGCCGCGGGCCGAGGTGCGACCAAAGTGCGGGCGGCAACGGGATCATCTGAAGAAGGATGACGACGATCGCGACCATTGCGAGCAGAAGCAGGTGCTTCCCGGCCGGCGCGACCGGCTCGCCGCTTCTGTCGAGCGCTGCCCAGGCGATGATTGCCACGCCCGCAAGCTGCAAAATCATGTTCTGCCACACGCCCTGCGCGCTGCCGCCCAAAATCAGACAGGCGAACAAATAGGCAGGCGCGACCATCGCGCGGGCGCGGCTAAGCATTCGGCCCCGCGCGCGCCAGGGTCAGCGACGCGATGGTTGCTTCCGACTGCTGCGCGATGTCGCCCGAGCGTCCCGAGAGTTCGAGCCATTGCGCGGGGCAGTTCGCTGGAATGTCGAACGTCCAGCCGTTCCGCGCCGCCTGGTCGATCGGGATCACCGAAATCGGATCGCTCGACTTGTCGCAGCGGATCGACCAGCGCAGCGTTTCCGGGTGAACCGGCGAGCCGGCGAGCTGCATCTGCAATCGGTAGCGGCCCGCCGGAAGGAGCACGAGCTGGCTCGCGAGCACGCCGTCCTCGTTGCCGTAGAAAATCACGTGGAGGTGTCCCCCGGGCTGCCGCTCGGCAAGTCCGACGGTCGAGGAAGCGAACGACCAGTTGAACGGCGGCGGTGGGCCCGGGTTCGAAAATCCTGCGTCGAACAGAAGCTGGTTGCCGCTGCCACCGCCGATCGACGACCAGATCGCGCGCGCCCGGGCGTAATCTCCGGCTCCGGCCAGGCTCGAGAGCAGGACGGGAAGCCAGTTGCTGCCCGGCTTTCGATGATCTGCATCGGCGAGCGCCAGAATCGCACCGGTGTTCCGGGGATCGCGTGCGAGCGTAAAGAGGACGCCATCCTCCAGATTCTCTTGCGACCGGAACAGGGCGCGCATCGCTGGCCAGTTGCGGGGATCCTGCGCATAGGCAGCAACGAACGGCACCGCTGCGTCCGCACCGCGCGGAGACAGACGTGCGAGCACCGCGGTTTGCTCCAGTCCTTCGAGCGGCTGGCCTGCACGGAAGTAATAGTTGGCGAGGAAGTAAGCGGCAGGCATCGAGCGCGGATCGCGCCACTGGGCTGCGCGGAACGCGCGCGCTGCGGCGGCGCCCTCGCCTTCCGTCTGCGCCTGGACGCCGCGCACGAGGAAAGGTTCGGGCGACAGCGGCGACTTGGCTGCCGCATCGTCGATCATGGCGAACGCGGCCGCGCCAATCTGCCTCCGGTCGCGCGACGCTCGGCCGATTTCCGCAAGGACAAGCGAGATTTCGACCGAAGGGTGGGTCGCCCACAGCTTTGCCGCCGAAGCTGGATGGAGCGTCGCGAGCGCCTCGACCGACGCGTTGCGGACGACCTGGACAGCGAGGAGCAGCGCAGCCGCGACGACGATGACGACGCGAACGATCAAGCCGGCTTCCCCCCGCCGTTGCTCAGGCTTCGGACTCCTCGGGCGCCTTTTCCTCCGGCTCGTCTTCCGACCGCGGGATCATCAGGATCTCAGTGGCGGTCTTCACCTTGCCCTTGCCGTAGCCGTAGCCGTAACCGTACCCATAACCATAGCCGTAGCCATAACCGTAGCTGTAGCCGTAGCCGTAGCGGCCGTAACCGTAGCTGCCGCCTGCGTCCGTCGCTTTGGTCAGGATCGCGCCCAGCACATGAGTGCCGGTCGCTTCGAGGCGGTTCAAGGCCTCGACCGCAGCGCGCGTGCGGGTCCGTGCGCTCTCGACCACGAACAGGACTTCACCGACTGCCGCGGCAAGCAGAGGAGCGTCGGCGAGGCCCAGCGTCGGCGGCCCGTCGATCACCACCAGCTCAAACCGTTCGCTCGCCTCGGCGATGATCTTGCGGATGCGGCCGGTCGACAGCAGGTCCGCCGGACTCGGCGGCACGGGGCCGCTCGGCAGCAGCCACAGGTTCGCATGCTGGGTCTCGACCACATGGTCTTCGACCTTGTCCTCGGTCGTCAGCAGCTTGCTAAGGCCGACATTGTCGCTCGCGGCCTTGAATGCCGGCTTGCGCAAGTCGCCGTCGACGAGCAGCACCGATTTGCCCCGCCGGGCGAAGTTTTGCGCGAGCGCGAGCGCGGACGACGACTTGCCCTCGCCCGATCGGGTGCTCGTCAGCAACAGCACGTTGGGCATGCCCGCCTCGGTGCTGAATCGAAGCGCCGCGACGATGGCCGAATAGGATTCGGAAATCACCGATGTCGGATTCTTGAGGTCCTCGACGAACGCATCCTTGGCGGGAGTGCGCGGAACTGAACCGAGGCACGGCAGGGACAGCTTCTTCCGCACATCCTCGCGGCTCTTGATCGTGTCGTTGAGGAACTCGAGCCCGATCGCGCCCGCCATGCCGGCCGTCAGCCCGAGGCCAAGGCCGAGCAGCAGGTTGAGGAACAGGTTGGGCTTGAACGGCAGCCGCGGGACGTCGGCGCGGTCGACCACCGAAACGGGCGCAATCCCGACTCCGCCGGCGACACCGATCTGCTTGTAGCGCTGGAGCAGCGCGTCGTAGAGGGCACGGTTGGTGTCCACCTCGCGCTGGAGAATCGTGTATTTGATGCTCCGGCCGCGCAGGTTCAGCACGTCGCCCTTGAGCTGCGCGACCTTGGCCTTGAGTGCGTTCTCGGCCGAAAGGGCCGCGCGGTACTCGGCAAGCAAGGTGTTGCTTCGTGCCGACTTCACCACGCCCTGCTGTTTGCTGATCTGGCGCTGAAGCTCGTCGATCTGGGAGCGCAGACTGATCATCTCCGGATGATCCGGCTTCATGAAGGTGCGCTTTTGCTGATAGTCGGCCTGCAGCTGCGCAAGCTGTGTCTCAAGCGGCTGCGTGCTGTCGGTCACGGCGGCTGTAGGCGCATTGTTCAACGACTGCCGGTACGCCCCTTCGGCCGCAATGCGCCGCGAGGTCGCATCGGCCAGCGCGTCGTTCAGTCTGACCAGCGCATCGCCCTGCAGCGAATTGGTGTCGCCACCGCTCTGCGGTCCGTCGCTGTTGCCGGTGTTGATGATGCCCTGCGCCTGCGCATATCCGACGAGCGCGCGTTCCGACTGCTCGAGGTCGCCGCGAGTCTTGTTGATCTGCCGTTCGAGGAAATTGCGCGCATAGGCGCTCGATTCGTAGCGCCGCTGGATCGCCGTATCGATGAACCCGTCGGCGACAGCGTTCGCGATGCCCGCTGCGAGCTGCGGCGAGGTCGAATCGAAGCTGAACTTGATGAGCTCGCCGACCTGGGGCGGAATGACATTCAGGTTCCCGGCGACGATCGCCGTCGCGAGGCGGAGCCGCTTTGACGCATCGAGATCCTGCGGGACGACGTCGGCGTTGTTCGCGAGATTGAGCTCCTGGGCGGCGCGCTCCGCGACGCTCTTGCTCTGCAGAAGCCCGACCTGGGTCGCCACGAAACTGCCCGAATCGCCGCCGGAGACGATCTGCTGATCTTTTTCTTGGTCGGTGACCTCGAAGCTCGGCGGGTTGGCCTGGAGCGTGACCCAGGCGCGATAGACGGGGCGCGTCAGCAGCGTTGCGAGGATTGCTCCGGCAAGGCCGAGCGCAACTGCGCCGAGGACCAGCCATCTCCAATGATGGACGATCCGCATGAGCGAAGCGAGATCGAGGATCGTCGACGCCGAATAGTTGCGCTGGCCACGGCCGAGCTGCTCGGCGCCGCCGTTGTAAGGGCCAATCGGCCATGCACCATCGTTCGGTACGGGCAGGCTCGTGTTCACTGGAACGCCCCTCGGTTCCCTGTTTCCCCGCCCCGCATCAGAATGGCCTGAACAGCCCCAGGAGCGGAACCGTCGACAAGACCTGCCTCTCGACCGCCTTCACTCGGGATCCGTCGACCACGACGATATCGCCGGCGTAGATCGGGGGATCGTTCGCCTGACCTCGGCGAATGGCGGTGAGGTCGAATGCCGCTGCCTGCCTCTTGCCGCCGATGGTTCGGAAAATCGCGACTCGACGCGCATTGGCGTCGGGCGAGGTCCCCTTCGCAAGGGCAACAGCCTGGATCAACGTCATCGGCCCAGCCACCGGATACTGTCCCGACTGCCCGACCGCACCGTCGACGGTCACGACATGGGCCGTCGATTGGGCGATGCTCACGCTGACGTCCGGATGCTCGAAATATTTCTGCCCGAGCAATTGCGTCAGCTTCTGATCGAGCTCGGCGCTCGTCAGGTTCGCTGCTTCGACCTCGCCGACCAGCGGCAGCGAAATATGACCGGCGAGATCGACGTCATAGTCGCCCGAAATCTCGTCGCCCTTGAAGACCTTGATCGACAGCTTGTCGAGCGGCGCGATCTTGTAGTTCGCATCGAGCGTGCGGACCGTGGGCGGATCGGGCGTCGACAGTACCTGGCCGTAGGGGATCGTTCCGCCGCGGGTGTCGGCACAAGCACTTGTGAGTACGCTAGCCGCGGCAATCGCCAGCAGCGCGAAAACAGGACGTGGGGTAAGATCAATAAACACGATCATTCCTCCGGAACGTCATGGCCTCCTAATTGAAAATTTCTCGAATGTAGAGTGACTAATGTCCGAAATGGACGAGTTAACATGAGACAGCCTCCTGCTCGGCCCCGCGGGTGTCCAGAAGCCAGCTGTCCGCACCATCGATCGCGAGCGACGTGAGCACGCCCGTCCGGTAAGCCCCGGTGTCGATCCCGATTCGGTTCGGACGGATTTCGACGTCGGACCGGATGGTATGGCCATGGACGACCACGAAACCGTGATCGGTCTCGTCGAACAGGAACGGCTCGCGGATCCAGCGAAGGTCCGACTGACGCTGTTGGTCGACTTCGACGCCAGGCCGGATTCCGGCGTGGACGAACAGATAGTCGCCGAAGCGGCAGCTGTCGTCGAACGTCTCCAGAAACGCGACATGCTCCTTCGGAATCGCGCTGCGGATGAGTTCGAGCGCGTCCTCGTCGCTCATTCCTGCAAGCCTCTCCGGCTCGACGCCGTAGCTCTTCAGGCACTCGGCGCCGCCGAACCACCGCCATTTGGTGATCAGGTCGGCCTCGCCGCCGAGAATCCGGAGCAGCACCTCCTCGTGATTGCCGAGGATGAAGACGGTCCTGACGCGCGGATGGCTGTAGGTCCGAAGCCGCTCCAGCACCTGGGCCGAGTTGGGACCGCGGTCGATGAGATCGCCGACAAAGGCGAGGAGCACCTTGCGCGCACCGCGCCGCCCGATGTCTTCGTGAATCTTTTCAAGGAGCTGCTCGAGCAGATCGAGGCGCCCGTGAACGTCGCCGACGACATAGGCATGCCATCCGCGCGCGCCGGCACGGCCGCTGTCCCGTCGAGGCGCGAAGTTGAACATCTTGCCCCTTAAGCCCGTGTCCCCGCCAATCTGGCAAGAGCACCCACAATGGCGCAATAACAATCCAGAAGCCAAAGCGCTCCTGAATCGGGCAAAAAAAGCTGCGAGATCAGGCGCTCAGCAGGTCGAACCGCGGAATCTGGACATCGAAGGCCGAGCCGTTCTCGTCGACCATCCGGTAGCTCCCGCTCATGGCGCCGCTGGGGGTATCGAGCGGACAGCCGGAGACATAGTCGAAGCTCGCCGCCGGCGCGATCAGCGGCATCTCGCCGACGACGCCTTCGCCGAGGACCTCATGCGCCGTCCCTCGCCCGTCGACGATCAGCCAGCTGCGCGACAGCAGCTGCACCGCCACGTCGGAGCCGTTCTCGATTCGCACATGGTACGACCAGAACCAGCGGTTGGTGGATGGGTCCGACTGTTCGGAAAGGAAGCTGACGGCGACGCGCACCGCGACCCCGCGGGTCACTGCGACGTTCGGGAACAGCATGGCGAGCGCGTCGATGGTCACGCGCTCATACTTAGCGGGCGCGCTTTGGCAGACAACTAGGCAAGTCCGCCGGCCCGTCGCAGCCGGTCGACGAGCCGCGCCCGCGCGTCGGCAACCGGACGCGATCGCTCGGTGATGAGATCGCGGAGCAGGAAATGGCCCGTCAGCGCGAGTCCCTGCCCGATCTCCTCCCATGACCCGCTGCCGCCTTCCCGAACGAACGGGGGCAAGGGCAGAAGCTTCCCCGCGTAGGGCTCCGCCTCGCCCGCGCTAACCGCACGCCCAGACTTCGGACTTACTGCAACCAGTCCGTCGTTGGTTCCAGTCACGGCGCAGCGGTCGAGATCGAGTCCAAAGCCGAGTTCAGCGAGCAGAAGCAGCTCATACCGGACGAGCGCCGTCCCCCAGCCGCTCGCCGACGGTGCCGCCTCGATCGCCTCGAGCAGCCCTTCGAGCGCCTGATACAGCCGCGGATAGGGTTGTCCTTCGGGGAGCACCGTCGCCGTCAGCACCGTCGCCCATTCGATGGCCGCTGCCGGCAGCGGTTCGGAGAGCAGCGGCCCGCGGCTATGGACCAGCTCGAGCGTCGCTTGGGGAAGCTGCGCGTCGGTGCGTGCCGAAAGCCAGGCCTCGACGACATTGCCGGGGACCAGCACCGGTCGCATCCGTCGCCCCCGCGCGCCACGCACATAGGCGGCCTCCAGGCCGTGCTCGGGCGTCATCAGCCGAACGATCGCGCCGTGCTCGCCGTGATTTCGAAGCGCGCAAACGATCGCAGGCGTGGTGAAGCGCATGTTTCCTCCCTAGCCGCAGGCTGGGGAGGGGAACCATTCACCGCAGAGTGAATGGTGGAGGCGTAGCTGAAGCCGGCGCCTGTTACCCCTCCACCAGCTTCGCTGGTTCCCCTCCCCACCGCTACGCGGCAGGGAGGAATTGAGGATGTCGACCCGCATCAGGCGCCCGGATGAAAATAATCGTACACCTGCCGAGCGGTCGCCCGGCTGATCCCCGGCGCCTTTTCGAGATCGTCGAGCGCTGCCCCCTTCACTGCGCGCGCCGTGCCGAAATGCATCAGCAGGGCGCGCTTGCGGGTCGGGCCGATGCCGGGGACCTCATCGAGCGTCGACGTGGTCAGGCTCTTCGCCCGCTTCGCCCGATGCGTTCCGATTGCGAACCGATGCGCTTCGTCGCGCAACCGCTGAAGATAGAACAGCAGCGCGGAATTCGGCGGTAGCGTGATCTCGCGCCCGCCGGGCATGTGGAAGACCTCCCGTCCTTCGCGGCCGTGATGCGGACCTTTGGCAACGCCGACAACGGGCACGTCGTGCACGCCCATGTCCTCCATCACCTCGCAGACGGCCGACAGCTGCCCTTTGCCGCCGTCGATCAGCACCAGGTCCGGCCATTCGCCGCTCTGCCGGTCCGGGTCTTCCTTCTCGAGCCGGCCGAAGCGCCGCTGGAGCACTTCGCGCATCATCGCGAAATCGTCGCCAGGCTGAGTCTCCGGCCGCTTGATGTTGAACTTGCGGTAGCTGCTTTTGCGGAAGCCCTCGGGACCGGCGACGACCATCGCGCCGGTCGCATTCGTGCCCATGATGTGGCTGTTGTCGTAAACCTCGATCCGCTTGGGCACGTCGGCGAGCTCGAACGTGTCGGCAAGCTCGCGCAGGATCTTCCCCTGCGTCGTGGTTTCGGCGAGACGGCGATCGAGCGCTTCCTCGGCATTGCGCTTCGCCTGATCCATCAGCTTCCGGCGCGAGCCGCGCTGAGGTACCTCGATCCCGACCTTGTGCCCGGAGCGTTCGCACAGCGCCTCTTCGAGCAGCGCCCGGTCGGCGAGCTCGCGGTCGACGAGGATTCGCCTGGGCGGCGGCATGTCTTCGTAGAACTGGACGAGGAAGCTCGACAGAACCTCGGCTTCGGGCACGTCGTTCACATGCGCCGGAAAGAAGGCGCGGTGCCCCCAATTCTGCCCCCCGCGGATGAAGAAGGCCTGGATCGACACTGTCCCAGCCTTGCAGGCCAGCGCGAACACGTCGGCGTCGCCGAGCCCTTCCGCATGAACGGTCTGGCTCCCCTGGATGTAGGTGAGCGCCCGCAGCCGGTCGCGGTACACTGCGGCAAGCTCGTAATCCTGCCGCTCCGCGGCCTCGGCCATCGACTTGCTCAGACGCGCCTGCACGCCTGTCGACTTGCCGGCGAGGAACGCCTTCGCGTCGTCGACCAGCTCGTCATACTCCTCCGCGCCGATGCGGCCCACGCACGGCGCCGAGCAACGCTTGATCTGGTAGAGCAGGCACGGCCTCGACCGGTTCTCGAAAAAGCTGTCCGAGCAGCTCCTTAGAAGGAACAGCTTCTGAAGCGCATTAAGCGTCCGGGTGACCGATCCGGCGCTTGCGAACGGGCCGTAATATTGCCCCTTGATGCGCCGCGCGCCGCGGTGCTTCTGGATTCGCGGGAAGGCATGGTCCTCGCGCAGCAGGATGAACGGGAAGCTTTTGTCGTCGCGAAGGAGCACGTTGTACGGCGGCCGGAAGCGCTTGATCAGCTGCGCCTCGAGCAGCAGCGCCTCCGCCTCCGTCCGCGTGGTGACGATGGTCATCGACCGCGTCTGCGCGACCATCCGCTGGAGCCGCTTCGGAAGCTTGGCGACCTGCGTGTAATTGGTCACCCTGTTCCTCAGCGCCCGCGCCTTGCCGACGTAGAGCACGTCGCCGCGCGCATCCTGCATCCGGTACACGCCGGGCCTGCGCGGAAGCGTCTTCAGCACCTCGCGGATCGCCGCCACGCCTTTTTCCAGGTCGGGCGCCCCCTCGCCGCGCACGGTATAGGTCGCCTGCTCCTCGTTGAAGCGCTCGGCGGCTTGGGGGTGGTCGGGACGATCGGCCGGAGTGCGGTCCATGCGACGTATCTAGGCGGTGCTGAGCTGCCTATCCAGCGCCGGACGGTTCAGCCCTCCCCCTTGTGGGGAGGGTTGGGTGGGGGCGCGGCAGCTGCGCGAGCAGATGACGCCAAACAAAGATTTCCTCAGCCGGCAGACGCCGGCTGGCCCCCCTCCAACCTCCCCCACAAGGGGGGAGGCTCGGAGAGTTAAGCCGCCGCCCTCGCCTCCTCTTCGTCGGCGAGCATCCATTCGACCGCCGCGCGGGCGTGGATGGCCGTCGTGTCATAGACCGGAATGACGTTGGCGCGAACGTCGACCGCCAACACCAGCTCGGTGCAGGCGAGCAGCACGGCCTGCGTCTTGCGCTTGGCGAGCTCGGTGATCAGCGTTTTGAGGTTGCGCTGGCTGTCCCGGACGACCCGGCCGACCGCAAGCTCCTGGAAGATGATCCGGTCGACTTCGCGGACCCAGGCGTCTTCGACAGGAACGATGCTGATGCCCCTCGCCTCGATCCGCGAGCGAACGAACGGCTCGGTCATGGTGAAGCGCGTACCGAGCACCGCGACATTGGTCCGGCGATCCGTGACCAACCGGTCCGCTGCAGCATCGGCGATGTGGAGCAACGGGACGTCGATGCTCGCGGCGACTGCCGCATAGCATTTGTGACTCGTGTTGCAGGCCATCAGCACGCCTTCGGCGCCGCCGGCGACCAGCCGCCGCGCTGCGTCGATGTTCATCTGCGCGACTGCATCCCACTCGCCGGCATGTTCGAGCGCCGCATAGTCCGCGAAATCGAGGCTTTCGATGGCCAGCCGCGCGCTGTGCAGCCCCCCGAGCCGCTGCGCCACGCCGCGATTGATGTGCTCGTAATAAAGCGCGGTCGACGACCAGCCGGTGCCGCCGATGATTCCCAACTTGCGCACAACGCGCCCCCTTCCCCGGTGCTGCCGACTGACTCGGCGCCTCATGGGAATTGTCCAGCAACTCTGCTTTCGCGACAAGGCGTAAATAGCTGATTTAGCGTAAAATTAACGCCACTGCGACGAGCCGTTAGCCGAGCGCTTTGACGATCTCCTCCGTCATCTTCTTGGCATCGCCGAGAAGCATCATCGTATTATCGCGGTAGAACAGCTCGTTATCGATGCCGGCATAGCCGACGCCGCCCATCGACCGCTTCACGAACAGTGTCGTGCGCGCCTTCTCCACGTCGAGCACCGGCATGCCGTAGATCGGCGAGCTCTTGTCGTTCTTTGCCGCCGGATTGGTCACGTCGTTCGCGCCGATCACATAAGCGACGTCGGTCTGCGCGAACTCGCTGTTGATGTCCTCCAGCTCGAAGACCTCATCGTAAGGAACATTGGCCTCGGCGAGCAGCACATTCATATGGCCGGGCATGCGGCCCGCCACGGGGTGAATGGCGTAACTGACTTTCACGCCTTCCGCCTTCAGCTTGTCGGCCATTTCGCGCACCGCATGCTGGGCCTGGGCCACCGCCATGCCATAGCCTGGCACGATGATCACGCTGGCGGCATTCT
>JAICXO010000008.1 GCA_025980335.1 Sphingomonas sp. | reverse complement strand
GTCATCCTTCGCTTCCAACGGATGAACCGCGACATAGCGCTCTGGGCGCGCGGCGTCGATCGCGAGCAGTTCAACCCCGACCGCCGCGACATGGAATGGCGCCGATCGATCGGGATCGCCGACGACGAAATGGTGATCGCCTTCCTCGGCCGAATCGTCATGGAAAAGGGCCTCGACGTGTTCGCCGATGCGATCCACGCCTTTGCCGAGCGCGGGCTCAAGCACCGCGTGCTGGTGATCGGCGAAGGGCCGGCGCGGTCATGGTTCGAGGAACAGGTGCCGCAGGCGATCTTCACCGGCCAGCTGACCGGCGACGAACTCGCGTGTGCGCTCGCCAGCGCCGACCTGCTTCTCAACCCGTCGATCACCGAAGCATTCGGCAACGTCACGCTCGAAGCGATGGCGTGCGGCCTGCCGGTCATCGCGGCCGAAGCGACGGGGGCGACGAACCTGGTGCGCGACAAGGTCACTGGCATGCTTGTCGACGGCACCGAGCCGGACGAGTTCGCCGAAGCGCTCGAAGCCTATGCGCGAGACCCGGACCTGCGCCGCCGTCACGGCGAAGCGGCGCTGGCGATCGCAAAGACGATGGACTGGGACTCGATCAACGCGACCGTGATCCGGGTCTATATGCATGCGATCAACAAACGCCATCGGTTGGCGCGGATGACGGGGCGCTGAGCTTTATTTCAGCCGTTCGACGCGCTGAGCGAACTCGTCGATCAACGCCGCAAGCTCGTGCAGCGTGTCTTCATTGACATCGCCCTGACCGAGCCGGTTGCGGATCGCCATTGCGAGATTGCGCATGGCCCGCCACACGGGCGAGCCGCCCTCGGGATAATGCGATGGACTCAGCCGCTTCAGCCGCGCGATCAACTCGTCGGCTTCCTCTTCGTTCTCCTGCAGGTGCGCTGTGCCGGCTTCAGTAATCTGGAACGGCTTGCGCGCGCCTTCGCCGGCGGATTGCTCGACCAGCCCCATCTCCTCGAGCATCGTCAGGGTCGGATAGACGACCCCCGGGCTCGGGGCGTAACGACCGCCAGTGAGCTCTTCGATTGCGCGGATGAGGTCGTAGCCGTGGCGCGGCTGCTCGGCGATCAGCTTGAGCAGCACGAGCCTGAGCTCGCCGCCCTCGAATACGCGCGAACGGCGTCCGCGGCGGCCGCCGCTCCAGCCCTCGTCGCCGAAGTCGAAGTGGAAGGGTCCCCAATCCCGGCGTCCACCGCGCATCGCCATCAGGCCTTCCGGCAAACTGATCTCGAATCGCCCACCCGGGCCGCATCGATACCGCATGTGACTCTCCTTCAAGATGCAGCTTAGATATATCTTCGTACTATCTTGAACAAGCCTCCTGATGCAATTTTCTGCGCGCCGACTATGCTGCCGGCGGATGGCGGACCTGTTTGCCGATCAGCAGTTGCCGAGCCGGGTGGCCGAGGCGCCGCCGACCAGTGCGCCGCTTGCTGACCGGCTGCGCCCGAAATCGTTGGACGAGGTCGTCGGGCAGGAGCATCTGACCGGACCCGAGGGGGCGATCGGGCGCATGGTCGCTGCGGGCCGGCTCGCCTCGATGATCCTGTGGGGTCCGCCCGGGACCGGCAAAACCAGCATCGCGCGGCTGCTCGCGGACGCGGTGGGGCTACGCTTTGTCGCGGTGTCGGCGGTGTTCTCGGGCGTCGCCGACCTCAAGAAGATTTTCGCCGAGGCACGCACCGCCGCGCGGGCCGGGCAGAAGACTCTGCTGTTCGTGGATGAAATCCACCGCTTCAATCGCGCGCAGCAGGATGGCTTCCTGCCGTATGTGGAGGACGGCACGGTGACTCTGGTCGGCGCGACGACGGAGAACCCGAGCTTCGAGATCAACGCCGCGCTTCTGTCGCGCTGCCAGGTGCTGATCCTGAGGCGGCTCGACCACGACGCGCTCGAAGAGCTCGTGCGCCGTGCCGAAGCGATCGAAGGGAAGCCCCTGCCGGTCACGAACGAGGCGCGCGAAGCGCTGATCGCAAGCGCCGACGGAGACGGACGCTTTCTCCTGAATCAGGCCGAAACCCTGTTCTCGGTCGACCTGAAGGAGCCGCTTGGCACCGCCGAGCTTAGCGACATGCTCCATCGGCGCGTGCCCGTCTACGACAAGGATCGGGAGGGACACTACGGACTGATCTCGGCGCTTCATAAGAGCATTCGCGGATCGGACCCGCAGGCGGCGCTTTACTATCTCGCACGCATGCTCGTCGCCGGCGAGGAGCCGCTCTACGTACTTCGGCGGCTGACGCGCGCAGCGGTCGAGGACATCGGCCTCGCTGATCCGAACGCGCTTCTGCAATGCCTCGCAGCGAAGGAGATGTACGACTTCCTCGGCAGCCCCGAAGGCGAGATCGGGATCGTCCAGGCCTGCCTCTATCTCGCGACAGCGCCCAAATCGAACGCAGCCTACACCGCCCAGAAGAAGGCCTGGGCGTCGGCGAAGGAAACGGGCTCGCTCATGCCGCCGATGCACATCCTCAACGCGCCGACCAAGCTCATGAAGAGCGTCGGCTACGGCAAAGGCTATGCCTACGACCATAGCGCGGAGGGAGGCTTTTCGGGACAGGATTATTGGCCGGACGGGATGGAGCCGCAGACCTTCTACGAACCTGCCGATCGCGGGTTCGAGGCGCGGGTGAAGGAGCGGCTGGACACTTGGGCGCAGCGCCGCAAGGAGCTGCAACAAAGAGCCAAGGACGAAAGTTGAGCCGCGCAGGTTGAGCAGGGAGCAAGCAACAGATGTATCAGGTCGATTCAGGTGCCTACTGGCAGGCGCAGACGATGTACTGGGGGCCCAAGATCCTCATTGCCATCCTGATCCTCGTCGTCACGTGGATCGTGGCGCGGGCGGTCGGCTGGGTGCTCAAAAAGGCAGTCGACCGGAGCCCCGCACTCAAGAAGCACGTGACCGGAACGCCCGAGGAGACCGTCGGCCATCAGCTCGGCACGATCGCCAAGCTGATCATCTGGCTGGTCGGGATCATGGCCGCGCTGCGGTTCCTCGGAGTCGGTCAGATCCTCGCGCCGATCAACGATCTGGTGACCGAGATCTTCGCGTTCCTGCCGCACCTGATCGCGGCCGGGCTGATCTTCTTCGTCGGCCTGGTGGTCGCGCGGATCGTGCGGCGGCTGGTCGAGACCGTGTTGATCGCGGCCAACGTCGACGGACTGCTCGCACGCATCGGCATCGGATCGACCGAAGGGACGGTCCGGACTGCTCCGGACGCGGTGCCGCCCGGCGCCATTCCGGGATCGACCCGCGCGAGCATCGCGCGCGCCGCGGGCGTGCTCGTCTATGCGCTGATCATTATCCCGGTCGCGATCGCGGCGCTCCAGGCGCTCGAGATCACCGCCATTTCCGCGCCCGCAACCGCGATGCTCGACCAGATTCTCGCCGCGATCCCGCACGTTCTCGCCGCGGCGCTGTGGCTCGGCATCGCGTTCGTCGCCGGCCGCTTCCTGAAATCAATCATCGAAGCGATCCTGCCGCCGACCGGCTTCGACGATGCGGTGCGGTCGACGGGCGTGCTGCCGCCGGCCGCCTTCCCGTCGCGCATCGTCGCGAACATTGCGATGATCGCGGTGATCCTTGCCGCCGCGATCGAGGCCGCGAGTCAGCTCGGCGGCGGGACGGTCGCGATCTTCCTCGCGCAGGTGACCGCACTCGGCGGAAAGGTCATTTTCGGGACGCTGATCATCGTCGTCGGAATCCTGCTTGCGCGGATCATCGCCAACCTGGTCGGAAGCGGCACGGGCGAAGGCGGCTACGCGCAGACGATCGTGCGTTACGCGATCATCGCTTTGTTCACCGCAATCGGGCTGACCTTCATGGGCCTCGCCGACCAGATCGTCATGCTCGCCTTCGGACTGATCCTCGGCTCGGCCGCGATTGCCTGCGCGCTCGCGTTCGGCCTCGGCGGCCGTGATGCGGCGGCGCGTGTGCTCGAGCGCTGGTCCGACGAGGCCGGCGGGCCGCCGATGTCGCCGCCGCGGCCCAAGCGCCTTCGCCAGGCGCCCCCCGCCGAAGACGAGCAGCCGCCGCTGGTCTAGCCCGATGACCTTCGACGAGGCGATCGCATTTGCGCTGACCCTGCCGGGCACCGAACTCGGAACAAGCTATGGCAAGCCGGCGGTGAAGGTGGTCGCCAACGGACGCGCGTTCCTGTTCCCGAGTCACGAGCCGGCGACATCCTTCGGCGTCTCGATCGACCTCGACACGATCGAACTCCTCAAGGAGACCGATCCGGACACCTTTTGGCAAACGCCGCATTACATAGGCTGGGAGGGCGTCCTGATCCGCTACGACAGCGACGATGAGGAGCGCGTCCGCGAGGTGATTGCGCGGTCGAGAGATTTCGTGGCCGCGAAGCCGAAGGCAAAGCCACGGACGAGGCGAAGGCCATGAGCGCGAGCGTAGCGCGACCATCGTTCTTGTCGCACCAAGGCGCGAAGGAAGACTCCGCGAACATTCCGCCGAACGGTTCCGCCCGACAGACACTAAGGGCTCGCTTCGCCCACTGCTTCGCGGCAGGGAGGAGGGATGACGCACTTCGCAAGCTACATCGCGATCGACTGGTCGGGGGCGAAGGGGGCGCGGCACCGGGGGATTGCGATTGCGGAGGCTCGGGGCAACGCGGCGCCGCGGTTGGTTCGACCGGGGCACGTGTGGTCGCGTGAGGAGGTGCTGCGCTGGCTGCTGCGGCGTGCAGCGCGCGAGCCGACCTTGTTCGGTTTCGACTTCAGCTTCGCTCCGCCACTGATCGAGCGCGGCGAATATCTGCCCGGCGAAGCGGATGTGCCGAAGACCGCGCGCGCGTTCTGGGCCTATGTCGACGCGAAATCGGATGACGAGGACCTCGGCGCGGCGAGCTTCCTCGAGCAGGTCCACCGGCGGCATTTCTATTTCGGCATCGCCGACGGGGTGAAGGCCGACTTCGTCCGCTTCCGTCAGTGCGACGCGCGACTGAACGCGCAAGGGGGACGCAAGACGGCGAGCGCCTACGACCCCATCGGGGCGGCGCAGGTCGCAAAGGCGAGCTTCGCCGGCATGCGCCTGCTCCACCGCCTCGGCGGTAAGGTCGCGATCTGGCCGATGGACCCGCTGCCCGTGAACGGCAGCGCCGTGGTGGAGATCTATACGCGGATATATTTGCGCCGGGCGGGGCTCAGCGGGAGCAAACTGCGTTCACGCGCCGCCTTGAACGAAGCCCTGCGGGCGCTCGGAAGCCGCCCCGCGCGGCTTCGCTTCGAGCCCAACGATCATCAGACCGACGCGCTGGTGACGGCGGCCGGCATGCGCCAGCTCGCGCTCAGCGAACCGCGCCCATTCGATCCGGAGGGACTGACGCCCGAGATCGCGAGGACGGAAGGGTGGACCTTCGGCGTGCTATAATTCAGAGCGTGCGGCGGGCCGGATTAGCTCAGTCGGTAGAGCAGCGGTTTTGTAAACCGAAGGTCGCGGGTTCGAATCCTGCATCCGGCACCATTGCGACGCGCAGCCACTCCGGGGGACTGGCGAGGATCGCAATCGCGCAGCGTCACGGGATCAGCGCCTTGAGGATCGGCTCGACCCAGCGCTGGGTTGCCATGTCCCAGACCACGAAATCGCTGTCGAACTGCCAATAGGCCCAGCCGAAATGGTGGCGTTCGGCCTCGCTTCGGACACCCGCGGTGTAAGCGGCGCGAAGCGCGATCGGCGTGCCGCTCTTGTCGTAGGCACCGAATTCGCCGAGCAGGATCGGGCGATGATTGGCAGCCGACCAGGCAGCGACCTTGTCGAAGTCGCTCCGCACGGCCGCTCGGTCGGCCGCGCTGCCCCAGGTCACCCCATGAAGCTTCTCGATTTCCGGACCGACCCAGGTCGCGCCCTGATGCGTGAAGTGGAAGGGCTCGTAATAATGGAAGGTCACGAGCAGGTTGGGATCGGGCGGAAGCTTCAACAATGGCAAGTCCGCGAGGCTGTTCCAGTGCGTCGGGCCGACCACCACGATCCGCGTCGGATTGGTCTGGCGGACGACCGCAAGCTCCTGCGCGAAGAGCGCGTTCCAAGACTCGCCGTTGAGCTTGTCGTGAGGCTCGTTGAGAAGCTCGAATGCGACGTTGCGCGGCGCGTCTGCGTAGCGGGGCGCGACCTGTTGCCAGAAGGCGGTCAGTTTCGTGTGGCAGACGTCGAGGTCTTCCGAGCAGGGATTGAAATCATGCTCGTCGATGATGACGCCGAGTCCTGCCTTCTGCGCTTCACGCACCACGTCGTCGAGCTTGGCGAGCCACGCCGGGTCGAGCCGGTTCTGGTCGTCCATATGCTTGAACGCCTGAAGCACGACCCGGACGAAATCGAATCCCGCCTTGTGGATCTCGCCGAAATGGCGCCACTCGAAGCGGCGCTTGCCCGTAACCGTCCAATAGGGATCGTAGCCGAGCACGTTGACCCCGCGGTGGAACGGCTGGTTGGCCTGGTTGAGCACCGGCGGCGTGGCTTGGGCCGCGAGCGCGGGCACGGCCGTCAAAGCGGCGAAGGTCCAGACAATCAACGCAACCATGTGCCGCAACCGCATTCCGCTCTCCCTCTTCCCGATCTCTCGCTTGCGGTATGATAGCGCTATCATTTAGCACCGCGTCAAGGTTGCAGCGGGTGCGGGGAGAGACGCGGTGATCCGGGTTGGGCTGATCGGCTACGGCCTCGCGGGGGCGGTGTTCCACGAGCCGCTGATCCGCGCGTCCGGCGGGCTGGAGCTCACTGCGGTGCTAACGTCGCGCGAGCACCCGCTTCGGGTCGGCAGCGCGGAAGAGTTGTTCGCGCGCGCCGATCTGGTTGTGGTCGCCTCCCCCAACGACAGCCATTTCGCGCTCGCGAAGGCGGCGCTCGAGCACGGCAAGCATGTCGTCGTCGACAAGCCGTTCACCGTCGCGGTCGAGCAAGCCGACGCGCTGCTTGCGCTCGCGCGCGACGCCGAGCGGATGCTGACAGTCTTCCACAACCGTCGCTGGGCAGCCGATTTCCTGACCTTGCGCGAGGTGCTTCCGAGGATCGGCGAGCCGTTCCTGGTCGAAGCGCATTGGGACCGTTTCCGGCCCGAGGTGAGGCAGCGCTGGCGCGAACAGCCGGGACTCGGGGCCGGGCTGCTGGCCGACCTCGGCCCGCACATGATCGACGAGATGCTGCAATTGTTCGGCACGCCGCAAGCCGTCTCTGCCGACATCCTCGCGCAGCGCTTCGGAGCGAGCGTCGACGATTATTTCGACCTCACGTTCGAATATGGAGCGATGCGCGTCTGCCTGCGCGCGTCGAGCCTGGTAAGCGAGCCGCGGCCGCGCTTTGCCGTGCACGGCAGCGGCGGATCGTTCGTCAAGCACGGCATCGATCCGCAGGAAGAGCAGCTCAAAGCCGGCATGGACCCGCGCGATTCGCGCTTCGGAATCGAGGAGCGGCGTGGCACGCTCACGCTGCCCGACGGCAGCATCGAGCACGTGCCCAGTGAACGCGGACGCTACCTCGATTTCTACAAGCGCGTGGTCGCCGCGATTGACGAGGGCGGACCCACGCCGGTCGACCCCCACGACGCGCGCGACGGACTTGCGCTCATCGCCCTCGCTCGCCGGACTGCGGCGCTGGGGCAGCGGCTTCCTGTCCCGGCCGCCAGTTTGCGGGAAGGCTGAGCGCGGGAACCGTCACGGTCGTGGTGGCGCGCAGGTCGCGCGAGGACGCGCCGAGGCTGAAGATGTAAGCGCCCGGAGCGATCCGCCAAGCGTGCGCGGCCTCGTCGAAATTGGCGAGGAGCCGCGGATCGACATCGACCGCGACGGTCTGCGCTGCACCCGGGGCGAGCTCGACCTTCGAGAAGCCGACGAGGCGTCGCGGCGCCTGCCATCCGCCGTTGGCCGGCGAAGCATAGACCTGCCCGACCGCCATGCCGGCCCGGCTGCCCGAATTGCGCAGCGTGAATTGCACGCGGACGCTGCCGCCCGGCGCTGCCGCCGCGCTGATCTGCCCATAATCGTAGCGGGTGTACGAAAGTCCGTGGCCGAACGGGAACAGCGGCTGAAGGTTGTTCCTGTCCGCCCACTTGTATCCGACTGCGGCGCCTTCCGTGTACGGAAGCGTGAACTGGTCCATCTCGGAATTGCTGCCCGGGCGCACCGGCCGCGGAAGCTGCGCCTCGGACGCATAGAATGTGACCGGCAGGTGCCCCGACGGGTTGACGCGGCCGGTCAGAATGTTGGCGATCGCCGCCCCGCCGTCGGTCCCCGGATACCAGGCCTCGACGATTGCCGGCACGCGTGGCGCCCACGGCATCGCCACACCGGCGTTGGTTTCGAGCACGACGCCGGTCCGCGGATTGGCGGTGGCGACGGCCTCGATCAGCGCATCCTGATTGCCGTCGAGCTTCATCGGCACGTCGATCGACTCGCTCGACCATTGGGTCGCGAAGACGATCGCCACGTCGGCGTTCCTTGCCGCGGCAGCCGCGGCGGCGGGATCGGCGCCATCGACGAAGCTGATGGTCGCGTTCGGTGCGAGCCGCTCCAATTCCTTCACCGGCGAATCGGGGAAGTACATCACGGGCCCCGGCCACCCCGTGGGCTCGAGTCCCGGAACCGCGTTGCCGCCGCGGGGATAGACCAGCGAAGAGCCACTGCCGGCGAGCACGCCCTTGTCGGCGTGGCCGCCGATGACGACGATCCGCCGCGCGGCCCCGGTCAGCGGAAGCAGATTGCCGTCGTTCTTCAAGAGGACGATGCCCTGCTCCGCGTCGGTCTGGGTGACCGCTTCATCCGCGGCATAGTCGATCGCCGCGCTCCCCGGCACCGGATCGTCGACCAGCCCATGCGCGAACATGGAGCGCAGCACTCGGCGCGCCATGTCGTCGAGCCGCGCCTCGGGGACCTTGCCGGAAGCGACCGCCTGCTTCAGCAATGAGCCGAAATACGGCTTGTCGTCGAACGGCCAGCCCGACTGCTGGTCGAGCCCGCTCATCGCCGCCTTGACCGTGCTGTGGACCGCACCCCAGTCGCTCATCACATAGCCGCGGAAGCCGAAATCACCCTTCAGCACCTGATTCAACAGCCAGTCGTTCTCGCACGCGAAGTTGCCGTTCACCCGGTTGTAGGAGCACATGACCGAACCTGGATCGCCGCGTTCGATCGCAAACTGAAAGGCGAGCAGGTCCGACATGCGCGCTGCGGCGGGATCGATGCGCGCGTCGTGCCCCTTTCGCCCGGTCTCGAGGTCGTTGAGCGCATAATGCTTCGTAGTCGAAATGATGTGGTTCGACTGGATCCCGGCGATCTCCGAACCGACGATCGTCCCCGCCAGCAGCGGGTCCTCGCCGGCATATTCGAAGTTGCGCCCGTTGCGCGGATCGCGCGCGAGATCGACCCCGCCGGCGAGCATCACGTTGAAACCGGAATCGCGCGCTTCCGAGCCGATCATCCGGCCGCCTTGGAACGCGATCTGCGGGTTCCAGGTGGCGGCGGTCGCAATGCCCGAGGGCAGCGAGGTGCGCTCGCGTTTGACGGTGGCGCCGCCCTGAGTCGCGACGCCGATGCCGGCATCGGTTTGCCACTGCGGCGGTATGCCGAGGCGCGGAATGCCCGGCACATAGCCGGCAGAACCGTACCGGCCGCCTTTCGGAGGCTTCTTGCCCTGCCAGTCGCTTGCGAAATAGCCGAGCACCAACGTCAGTTTTTCAGCCTGCGTCATCTGCCCGACCGCAAGCTGCGCTCGTTGATCGGGCGACAGCGCGGAATTCAGCCAAGGCCGGCTCGGACCAGCGTGCGCGGTTGCGCCAACGGCAGCCAAGCTCAACGCCAATGCAAGCAACAGGTGAATTCGTCGCATCTTCCGGTCCTCTCCCCTAGCCGGCTTCGGTGCACGCCGCGCCGCCGCTTGACACTAATAGGATCGTGCGCCGATTGGTAGCGCTACCAATTGACTCGTCGAGGGCCACTTCCGTCCCCATGCAATTCACGGCCGCGATGCTCCCCGACGACGCTGCGCACGCGACGCTCGCAGGCCGGCTGCTGCTCGACGATGGCCCGACCTCGGTCCTGATCCGGGAAGGCGCGGTCGAAGACATATCGCGCATCGCGCCGACGATTGCCGACCTGATGGAGATGACCAATCCGGCGAGCGTCTCCGGCGAGCGGCTGTTCGGGGTCGACGAACTTGCGCTGTTTCCGCGCGAGCGATTCCTGGCGCCGGTGGACCTTCAGGCAGTGAAGGCCGCGGGGGTGACCTTCGCAATCTCGGCGATCGAGCGGGTCATCGAGGAGCGCGCGCGCGGTGACTTCACCCGTGCCGCGGAAATTCGCGACAAGCTAGAGCAGCGGATAGGTGGCGCAATCCGTTCGGTCGTGCCGGGTACCGAACCCGCCGAACGCCTCAAGGAAGCGCTGATCGACGACGGCCTCTGGTCGCAATATCTCGAGGTGGCGATTGGGCCGGACGCGGAGATTTTCACCAAGACGGCGCCCCTTGCGAGCGTCGGCTGGGGGGCGGACGTCGGCGTGCGCTCCGATTCGAGTTGGAACAATCCGGAGCCCGAAGTCGTGCTGGTGGTCAGCAGCGAGGGCAAGATCCGCGGCGCGACGCTCGGCAACGACGTAAACCTGCGCGATTTCGAAGGACGCAGCGCGCTGCTGCTGAGCAAGGCCAAGGACAATAATGCCTCATGCGCGATTGGGCCGTTCGTGCGCCTGTTCGACGACGGATTCACCCTCGACGACATTCGCTCGGCCGTGGTCGAGCTGCAGATCGCCGGCGCCGACGGATTCCGGCTCACCGGGCGAAGCCTGATGAATGAGATCAGCCGCGACCCCGTGGATCTCGTGTCCCAGACGGTGAGCGAGCACCATTATCCGGATGGTTTCGTGCTGTTCCTCGGCACCTTGTTCGCACCGACCGAAGACCGCGACGAGCCTGGCCGCGGCTTCACGCACAAGATCGGCGACGAGGTGCGGATTTCGACGCCGAGGCTCGGCACGCTCGCGAACGTCGTTTCGACATCGCGCGACGCGCCGGCGTGGAAGTTCGGCACGCGCGCGCTGATGCGGAATCTCTCGGCTCGCGGGTTGCTCGAAGGAGCCAGAACGTGACCGAAACCGACACACATTCGACCGACGGCAAAGTCAAAGCCGCGACCATCGGGGGCTGAACTATTGAGCAAGGTTGAGGAGGGGCGCGCAATCTATCCGAGCCTGCGCGGGAAGACGGTGCTCGTCACCGGCGGCGGTTCGGGGATCGGCGCGGGCATCGTCGAGGGCTTCGTTCGCCAGGGTTCGGACGTCGCCTTCTTCGACATTTGCGACGAAGAGTCGCACGCGCTCGCGGGCCGCACCGGCGCCCGGTTCGTCCGCGTCGATCTGCGCGATATCGGCGCCACGACAGCGGCAATCGGCGATCTCGGCACCATCGACGTGCTGGTCAACAATGCGGCGAACGACGACCGCCACAGCATCGCCGACGTGACCGAGGACTACTGGGACGACCGGCTGAACGTGAACCTGAAGCACCAGTTCTTCTGCGCGCAGGCGGCGGCGAAGAGCATGCGCTCGAACGGCGGCGGGGCCGTCATCAACCTGGGGTCGATCAGCTGGCACCTCGCCCTTCCCGACCTCGTTCTATACCAGACCTGCAAGGCCGCGATCGAAGGGCTGACGCGGGCGCTCGCCCGCGACCTCGGCAAGGACAATATCCGCGTCTGCTGCGTCGTGCCCGGCAACGTGAAGACTCCGCGGCAGATGCAATGGTACACGCCCGAGGGCGAGGCGGAGATTGTCGCGGCGCAATGCCTCAAGGCGCGCCTGGTGCCCGAGGACGTCGCGGCCTTGACGATGTTCCTCGCTTCGGCCGATGCGCGGCTGATCACCGGACACGAATATTTCGTCGACGCAGGGTGGCGATGAGATGAGCGCAAGCGAACCGAAGGCGGTGTGGAAGCTCGAGGCCGAACTCGGCGAAGGGCCGGTCTGGGTCGAGCGCGATTCCGCCTTGTGGTTCGTCGACATCAAGAAGCAGCTGGTCCATCGCTACGATCCGGCAATCGACGAGCGCGGCAGCTGGAAGGCGCCCGAGCAGGTCGGGTTCGTGTTCCCGGCGGAGCGCGGCGGGTTCGTTGCCGGGCTCCAGTCCGGCTTGTTTCATTTCGACGAGCGGACCGGTGCGTTCGACCTGATCGCGAAAGTGGAGGCGGACAAGCCCGACAATCGCCTCAACGACGGGGTGGTCGACTCCGAAGGGCGCCTGTGGTTCGGGACGATGGACAACAAGGAGAAGGAGAAGACCGGCGCTTTCTATTGCTTCGCGAATGGAGAGGTGCGGCCGACCGGGGTCGGCGGAATGGTCGTCACCAATGGCCCGGCAATTTCGCCCGACGGGAAGACCCTCTATCTGGTGGACACGTTCCGGCGGCGGATCGAGAAGGCGGAAATCGGCGCTGACGGCGGGCTCGGCGAGCGCCGCCCGTTCGTGACGATCGAACAAGGCGCGGGTTTCCCAGACGGCCCGACGGTCGACAGCACCGGCGCCGTCTGGATCGGCCTCTACGGAGGCTGGGGCGCGCGGCGCTATTCAGTCTCGGGCGAGTTGATCGAAGAAGTTCGCTTTCCGGTCGCAAACGTGACCAAGCTCGCGCTCGGCGGCAGTGGCCTCCGCACCGCTTTCGCGACCAGCGCGCGACAATTGCTGAAGCCCGAGCAGATCGCGAAGCAGCCGCAGATCGGCGATTTGTTCGCGTTCGCTGCCGGCGTCGTCGGCGTTGCGTGCCCGCTCGTGCGCTACTGATCCTTTCTGCGTTACTTGCGTCGGCCGCTTCCGCCGCGCCGGCAATTGATCCGCAATTCCGCGGTTATCCGCTGATTCAGCGCGACAGGCCCGTCATGCTGAGCGGCGAGGCCGAGCCGGGCGACGGGCGACCGTCGTGCTGGATTGCTTCGTCGCTCCGCTCCTCGCAGCAACCGGAGCTCAGTGATTGTGCCGCGGCACCTTGTTTGACGTGCCGCGATATTTGACCGCGAACTCGAGCACTCCGCCGGTCGAGAGCTGACCGGTCTTTTCGCGAAACAGCTCTTCCCACGGCGTGTTGCTCTCCGGCACGGGAGGCGCGGGTTCGGCCTTCCGCCGCGCAATCTCCTCGTCGCTGACGAGCGCGTCGCAGGTGCGCGCGTTGAGGTCGATGCGGATTGTATCGCCGGTGCGCAGCCATGCGAGGCCGCCGCCGTCGGCGCTTTCGGGCGATGCATTGAGGATCGACGGGCTGTCGGAGGTGCCCGACTGTCGTCCGTCGCCGATCGTCGGCAGGCTCTGGATGCCGCGGTGGAGAAGCGCGTCGGGCGGCTGCATGTTGACAACCTCGGCGGAGCCGGGCCAGCCGAGCACGCCCGCGCCGCGGATCACGAGGATGCAATTCTCGCCGATGTCGAGCGACGGATCGTTGATCCGGTGGTGGTAATCGCTCGAGCCGTCGAACACGATTGCGCGGCCCTCGAACACGCCTTCGTGCCCCGGTCGGGAAAGATAGCGTGCGCGGAACTCGTCGCCGATCACGCTGGTCTTCATGATCGCGAAGTCGAACAGGTTTCCGCTGAGCACCAGAAAGCCCGCCGCTTCCTTGAGCGGCGCGGAATAAGGGAAGATCACGTCGCGATCGGTTGCTTCGCGTCCCTCGAGGTTTTCCGCCTGGGTGCGACCTGTGCAGGTCAGCGCCGATCCGTCCAGCCTGCCCGCGCGCAGCAGCTCCGACATCACCGCCGGCACCCCACCCGCGCGGTGGAACCGTTCGCTCAGATATTTGCCCGCCGGCTGCATGTTGACGAGCAGCGGCACGTCGTAGCCGTACTCTATCCAGTCCTTGGGGGTGATCTCCACGCCTGCGTGGCGCGCAATCGCGACGATGTGCGGCTGGGCGTTGGTCGAGCCGCCGATCGCCGCGTTGACGACAATCGCGTTCAGCAGCGCCTCGCGCGTCAGAATCTTCGATGGGCGCAGGTCCTCATACGCCATGTCGACGATCCGCTTGCCGGTTTCGTACGCCATGTGCGCCCGCTCGCGGTATGGCGCCGGGATCATCGCCTGCCCAGGCAGCGACATGCCGAGCGCCTCGCTGACCGAGTTCATCGTCGAGGCAGTGCCCATCGTGTTGCAATGCCCAAGTGACGGCGCGGAATCGCTCGCCCGGCGGATGAACTCTTCCTCGTCGATCTCGTCGGCCCCGAGCAGCCGCCGCGAGCGCCAGATGACGGTGCCCGACCCGACCAACTCGCCCTCGTGCCAGCCGTCGAGCATCGGCCCGCCGTTGAGCGTGATGGCGGGAATGTCGACCGTCGCCGCGGCCATGATCGAGGCCGGCGTGGTCTTGTCACAGCCGGTGGTCAGCACCACGGCGTCGATCGGATAGCCGTTGAGGATCTCGACGAGGCCGAGATACGCGAGGTTGCGGTCGAGCGCCGCGGTCGGCCGGCGGCAATTCTCGAAGATCGGGTGCATCGGAAATTCCATCGGAATTCCGCCCGCGTCGCGGATGCCGGCCTTGATCCGCTCCATCAGCTTGATGTGGATTCGGTTGCACGGGACGAGGTCCGAGCCGGATTGCGAGATGCCGATGATCGGCTTTCCCGAGCGCAGCTCCTCACGCGTGAACGCGTCGTTCATGTACCGCTCGAGGTAGAGCGCGGCCATGTCCGGCCGCCCGGGAGCGTCGAACCACTCGCGCGAGCGGAACGGGCGGGCGGGCGTGCGGGTCATCGATCTCCTCCCCGGCATTTGCCGGGGAGGGGGACCAGCGAAGCTGGTGGAGGGGTCTTCCTAGTTGAACGAAGGCCCCTCCACCGCACTTCGTGCGGTCCCCCTCCCCTCGAAATCGAGGGGAGGAGATTGCTCACCCCTCCATCTGCTCCAGCTCCTTGCCGCGGGTTTCGTGGACCAGCCACGCGACGAGGAAGAAGCTGATTACCGCGCATACGCCGTAGAAGGTGTAGCTCGCCGACAAGCCCCAGCCCGCGGCCATGATCGGGAAGGTGAATGAGATCATGAAATTGGCGAACCATTGGAAGAAGCCGGAGACCGCAAGCGCCGAGCCGCGGATCTGGTTGGGGAACATCTCGCCGAGCATGACCCACATCACCGGTCCCCAGCTGACGTTGAAGAAGATGACGTAAAGGTTGGCGGCAACGACCGCGACGGTACCCAGATTCTCGGAGAGGACCAGGTTGCCCTTCGGATCGAGCGAGCCGTGGCTGAACGCATAGACCATCACGAACAAGGTCACGGCCATCCCGGCGGAGCCGATCAGCAGCAACGGCTTGCGCCCGATCCTGTCGATCACGGCAATAGTGATGAAGCAGGCGGCGATCGAGACTGCGCCCGATACGATGTTGATCAGCAGTGACTGCTGTTCCGAAAAGCCCGCCAGCTTCCACAGCGTCGCGCCATAATAGAAGATGACATTGATTCCGACGAGCTGCTGGAACACCGCAATAATGATCCCGACCCAGACGATGTAGCGGATGCCGAGAAATCCGCGCCCACCCGCCCTGGCGAGTACGTCGGAAAGCCGCGGCCGGTGGTCGGATGCGAAGGTCGCGCGGATTTCCTCGAACTTCGGGATTGCGGCCTCACCGCCGAACAGGCTGGTCAGGACCGTGACAGCCTGGTCCTCGCGGCCTTTGGACACGAGATAGCGCGGACTCTCCGGGATCATGAACAAAGCGACGAGGAAGATCGCCGCGGGGATGGCCTGCATCAGGAACATCCATCGCCATGCTTCCAGGCCAAACCAGAAGGTCGCTGTCGAGACGCCCGCGCCCTGGGCGAGGAAATAGTTGACGACGAATGCGGCGGTCAGGCCGGTGATGATCATGATCTGCTGCACGGTCGTCAGCCGGCCGCGAATGTTCGCTGGCGCGATCTCGGAGATGTAGGCGGGCGAAAGCACGCTCGCCGCGCCGACCGCCATGCCGCCGCAGATCCTGGCGAGCACGAAGACGATCTGGGCCCCGGCGATGCCTTGCACCAGCGCGCCGCCGAGGAACAGCGCGGCGGCGAGGATCATGGTGTTGCGGCGGCCCATCAGATCGGCGAGACGCCCGGCGAAGAATGCACCGATGAAGCAGCCGATCAGCAGTGAGGCGACGGTGAAGCCAAGTCCGTTGGTCGGGGACCAGCTGCCGTCGACCAGCCCGAATGCGTGCTTGAGCCCTTCCTGGGTGCCGTTCACGGCGCCGCTGTCGTAGCCGAACAGGAACCCGCCGATCGTCGCTACGGCGACGATCGCGCCAATGAAGCCCATGTTCGCCCGCTGCGGACTTGCTTCCGTCATGTCCCTCTCCCGAAGCCCTCGGCTGTTAGCGGTAACACAGAATTGTCGCAGCGCAATCGGCTAAGCTCTGTGCACCGTTTTCGTCTTCTTCGTCTTCCGTGCGCCGGGCGGCGAATCCGAAGATTCGCGGATCATCATTGCATGGCTCAGCACCCGCTCGGTGAACTTGCGCGGAGCACCCGGCGAATGTGTCCGAAGGTCCGCAATCAGCAGCTCGAGCGCGGCTTCTGCCATCGAGGAAATCGGTTGCTTGACCGTCGTCAGCTCGGGCCAAACGCTGGTCGCAAGTGCGGTATCGTCGAAGCCGACGATGCTGACATCGTCGGGCACGTTGAGGCCCATGCGATGCGCAATGCTGATTGTGGCCGCGGCCATGTCGTCGTTGCTCGCGAAGATCGCCGTCGGCCGATCGGCACGCCCGAGCAAGCGCTCTCCGGCGATGAGCCCGGATCGGTAGCTGAAATAGCCCTGCTCCACCGGCGCGCGATCGGCATCCATTCCCGCTTCGGTCAGCGCGTCGCAGAAGCCCTGGTGACGATCGCGGCTGGCGACGTGGTTCGGGTGGCCCTTGATGAAGCCGATGTTGCGATGCCCGAGGTCGAGCAGATAGCGAGTCATCTCGTTCGCCGCCGCGCGGTCGTCGATCCGCACGTTGAGGCTGTCGGCCTGTGGCGCGCCCATTGCCACCGTCACCACCGGGATGCCCATCGAATCGAGCTCGGCCATGATAGGCTGCGATTCCGAAAGCGGCGGCGGGAGGATCACGCCTTCGACATCGCTCGTCGCGAACCGACGCGTGACCTCCGCCTGCTCGTCCGCATCCTCGGATTCGCACGACTCTATCACGAGGTGAACCCCGGCGCTTCGCGCCGCGTGGAGCGCACCGATCAGGAACTGCGCGAGATAGCCGGCACTCGGGTTGGCATAAAGCAGGCCGATGTGCGTCGCCTGCCCCGCCGCCAGGCTTCGAGCCGCGGTGTTCGGCGAATAGTTTAGCTGCTCGATCGCTTCTAGCACCGAGGCTCGCGTCGAATCGCGCACGTTCTTGCCGTGATTGATCACGCGAGAGACGGTCATCGCCGAGACGCCCGCCGCGCGCGCGACGTCCTCGATTGTCGTCACTCCACGTCTGCGCCGGCTCGGCTTTGCCATATCGTCCCCGCGCGTTGCTAGGTGAGCCGCTGTTGCAATGCAATCGGACGCGTTGACGGCCTGCGCCGCCAAGCTACGTTAGCGCTACCATTTTCTGCAGCGGAGCAGGAGCGTGCGCTTCACCTATTTGATCGTGGCCGCGGCCATTGCCACCGGGCTGACGGCCGCTCATGCGCGTTCGGCGGAGCTGCAGATGCCGATTTACAAGGATCCCCGTCAACCAGTGGAGAAGCGCGTCGACGATCTTCTCGCGCGCATGACTCTCGACGAGAAGGTCGCGCAGCTGGAGACGATCTGGGAAGAGAAGGCGAAGCTCGAGACCGCCGATCGGACCTTCTCGGCCGAGCTCGCGTCGAAGAACTTCCCGAATGGGATCGGCGGCCTTGCGCGACCGTCGGATTACCGGGGCGTGACGCAATCGAATGGCGCCGCTGGCGCTTCCGGGGAGACGGTCAACCGCGATCCGCGCGATACCGCCGAGTTCGTCAATGCCGCCCAGCACTGGGCAGTCGAGCATACCCGTCTCGGAATCCCGATCCTGATGCATGAGGAATCGCTTCACGGCTATGTCGCGCGCGGCGCGACCAGCTTCCCGCAGGCGATTGCGCTCGCGAGCACCTGGGATCCCGATGTCGTCGCCCGCGTGTTCGCGGTCGCTGCTCGCGAAGCGCGAGCGCGCGGCGCGACGCTTGTGCTTGCGCCGGTGGTCGACGTCGCCCGCGACCCGCGCTGGGGGCGGATCGAGGAGACCTACGGCGAGGACCCGTATCTCGTCACGCAAATGGGTTTGGCGGCGGTCCAGGGATTCCAGGGACCGACGCTGCCGCTTCCGTCCGACAAGGTGTTCGTCACGCTCAAGCATTTCACCGGCCACGGCTGGCCCGAGGGCGGCACCAATGTCGGTCCCGCACACATCGGCGAGCGCGAGCTTCGCGAAATCTTCTTCCCGCCGTTTGAGGCCGCAGTGAAGACCTATCCGATCCGCTCGGTCATGGCATCGTACAACGAAATTGACGGCATCCCGAGCCACGCGAACAGCTGGCTCCTGAAGGACGTGCTCCGCGGAGAATGGGGTTTCAAAGGCGCGGTGGTCAGCGATTATTACGGCATCCGCGAGCTGGTCACGCGCCACCACCTCTACGACAATGTCGCCGATGCCGCCGAGCGCGCGATCAAGTCGGGCGTCGACATCGAGACTCCCGACCCCGAAGCCTTCGTCCACTTGCCCGAGCTCGTGCGCGACGGACGCGTGCCGATGGCGCTGGTCGACCGGGCGGTCCGCCGGGTGCTGAGGCTCAAATTCGAAGCGGGACTGTTCGAGAACCCATATCCCGACCCTGCGACGGCCGAAGCGAAGACGGCGACGCCGGATGCAATCGCCTTGGCGCGCGACGCGGCCGACAAGGCCATCATCCTGCTGAAGAACGACAACGGCCTGCTTCCGCTCAATCCGGCGAAGATCAAGCGCGTCGCCGTGCTTGGGACGCACGCCAGAAACACGCCGATCGGCGGCTACAGCGACCTTCCCAAGCACGTCGTCAGCGTGCTCGAAGGATTGCAGGACGCCGGCCGCGGCAAGTTCACAGTCGATTACAGCGAGGGCGTGCGCATCACCGAAAGCGGTTGCTGGTCGTGCGACGACGTGAAGCTCGTGCCCGCGTCGGTCAACAGGAAGCTGATCGCCGCCGCGGTGCGGACCGCCAGGAAGGCGGACGTGATCGTGATGGTGCTCGGCGGCAACGAGCAGACCAGCCGCGAGGCGTGGGCCGAAACGCATCTGGGCGATCGCTCGTCGCTCGACCTCGTCGGCCAGCAGGAGGATTTCGCCAAGGCGATCTTCGCGCTTCACAAGCCCACCGTCGTCATCCTGCTCAATGGGCGGCCGCTGTCCGTGAACTACCTCGCGGAGCATGCGCCGGCTTTGCTCGAAGGCTGGTACCTCGGGCAGGAGACCGGGCATGCAGTCGCCGACGTGCTGTTCGGGAAGGTGAACCCCGGCGGGAAGCTGCCGGTGACGATCCCGCGCTCGGTCGGGCAGCTGCCGGTCTTCTACGACCACAAGCCGACCGCGCGACGCGGCTATCTGTTCGGCACGACCCAGCCGCTGTATCCGTTCGGCTACGGCCTCAGCTACACGACCTTCGATATTTCAGCGCCGCGGGTGCTGACGCCGTCGATCGCCGCCAACCAGCCGGCGCGAATCGCAGTCGACGTCGCGAACACCGGCAAGCGCGCGGGGGACGAGGTGGTCCAGCTTTACGTCCACGACGACGAGGCGTCGGTCACGCGGCCGGTGACCGCGCTCAAGCGGTTCGAGCGGGTGAGCCTTCAGCCTGGCGAGAAGCGCACCATCACGTTCGAGCTGACGCCCGACGATCTCGCGCTGTGGAACCCGGAGATGAGGCATGTCGTCGAGCCCGGCACGTTCACCATCTACGCCGGGCCGAACTCGGTCGACCTCAAGAGCGCGAAGCTGACGGTCACCGGTTGATCAGATCCGGATCAGCCACCGCTTGCGCCACAAATAGAACATGCACAGCCAGATGAAGGCGAGGAACAGCAGCACCGGAACGAACGAGGCGAGCTGAGGCCCGATGACCGGTTTGAGCTGTCGGTAGGGCGCCTGGAGCAGGTCCCAGCCGAGCAGTGCCCAGGCAACTTCATGCAGTGTGTATGCGGCGATCGCGTTCATTCCGAATGGAAGCACGATCACCTCGGCGACCCGACCGAGCCCGCGCATCGGCCGCCCATCGAACAGATAGCTTAGGCCGGCGAGTACGAGCAACGCGATTCCAGTCGTGACGAGCACGAAACTGCTCGACCAGATATCCTTGATTACGGGGAAGACGAAGCCCCAGGCGATGCCGGCGACGAGCATCGCAGCGCCTGCGATCACGAGCGCCCGCATTCGCCTCCGCTCGGGATTGCGAAGCAGATATTCGCCGACGGTCACTCCGATCAGGCCCTGCGCGACCGCCGGCAACGTTCCGAGCAGTCCTTCGGGGTCGTAGCCATGCGTGCCCGGCACATAGATGTGATTGCCCGCGCCGAGCAGCACGCGATCGACGGAGCCGATGAAATTCTGTCCCCGTACCCACATGTCGGTCGGCACACCGTCGAGCGTCGGGACCAGCGCCAATGGCCAGTAGAGGATCAGGATCGCCGCGGCGACGATCAGGCGCGTCCGCCCGGATAGGTTCAGGAACATGAATGCGCAGGCGCCGTAAACCAGGCCGATCCGCTGAAGCACGCCGAACAGCCGCCAGCTTCCCGAGCTGAACTGCGAAAACCAGAAGATATTCGACAGGATGAAGCCGAGCAGCAGCAGGCGCAGCGTGCGCCACAGGATGCGCGAATAGTCGACCTCGTCCCTTCGCCGCATCGACAGCGGAATCGAGACGCCGACCATGAACAGGAAGGCGGGGAACACGACGTCGGCGAACGTCAGCCCGTTCCAGTGCGAATGGAGCAGCAGAGGATAGACCGGCCCCTCCATGCCCGCCATTTCGTTGACGATGATCATCCCGATCACTGCCAGTCCGCGCAGCAGATCGAGCGAGACGAGCCGCCCGGTCTTGTTCGAGTCGGCGCTAATGCCGCCGGTAGGCTCGCCCGCGCTCGTATGCCTTGGCGACTTGCCTGATCGCACGTCCGTCCTGAACATCCTGTCCGACCTCCCAGACCATGACCCCTGCCCCCCACGCGCCGGCGAGCTCGGCCTTTCGCTCGAGCGTGGAGAGTCCGTTGAAGGTGATGTAATCGCATCCGCCGCAGCGCTTGCCGACCACGTCGGAATCGAGCTGCCGTTCGCCGAACTGGGCGGCGATGTCCTGCAAGCTCCAGCCCTCGCGGTAGCTTCCGAACCCGCGGCCGTAGAACGGAACGCCGAGCGCGAGCTTGTTCGCCGGCACGCCTTTCCCGATCCAGAGCGTGAGGTCCGCGAGCGCTTGCGCGTAGGTCGAATGCTCGCCTCCGGGCGCACCCCAGGTCGGGCCGACCGCATCGTAGGACATGATTCCGATCAGGTCGAAGTAGGGGAGCGATGCGTCGGGCACCATTCCGCCGGGGTATGAGCCGGTCGCGGCGCTGAGGATCTTCGAGCGCGCATGGAGCGCGGCGGCGAGGTCGCGGACGAACGGCGCGTAATTCCCCGCCGCGTCGATCCGCATCATCAGTTCGCCTTCCAGATCGATATCGAGGCCGTCGAGATCGTAGCGCTCCACCATCTCCACCAGGTTTGCGATGAGCGTGGAGCGCATGGCCGGCTGCAGCACTTGCGTCCAGTCCGCACCGCACGGCGGGATGACGGCACCGCCGAGCGACGCAATCACTTTGCTGCCGTGCGCGTGCGCCGACGCCACCAATGCGCGGAGCTGCGCGTCGGAGATCATCGCGCCGCCGCCCGCAGGAGCGCAGGCAAGCCCGCCCGCGCTCACGACCTCGCCCGCGGGCGTCGGGTTGACGAAGGCGAGATCGAGCTGCGTGTACCGGTCGAGGCCGCGCTGGTTCATTTCGCGATCGAGACCCTTGAACGCGGCGATGTAGCCGACGACTGTTCCGCGGTCTGTCGCATTGGCGGGTGCAGCCGCGAATAGCATGGTCAGAAGAATGATGATGAAACGCCGCATGGCCGCAGCCTAGCCGCTGCTCTCGCGAGGGCAACTGCAGTCAGATTGACCCTCGCGCGAGCGCATGACACGAGTGGGCATCGAGGGGGAGGAAAGCCTGCTTCATGCGCCGTAAGATGATCGCGTTCCTGATCGCGTCGACATTCGCATCGCCCGCCTTCGCAGCATCGCAGCAAGCGCTCGATGCACTTGCCAATCGGATGGGCGTCCAGCTGCACATCCTCGACAACAAGCCAGCGAATTGCCCGGGCCAAGCGGACGGTTGCTTCCTGTCGGAACTCGATCTGACGATGCCTCAGACGCTCGCGCCCGACCTCGCGCACGGCAACTTCAAGCTCTACTTCAGCTCGGTCAATCCGGTGATCCAAGGCGACAGCGACGCGTTCACCGTGCGGCTGATCAACGGCGACCTGCATGTGCTGGAGCCGCGCAGCGGCGTGCAGTTGCAGCCGGGCAAAATTTATCCCGTCCGCCTGTGGTCGCAGGGCCATTTCTTCTCGGCTTACTACCCGATGCCGAACATGTTTCTCGTCTCGGGCAAGCTCGCTCCTGCGGTGATTGCGGCGACGCGGCCGACGACCGATCCCGAGAGCGGGCTTGAGCTTCTGCCGTTCGTCGCGCCGATGACAGATCAGGCGCATCTCGGCACCCAGGCGGCGGACGACCTGACGCGGTGGCAGACGCCGGATCGCGCATTCGCGGAATTTGCCGACCATTCGGCGCCGCATGCCGCGCCGGAGGTTGCGATCATCCCCACGCCCTCGCTCGTCAAGCGGCTCCAGGGGGCGCCCGTGGACCTGGCGCGCGGGGTTCGGCTGCGCCTCGCGGGTGTGCAGCGGCCCGCGATCCAGGCCGCGCTTGCCGATCTCGCGAGCAGCGGCGTGCGCGAAAGCGCCGCCGGGCCCGAGCTCAGCATCCGCATATCGGCCGCTGACCATCTGCAGCCTCAAGGCTACCGGCTGACTGCGCGAAGCGGCGCGATCCACATCGTCGCCGCCGACGCGGCGGGCGCGCGCTACGCGCTGGAATCGCTCGCGCAGGAAGCAGCCTATGAGCATGGCAGCCTGCGTCCGCTGACGATCGAAGACGCGCCGCGCTCTCCGTTTCGCGGGCTGCACATCGACCTTGCGCGCAATTTCCACAGCAAGGCCGAGGTGCTCAAGGTCATCGAGCAGATGGGCCGGTACAAGCTCGACAAGCTCCACCTCCATCTCGGCGACGACGAAGGCTGGCGGCTCGAGATCGCGCATTTCCCCGAGCTGACCGGGGTCGGCGGATACCGCTGCTTCGACCCGAGCGAAACGCAGTGTCTGCTGCCGCAGCTCGGATCGGGCCCCGACCGCAACACGTCGGTCAACGGCTATCTCAGCAGCGCCGATTACATCGAGATCCTGAAAGCGGCCAACGCGCGCGGGATCGAGGTCATCCCCGAGTTCGACATGCCCGGCCATTCGCGCGCGGCGATCCATTCGATGGAGGCGCGGTACCGGCGGCTGATGGCGGCGGGCCGCAGCGCCGAAGCCCAACGCTTCCGCCTGGTCGAGCCCGGCGACATGACGCGCTATCGGAGCATCCAGAACTACAACGACAATACGCTCAATGTGTGCCTCGACAGCACCTACCGATTCATCGACGTGGTGATCGGCGACGTTGCCGCGCTTCATGCTGCGGCGGGCGTTCCGCTGAAGACCTTCCACATTGGCGGCGACGAGACGGCCGGCGCATGGTCCGGATCGCCGGCGTGCAAGGCGCTGATGGCGAAGACGGGCCTCACTGTTGCGCAGCTCGGCCCGATGTTCATCGAACGCGTATCCGGGCTAGTTGCCAAGCACGGCCTGACGGTCGCGGGATGGAGCGACGGGCTCGACCATGTCGATCCGGCGAAAATGCCGCGGGCGGTCCAGTCGGACATCTGGGGCGACCTGTTCACCGCGGCTCCGGCCGAAGCGCACCGGACGGCGAACCTCGGATGGAAAACGGTGATTGCGGTCCCGAACGTCCTCTACTTCGACGTTCCCTATGCGCCTCACCCCCTCGAGCGCGGCTACGACTGGCCGACGCGCGGCACCGACAGCTTCAAGGTGTTCAGCTTCATGCCCGACAATCTGCCGGCGAACGCGTCGGTGATGAAGGACATCAAGAATAAGCCGCCGACCTCGACCGATCCGCTGCCGCTGCAGCCGGGCCGCGCATTCGCCGGTGCTCAGGCGAACATGTGGAGCGAAACCGTGCGGCGCGATTCGCTCGTCGACTACATGCTTTTCCCGCGGCTGATCGCGTTCGCCGAGCGGGCGTGGCACCAGGCGCAATGGGAGCCGCCGTATCGCCCCGGCACGAGCTACAGCTATGGCGACGGCAAGGTCGACCAGGCGGCGCTCACACAGAACTGGAGCGAGTTCGCGGCAAACATGCCGGCGCAGCTCGCCACGCTCGAACGTGCCGGGATCTTGTATCGCCTGGCGCCGCCCGGCGCGCGCGTGGTGAACGGACTGCTCGAGGCGAACAGTGAATTTCCGGGACAGCCCATCGAGTTTCGAGTCAACGGCGGTTCGTGGCACGCTTATTCCGGGCCAACGCGGGTGACCGGGACGGTCGAGCTACGCACGCGCACTTACGACCGCCGCCGCACCAGCCGCATCGTCGAGGTCCCGAGCCCCTACGCCGGCTGAAGCGCGGCTGCGATTTGCCCCGCTGTCGCTTCGTCCAGCAACAGGTGGACCCGCCCGCCCTCTGAACGGGTCACCGCGCGCGCGCCGAGTTGCTTCAGGGCCGCCTCGTTCGCACGGTTCGGATCGGCGAGATCGACGATCAGCCGCGTGGAGCGTTGCCGCACGTCGTCAATGTTGTCGGCACCTCCAAGAGCTCTAAGCCACGGTTCGTCCGCAACCTGCGGCTTCGCGTGCAGGCTCGCGCGAATCTCTCCGGCGACCTGGTCGGCAATCGGGCCGAGGACCACCTGCAGCGCATTGCCGCCGGGGCGAACCACGCCTTTCGCGCCGAGCGCCCGAAGCTGGGTTTCGTCGATCGCCGCCGGATCGTTGAGCGTCAGCCGCAGCCGCGTCATGCACGCATCGACCGTCGCCAGGTTCGCTGCGCCGCCGAGCGCGAGGACGAAGTCGCCGCCCCGGCTTCCCGCGGCCGGATCGCGACGAGCAACGACCTCGCCGGCGTCGCGGCCGGGAGTTTTCAAGTCGAAGTGCAGGATGCACCAGCGGAACGAGAAATAATAAACCGCGAAATAGCCGAGGCCGACCGGGATCAGCAGGAGCGGGCGGGTGGAGATGCCGTAATTGAGGGTATAATCGAACAGTCCCGCGGAAAAGCCGAATCCGAGCTTCACGCCGAGCAGGTTCATCACCACCATCGAAAGGCCGGTCAGCACGGCGTGAAGCGCGTAGAGGCCGGGCGCGAGGAACATGAAGCTGAACTCAATCGGCTCGGTCACTCCGGTGAGGAAGGAAGTCAGCGCGAGCGAGAGAAGCATCCCGGCCACAGCCTTCCGCCGGTCGGGAAGCGCGGTGTGGTACATCGCAAGACACGCGGCGGGCAGCCCGAACATCATGACGGGGAAAAAGCCGGCCATGAACGAGCCGGCGGTCGGATCGCCGGCGAAGAAGCGCTTGAGGTCGCCGGTCGTGCCGTGGAAGTCGCCGATGATGAACCAGGCGATATTGTTGATGATGTGGTGCAGCCCGGTGACGATGAGGATGCGGTTGAGGAACCCGTAGGCGAATAGGCCGACGTTGCCCGACGCGACCACCCATCGGCTCAGCTGGTCGATCGCGGCTTCGATGTACGGGTCGCCAAGGCCGAAAACCAGCGCGAGGACCAGCCCGACCGCGCCCGCCGCGATCGGCACGAACCGCCGGCCGCCGAAGAAAGCGAGATAGTCCGGCAGCTTGATGTCGCTGAATCGGTTGTAGAGCATGCCTGCGGCGATTCCCGACAGAATGCCCGCCGGGACGCCGAGCTTGTCGAGTTGCTTCACCTTCCATGCGGCGACGGCGAGGTCGCGCGCCGCCTGATCGGTGAACCCGGCATAAGCGTCCGGCGTGACGGTCAGCAGCGCCTTCGCGCCTTCGGTGAGAACGAAGAAGCAGACCGCGCCGGCGAGCCCTGCGGCACCGTGATTCTCCCGCGCGAGGCCGACCGCAACGCCAATGCCGAACAGCAGCCCAAGATGCGAGAAGATCGCGTCACCCGCCGCGGCGACGAAGGGGACGTTGAGCAGATCGGCCTGCCCCAGCCGAAGCAGCAGCCCTGCGATCGGCAGGACCGCGATCGGCAGCATCAGCGCGCGGCCGAGCGGCTGCAGCTTGTCGATTCGGAGCTGGATCATTGCGCTTCTCCTTGCGCTGTATTGAGCAGGTCGGCTGCGAGCGCGCGGACCTCCGCCGCGGATTCGAACTCGAGCGCCCGTTCGGCAAGGTTGCGGCAATCGGACGCAGACACCTGGACGATCACGTGCCTGACCGCGGGCAGTGCCGCGGGAACGCCCGACAGCTCGCGGATTCCGAAGCCGATCAGCAGCAGTGCGCCAAGCGGCTCCGACGCGAGATTGCCGCAGACGCTCACCGGCTTACCGGCAGCGCGGCCCGCTTCCGCAGTTATCGCGATGAGGCGAATAACCGCCGGATGAAGCGCGTCGATCGATGCGGCGAGCAGCGGGTTCGTCCGGTCCATCGCCAGCGTGTATTGCGCGAGATCGTTGGTGCCGATCGACAGGAAATCGGCTTCGGCCGCGAGCTGAGGGGCGGTGAGCGCGGCGGCGGGAGTCTCGACCATCACGCCGAACTTCATCGCCGCGCCGAGCGCGTTCATGCGTTCGCGAACCGGGCGCAGCTCGGCGGCCGAGGAGACCATCGGGACCATCACCTTGATCGCTTCGCCCTTCACCTCCGCGATGGCGCGCAGCTGCTCGTCCAGCAAAGCGGGTTCGAACAGGCCGGTGCGGATGCCGCGTGCACCGAGCGCGGGGTTCTGTTCATCCGGAAAGCGGATGTACGGGACCGGCTTGTCGCCGCCGATATCGAGCGTGCGGATGGTGAGCGGCCGTCCGCCGAGCGCGTTGGCGATCGCCTGGTAGTTGGTGCGCTGCTCCTCCTGGGACGGGGCATCGGCGCGATCGAGGAACATGAACTCGGTGCGAAGCAAGCCGCATCCTTCCGCGCCGGCCGCAAGCGCGGCTTCGACGTCGCCGAGACCGCCGAGGTTGGCGAGCAAGGTCACGCGCTCGCCGTCGCGGGTGACGCAGTCGCCACCCTCCTCGACCTGCCGGGCCGCCGCGAGCGCCCGCGCCTGCGCCGCTTCGTCCGGATCGATGACCAGCACGCCGCCGCTCGCGTCGAGGAGCACTCGCGCTCCCTCCGGAACGCGCGCGAGCTCGGCGCCCATCGCGACCAGCGTCGGAATTCCGAACGACGCCGCGATGATCGCCATGTGCGACGTCGGGCCGCCGTTGGCCGTCGCAATCCCGGCAATCCGCGCCCGCGGTAGCGATAAAATTTCGGAGGGCAGTAACTCGTCGGCAACCAACACGCTTGCTTCGGGCAGCTCGAGCGCGGTTGAGGCGGCATCCCCGAGCAACGCCGCGGTAACCTGCGCGCAAATGTCGTCGAGGTCGGCGACGCGTTCACGAAGCAGCGGATTATCGGCCGCGCGCAACGCTTCCGCCGCGCCTGAAGTCGCGAGCTCCCACGCGTGGGCGGCGCTCTTGCCCTGATCGATCGCGGCGGCGGCGGCCGCGTTCAAATCCTCGTCGTCGAGCAAGGCGACGTGCGCGCTCGCGATTCCGGCGGCCGCGCCGGCCGAGTCACTGCCGAGCGCTTCCAGACGCGTCCTGACCGCTGCACGGGCTTGGTGGAGCGCAGCACGCTCCTCGTCCACGCCGCGGCCCTGCTCGCTCGTTTGCGTTACCTGCCGCCGCCAGTGAACGGCGGTCCCGAGAACGACGCCGGGCAAGGCGCAAACTCCCGCAATCTCATTATCCGAAAGCGCCCGCTTCGGCGGCACCGCAGCCGGCGCTTTGTGCTCGTCCTCATCGCCCGCGTTCAACAGTCCGACGATTGCCGCGATGGCAGCGTCGGCATCCGCGCCTTCGCCGGTGAGCAGGACGCGGTCGCCCTTGCGCGCGTTCAACGCCATGACCGCGACGGGGCTCCGCGCGCTTGCGGTCTTGCCCCCGCAGCTGAGCGTGACGCGGCTGGAGAAGCGCTTCGCGCAATCTGCGACGCGGGCGGCCGGCCGGGCGTGAAGTCCGTGTGCGAAGCCTACGACCGCTTCGGCGCGGTGGACTTCGGCGGCATCGGCCGAGGCGACCTCGGCCGTCCCGCTTCCTTCGATGATGCCGATCGGCTGACCGCGTTCGACCAGCCGGTCGAGCGAGTTCGCGACGAAGCGGAACCTGTCGGTGTTCGTCAGCAGGATCGGCGTGACGAGGCTCTTCGCTTCCAGCCCGACGGCGTCGAGATCGAAGCTGATCAGCGGATCGCCGGTGTCCACCCGGTCGCCCTCGCGCACCTGGACTTCGAACCCGCGGCCGTCGAGCGCGACGGTCTCAAGGCCGACATGGATCAGAAGCTCCGCGCCCTCGGGCGTGCGCAGCGTCACCGAATGGCGCGCAGCCGCGACTTGCAGCACCTCGGCGTCGCAAGGCGCGACGAGCGTGCCGTGGATCGGATCGATCGCCACACCCACGCCCATCATTTCTTCGGAAAAGACCGGGTCGGGGACGTCCCGGACGCTGGTCAGCCAGCCCGAGATCGGGGCGGCGAGGGTGGTTCGGCTCATCGGCTGGAGCTCACGGCGGAGCACCCTCGCAATTTTGTCATTGTGCGAGCATCCGGCACATCGTTAGCGTGCGTCAATAGCAATGACCCACGAAAGCGAACCGGCCGCCGCGCGCGCCACCAGCATGTTCCGCGAGGCGGCCGAAGCGGGCGACGCCGTCGCCCGCCAGGAAGGTGCTGCCGCGGAGCTCGACCGGATCGGCGCGGAGCTCCGCGGCCGCTCGCCACGCGTCGTGATCACCTGCGCCCGCGGAAGC
Organism: Sphingomonas sp.; assembly: GCA_025980335.1. Classification (GTDB taxonomy): domain Bacteria; phylum Pseudomonadota; class Alphaproteobacteria; order Sphingomonadales; family Sphingomonadaceae; genus Sphingomicrobium. Next base: position 7,863 of record JAICXO010000008.1, on the reverse strand, counting down.
TCCGACCATGCCGCGACCTACGCCAAATATGCGATCGAGACGCGCATCGGCGTGCCCGTCGCCTCGGCGGCGCCGTCGGTATCGTCCGTCTATGCGTCTCCGCTGCGGGCGGACGAGGCCGTCTGCATCGCCATTTCGCAATCGGGCCGAAGCCCCGACCTGCTCGCGACCGTGTCGAGCTTCAGGGAGGCAGGCGCGTGGGTGCTGGCGCTGGTCAACGATACCGACTCTCCGCTGGCGGAGATGGCGGACAGATCGTTCGGGCTCGCCGCCGGCGAGGAGCGCAGCGTTGCCGCGACCAAATCGTTCATCGCGTCTCTGGCGGCGATCGCGCGGATCGTTGCCGAGTGGAGCGACGATGACGGACTCCGAAGCGATCTGCGCGCTCTTCCCGCGCTGCTGAGGCAAGCGTGGGCGCTCGACTGGTCGGCGCTCGTCGGCGAGCTCACCGCCGCGAGCGACCTCTACGTCCTTGGCCGGGGCGTCGGCTATGCAGCCGCGCAGGAAGCGGCGCTCAAGCTTAAGGAGACCTCGCAGCTGCACGCGGAGGCGTTCAGTGCCGCCGAGCTTCGCCACGGTCCGATGGCGCTCGTCCGAGAGGGATTCCCGGCGCTGATGTTCAGTCAATCTGACGAGACCGGCCGCAATGTCGAGGAGACTGCGGGAGCGTTGGCCGAGCGCGGTGCGCGCGTCTTGCTCGCCGGCTCGGACGCGCGCGGCGCGACCACGCTGCCGAGCATTCTATCGCCCCCGCTGCTCGAACCGATTTTGCAGATCCAGTCGTTCTACCGCGCCGCGAATGCGCTTGCCGTCGCGCGCGGTCTCGATCCCGACCGGCCGCCGCACCTCGCCAAGGTGACGGAGACGCACTGATGGCCGAAGCGCTGGTCAACGGACGGGTGCTGCTGGACGGCGGCTTCGTGACCGACGCCGCGGTGGTGATCGAGGATGGACGGATCGCGGCCCTAGTCCGCGAGGGCGAACTCGCCGACGTCCCCCGCTTCGACCTTCGCGGACAGACTCTCGTGCCGGGGTTCATCGACGTGCAGGTCAATGGCGGCGGCGACCGGCTGTTCAACGACGATCCGAGCGCCGAGACGATCGCGGCGATCGGCGCCGCGCACCGACGCTTCGGCACGACGGGCTTCCTGCCGACGCTGATCAGCGACGACGCGGAGAAAATCGCGGCGGCAATGGACGCCACGCGCTCGGCAATTGCCGCCGGCGTGCCGGGCGTCCTTGGGGTGCACATCGAAGGACCGTTCCTCAATCTCGAGAAGAAGGGCATTCACGACGCCGCGAAGCTGCGGCCGATCAGCGACTTCGAAATCGCGCTCCTCTCGCAGCCGACCGGCGGCAAGACGGTCGCCACCTTGGCGCCGGAAAAGGTGCCTGCGGCGGCAATCCGTCAGCTGACGAACGCCGGCGTGATCGTCTGCGCCGGTCACACCAATGCGACGGCCGACCGGGTCGCCGAAGCGCTGAAGAGCGGGCTTCGCGGTTTCACGCATCTGTTCAACGCCATGTCGCAGATGAATGCGCGCGAGCCTGGCGTCGTCGGAGCGGCCCTGTACGACGATAAGAGCTGGTGCGGGATCATCGTCGACGGACATCACGTCGATCCGCGAGTCCTGGCGGTCGCGCTCCGCGCGGCTCCGCTCCGCCGGTTCATGCTGGTCAGCGACGCGATGCCGAGCGTCGGCGGACGCAAGGCATTCATGCTCGGCGGTCAGCAGATCACGGCCGCCGACGGGAAATGCGTCAACGCCAACGGAACGCTCGCGGGGGCCGACCTCGACATGGCGAGCGCGGTTCGCAATGCGGTGTCGATGCTCGCGGTCGATCTCGCCGGTGCCGTCGCAATGGCGAGCGCCAACCCGGCCGCATTCCTCGGTGTCGATCACGAACTCGGCCGGATCGCCCCGGGCTATCGCGCGAACCTCGTGCTGCTAGACGCCGAGTTGCGGGTCGCCGGAAGCTGGATCGACGGAGTCGGCTCCGCCTAGGAGCAGATCGAATTCAGAATCGCCGAATGGTCGGGCGCCCGCATCAGCTGCACATACTTCTTTTGGGCGAGCTGTTGCGGAGACTGCGGCGGCGGCAAGCCCAGGTCGGTGTAGCCCGCGTAGGCCGCATCGCTCTCCGCCTCGGGCAAGGAGACGAGCCGGCAACCGGCGTTCCTGTAGAGTCCGATCACCTGCGGCATCATCCGCGCGCTCATCGCGCTGACGTGCATCAGCAGCAAGTAGGGAATGTCGCGTCCGTAAAGCTTGCGCGCGGTGTCGCGACTGGCGGCGATGTTTTCGCGCGCGGCTTTCAGGTACAGCCGTTCGAGTTTGGCGACCGCAGCCTTGTCGCCCTTTCCCATGCAGCGCGCGTAAGCGGGGGTGAATGCCCAGTCGGAAAAGCTCATGGTCACCGCCGCGATGCGATAGCCGTGCTTCGCCAGCACCTTTCGCGCGGCGATCCGCTGCTCGTCGTCTTTGCCCTCGTCCAGAAACGGATAGCGGAACCAGCGCCAGTCGGTGCCGCTCCCGAGCTTGGACAACAGCGGCTCGCCCATGGTCAGCTGCTCTTCGAATTGCCGAATCGTCAATTGGCTGAGATGCGGATGCGACCAGCTGTGATTGCCGAGCACGAACCCCGCCGCGCGCCAGTCGCGTAGGGCCTGCATCGTGGCGGAGTCCGTCGCGTTCACCCCATTGACGAACGCGGTCGCGGGCACATGCGCGGCCTTCAGCGCGGCAATCATTCTCCGGTTGACCTCAAGCGGGGTAACTCCGGGCGGATAAGGCGCATGCACCGGAAGATCGTCGATCGTGATCGCGATTTCGGGCTGCTTCGCATGCGCCGCGCCGCCGAACAAGAGGAGCGCCGCTGCTGCGAGCAGCCGGTTCATCCGGCCGCGCCGATCGACCACGACACCTTCCAGATGTCGATGCCTGCATCCGTCGCGATGCTGTCGATCCTGGCCAGCTCGTCCGGCGTGAAATGCAGGTTGCGCATGGCGGCGAGCGAATCCTCGAGCTGCCCGACGGTTCGCGCACCGATCAGCGCGGAGGTCACACGCGGATCGCGAAGCACCCAGGCGATCGCCATTTGTGCAAGGGTCTGGCCGCGATCTTTCGCAAGCTCGTCGAGGGCGCCGATGTGCTGCAGGTTTTCGGGCGTCAGGAACCCCCTGGAGAAGGAGCCGTCCTTCGCCGCCCTCGCATCCGCGGGGATGCCGCCGAGATATTTGTTCGTCAGCATCCCCTGCGCGAGCGGCGAGAAAGCGATGCAGCCGACGCCGAACTGGGCGAGCGTGTCGAGCAGTCTGTGCTCGATCCAGCGATTCAGGATCGAAAAAGACGGCTGGTGGATCAGCAGCGGCACGCCCTCGCCTTTGAGGATGTCGTAGGCCTGCCGCGTCAACTCGGGCGAGTAGGACGAAATGCCGACGTAAAGCGCCTTGCCCTGACGATACGCATGGGCGAGCGCGCCCATCGTCTCCTCCAGCGGAGTCGTCGGGTCGACCCGGTGCGAATAGAAGATGTCGACGTAGTCCAGGCCCATGCGCCTGAGGCTCTGGTCAAGGCTCGCGAGCAGATATTTGCGCGAGCCGCCGTCGCCGTACGGGCCCGGCCACATGTCGTACCCGGCCTTGGTCGAGACGATCAGCTCGTCGCGATACGGACGGAAGTCCGCTGCGAACCAGCGGCCGAAATTCTCCTCCGCAGAGCCGTAGGGCGGCCCGTAATTGTTCGCGAGATCGAAGTGGGTGACGCCGAGGTCGAACGCGCGGCGGAGGATCGCGCGTCCGGTCTCGAAGACGTCGGCGCCGCCGAAGTTCTGCCACAGCCCGAGCGAGACCAGCGGCAGGTCGAGACCGCTTCGGCCGCAGCGCCGGTATGGCATTCGGCCGTCGTATCGCTTCGGGTCGGGAAGATATTGCTGCGGGATCATTGCGCCCCTCCGCTTCCGTCGTGCGCATAGAGGCCGAACACCGCACCGACGAACCCGCCCGCCTTCTTCGTGCTCAGGATCGTCCCGTCGGCGCCTTTCACCAGGCTGTGCCAGTGCTTGCCGTCCGCGCTCCAGCCGAAATCGTAGCTCGGTCCATGCGCACTGATCCTCAGCTGCACCGCAGAGATGGCTGGAAGCGGCGCTTCGGCGAGCGTGGACACGGCACCGTTCAGCGATCGGCGGACCCGCACGACGGGCTCGCTGTGATCGCTGCCGACAGCGATCAAGTACCAATATTGGTCGTTCTGAAATGCGGCGAGCCCCGCCTCGGCATCGTCGCTCGCGGCGTGGAAACGCAGCTCCGTCGTGGCGGTCGCGTTCAGATGTTGCTGACGGCGGGCGAGCAGCGAGGGATTGCCATTGTCGCCAAGGGCGACAGCACGCGCATTGAGCTGCAAGGCGCCATTGCGGACACGCCACCAATGCCCTTGCCGGTTGCGCAATTGCATCCAGTACAGCGGCAGCTTCGCCGCGTCGAAATCCTCCCGGAAGCTGAAGTCCCCGTTCAGCGGCACCGGCGGCTTCGCCTGCTTCGGCAGCTTCGGCGCGGGAGCAAGCCATGGAACCCGCTGCCCGGGATCGGTCACCCGCGGCCATCCATCCTTCCACCGGACCGGCATCATGAAGGTCTCGCGCCCCGTGTTGAAGTCGCCCGCGGAATCGTACGGCCGAACGCCGAGGAACACCGCCCACCAGTCGCCTTCGGGAGTCTCGACGAATTTCGCGTGACCAGTCGAGGTGATCGGTCGCGCGCGATCCTTCGGAAGATCGCGCTGGGTCAGGATCGGATTGCTCGCCAGCGCGACATAAGGGCCCGTCACCTTGTCGCTTCGGAACACGACTTCCGAATGGCCCTCCTCGGTGCCGCCTTCGGCGGCGATCAGATAGTAAAGCCCATCTTTTTTGAAGATGTGCGGGCCCTCGATCCAGATCGGCTTGCGCTCCGGATGGGTTCCGGCATCGACCAGCACTTGCGGTTTGCCGACCGCTTTCAGCGCCTTCGCATCGAAGTGCTGCAGCCAGATCGCGGTATGCCCCTCGTACCGCGGCTTTTCGGGCGGCGGCCCGTTGTGCACGATCCAGGCGCTGCCGTCGTCGTCGAAGAACAGCGACGTGTCGATTCCCTCGACCCCCGGCAAAAACACCGGATCGGACCAGGGCCCGTGCGGCTTCTTGGCAGTGATCACGAAATTGCCGCCGCACCCGACGCAGGTGTTGAGGATGTAGAAGGTGCCGTCGTGCCAGCTGATGTCCGGCGCGTAGAGCCCTTGCCACATGTTGAGCTTGTCGAACTTGAGCTGGCTCGACCGGTCGATCGCATTGCCGATCTGGGTCCAGTGAACGAGGTCCCGGCTATGGAAGATCGGCATGCCCGGGAACCAGGCGAAGGTCGAATTGACGAGATAATAGTCGCGTCCGGCGCGGACGATGCTCGGGTCCGGGTAGAAGCCTTGGAGGATCGGGTTCGCATATTCGCCGGACGTCGCCTTCGGCAGTCCGTCGTCGCCGCTATATTCGAACCAGTCGAACTCGGCCGGCCCCTGCTTCGCGAATACCGTCATCGGCGCCGCAACGAGCAAAACGAACGCGAGGACCCATCTAAACATGCCGCGACCCCGCTTGCGCAAAATCCGCGGCCATCGCGGTTCGCAGCGGCTTGGGCGCGAAGTTCGCATCATAGGGCGTGCCGCGCTTGAGCGTCTCGTCGGCGCGCGGGTCGAACCCGTCGAGCCAGCTGTAGCGGTCGCACATGCCCCAGCACAGCACGTCCTGAAGTTGCGGATATCCGAGCATGACATCAAGGTAGGCTTTGCCGTAGTCCGCCACCATCCGGTCGCGCGCGAGGATGGCGGTCGGCGCCTCATGGTCGTTCACGTCGAACTCGGTGATCACGAGCTGGTACCCCATGCCGACCACCTCATCGAGGAAGCGCCGCCACGGCTTCTCGGATTGGCGAACGATCTCCGCCACTGGCGCCTTCTCAAGCAGACGGATGTGCGACTGGACGCCGAGCGCGTCGACAGGCGTGCCGCGCCTCCTCAAGCCTTCGAGCAGCTTGAGCACGCCCTTGATGTGCCTTTTGTCGTCGTGCGTGCGCTCCCAGCTCATATAGTCGTTGTAGACGAGCTGCGCATGCGGAGCGGCCTCGCGCGCGGTGTGGAACATGAGGTCGAGTAGCGCCTCTCCGCCGAGCGCACGAGTGACGTTGGTGTCGCGGAGCTTGCCCGTTTCGGGTTGCACCGCCTCGTTGACCACGTCGTACGAATAGATCCGGTCGCCGTAGCGGCTGCAGACCGTCCGCACATGATTCGTTAGCAGCCGTTCGGCTTCGGCCGCCGAGCCGAAGCGCATTTCGGCGAGCCATTTCGGATACCATTTGGTCGGCGTCCAGAAGAGCGTGTGCCCGCGCAGCTTGAACCCGCGGCCGGTCGCGTAATCGGCGATTGCGTCGAACGCGCGGAAGTCGAACGAGTCCGGAGCGCGTCGGACCCACTGCCATTTGAGCTGGTTTTCGGGCACCAACAGCGCGCATTCCGCTTCGAGAAGCGCCGCGTAGCGCGGGTTGGTGAAGCTTCCCGCGTCCAGTCCGGGGGGTGCCCACGCAACTGCCGAGCCGAAGCGCCTTCCGCCCTCGCCGGCGATCGCGTCAAGTGACGCCGGCGCCACCGGGCGCGCGAGCGCACTGCTCGCCAGCATCGCCGCTCCGCCGGCGAGCGCCTGGCGCCGTGTGAGCTTCATCACCCCTCCTATGGTAGCGCTACCAATGCTAGGCTCACGCCGATGTTGTCAACGACTCCTCTGCGGCTGCTGTTTGCGGCGATGCTGGTCTTCGCAGCTGGCAGCGCCGCAGCCGCGGAGGACGGCTATGACCTCTGGCTGCGCTACCGCCCGGTCGAGCCGCAGTGGCGCGCTGCATACGCTCCGCGAGCGAGCGCGATCGTCGAAGGCGCACGCTCGGCGACGCTCGACGCGGCGGCGAGGGAACTACAACGCGGGGTCACCGGCATGCTCGGCGGGAAACCCGGAAGCGGGCTCCGCGACGGGACGATCATTCTCGCCATGGCTCGCTCGCCGCTTAAAGGAGCAGGCGACGAGGGCTATTGCCTCCGGAGCGCCCGGGCGGGCGGCCATGCCGTCACCCTGATCGAGGCGAACCGCGACATCGGCGTGCTCTACGGCGCGTTCGCCTTGCTCCGGCTGATGCAGACCCGCTCGCTCCCGCCGCATCTCGACTTGTGCGACTCTCCCGCGGTTCCGATCCGGATGCTCGACCATTGGGACAATCTCGATCGCACGATCGAGCGCGGCTATGCCGGGCGTTCGCTGTGGAACTGGAACGAGCTCCCGGCGATCGATCGGCGGCTGATCGACTATGCGCGAGCGAACGCGTCCGTCGGAATCAATGGCGCGGTGCTCAACAACGTCAACGCCGATGCGCGAATCCTGACGCCCGAATATCTGACCAAGGTCGCGGCAATCGCCGATGCATGGCGGCCCTACGGAATCCGCGTCTATCTCTCGGCGCGCTTCTCCGCACCCAAAGAGATCGGCGGCCTCTCCACGGCCGACCCGCTCGACCCGGGCGTGCGCGCGTGGTGGCGCGCAAAGGCGGACGAGATCTACCGGCTGATCCCCGATTTCGGCGGCTTTCTGGTGAAGGCGAATGCGGAAGGGCAACCGGGACCGCAAACCTATGGCCGCACGCATGCCGATGGAGCGAACATGCTCGCGGACGCGCTCGCGCCGCATCACGGCGTCGTGCTGTGGCGCGCATTCGTCTATTCGGACGCATCGAAGGAAGATCGCGCGCGGCAGGCCTACGACGAGTTCAAGCCGCTCGATGGCGAGTTCCGCCGC
>JAICXO010000049.1 GCA_025980335.1 Sphingomonas sp. | reverse complement strand
GTGATCGAGCCCATGCCGCCGATCGCATGCCCCCACGCGCCGGGCACGCCCGCCGCTTCGCCGAACAAATGGTGCAGCAACACGTAGGCAGTACCGGGCGATTGCGGCGAGGCGAAGTTGCCGACCACCCCGTCGAACCCGAACAACGCCTTTGTGAGATCGCCCTCGAAATGCCGGTCGAGGATCTCCGAGGCACTGCGCACCGCGAAGTCGTGGACGATGCGCGTCTCGGCAAGGGTGAGCCCGGCCATGTCGCGGCCGAGGCTCAGCAGCTTGGGGATCGCGCTGATCTTGCGCCCGACGTTCGGCGGCGCTCTGAGCAGCCATTTCTTGAGCAGCCTCACGACCGTCTCGAGCTCGGCAACGTACCGGTCATAGGCCTCGGCATCGCCCTTGTTGTGCCGAGCGATCTCCTTGCGCGTCAGCCCGTTGCGGCCGGAAAGGAGGTAATCGCCGTCGCCGGGCAGGAAATTGTCGGTCTTCCTCAGCACGACCTTGAGCCCATGCCGCTCGAGCTGCATGTCGCGGATCACCTTGGGCTGGAGCAGGCTGACGGTGTAGCTCGCGGCCGAGTTCCTGAACCCCGGCAGGAACTCGTCAGTCACGGCCGCGCCGCCGACGTTCCCGGCCGCCTCGAGCATCGTGACCTTGAGCCCCTTCTTCGCGAGATAATAAGCGCACGTCAGGCCGTTATGGCCCGCACCGATGATGATCACGTCCCGCAAGAACTTCTCCTCACCCGCTCGTCCTGAATAGCCGGTGAGCTTGTCGAACCGGCGTATCGAAGGACCGTGCTTCGATACGAGCCTTCGCCTTCGCTCAGTCTCTACTCAGCATGAGCGGTTTAGGGAAAGGCCCCACCATCACCGCATCAGCACCAGCTCTTCGGCCATCGTCGGATGAAGCGCCAGCGTGGCGTCGATCTCGCTCTTCTTGAGCTTCGCCTTCACTGCGATGGCGGCCGCCTGGAGGATCGCCGGCGCGTCGGGGCCGATCATGTGAATGCCGACGACGACTTCGCTCTCCGCGTCGACGACGAGCTTGTAGAGCGACCGCTCGTTCCTGCCGGCGAGCACGTTCTTCATCGGCCGGAAGTCGGAGGTGAAGATTTTCACCGGCCCAATGGTGTTGCGCGCGTGCCCCTCGGTCAATCCGACTCCCGCAAGCGGGGGATGACTGAACACGGCCGACGGAATGCTTCCATAATCGACGCGGCATTGCTTCTTGCCGAAGAAAGTATCGGCGAATGCCTGGCCTTCGCGGATCGCCACGGGGGTCAGCTGGACCCGGTCGGTCACGTCGCCGACGGCGAAGATCGAGGGCACCGAGGTGCGGTTGTCCTCATCGACCTTCAGCTTGCCGTGCTCGCCGAGCTCGACGCCGATTGCTTCGAGGCCCAGCCCTTCCGTGTTCGGCTTGCGGCCGATCGCGAACAGCAGCTGATCCGCTTCCAGATTGTCGCAGCCGGTCATGGCGATGTGCAGCCTGCCGTCATCCTCGCGGCGCACGCGGTCGATGGTCGCGTGGAACTTGAAATCGATTCCCTTGCGCAGCGAAATCTGGATCAGGCGGTCGACGATCTGCTGGTCGTAATGGCGCAGGATCACGTCTGTTCGGTTGACCAGAGTCACGTGCGTCCCGAACTGGTGGAAAATCCCCGCGAACTCGTTTGCGATATAGCCGCCGCCGGCGATCACGATCCGCTTGGGCAGCTTGTCGAGATGGAACACCTCGTTCGAGCTGATCGCGTGCTCGATCCCGTCGATGTGCGGCATTACCGGCCGCGCGCCGGTCGCGATCAGGATCTTGTCGGCGGTCACTTCCTTTCCGCTCGCCAGGCGGATCGAGTTGGGCCCGGTGACCGTCGCCCGCTCGTGGAAGATGGTGACGTCGTGGCTCTTCAGAGTCTCGGTGTAGGCGCCCTCCAGCCGCGACACCTCGGCCAGGACATTGTCGCGCAGCACCGTCCAATCGAAGGTCTTCTGCGGCACGTTCCAGCCGAACATCGCCGCATCGTCGAGGTCCTCGGCAAAGTGCGCGCCATAGACGAGCAGCTTCTTCGGCACGCAGCCGCGGATCACGCAGGTGCCGCCGACCTTATACTCCTCGGCGATGGCGACGCGCGCACCGTACGCCGCGGCGACCCGCGACGCACGAACGCCGCCCGAGCCGGCGCCGATCACGAACAGGTCGAAATCCGCCATCAGACCCCCGCCCTTTCGATCAGCGCCCGAGTCGAGGGATCGAGGCTTTCCTCGTCCGCACTCTCGGCCAGCTGGCGCGCGATCTGCTTTCCGAGCTCGACGCCGAACTGGTCGAACGGATTGATCCCGACCAGCACCGCGTTGGCGAAGGTCCGATGTTCGTAGAAGGCGACCAGCGCGCCGAGCGTCCGGGCATCGAGCCGGTCGAGCAGGATCGTCGCGCTCGGACGGTTGCCCGGATAGCTGCGCTGCGGATCATCGCTCGCCCTCCCGTCCATCAGCGCCGCACCTTGCGCGAAGGCGTTGAGTAGCAATAGCCGGTGGTGTTCCGCCGGCTGATCGTCGTCCGCCTCGCTGACGGCGACGAACTCGACCGGAACGACGATCGTGCCCTGATGGAGGAGCTGGAACACGGCGTGCTGTGCGTCCGTGCCTGTGCCGCCCCAGGTGACCGGCGCCGTGGGCCATTGTACCGGCTGGCCGTCCTTCGTCACCGACTTGCCGTTCGATTCCATCTCGAGTTGCTGGAGATAGAAGGGCAGCAGCCGCAGCCGCTCATCGTAGGCGAACACGCCGCGCGTCTGGCAGCCGAAGCTCTCGACGTAGAGCCGGTCGGCGAAGGCGGCGATCAGCGGCATGTTCTCCCGCGGCTCGGCGGATCTGAAATGCCGGTCCATTTCCGCGGCGCCCTCGAGCAGCACCTCGAACGCATCCCAGCCGAGCGCGAGCGCCGCGCTCAAGCCCACCGAGCTCCACAGGGAATAGCGGCCGCCGACGCCTTCGCCGAACTGCAGGATGCGCGTTTCGTCGACTCCCTGCTCCACGGCCGCTTCGGGCTTGGCGGTCACCGCAATCACCCGGCCGTCGGGGTCGGCGACGCCCCCGGCGCGCAGCCAGGCGCGCGCGGCGTCGAGGTTGGTAAGTGTCTCGAGCGTCGAGAAGGTCTTCGACGCTACCACCACGAGAGTCGTTGCGGGATCGAGCGGTCCGACCGCTTCGTCGAACGCCGCTCCATCGATGTTCGAAAGGAAACGCACCGTCAGCGTCGACGCACGTCGACCGAGCGAATCGACCAGCAGGTGCGGCCCGAGCAGCGATCCGCCGATGCCGATATGGAGGATGCCGGTCAGCTGCCCGAACGCACCGCCTTCGATCGCGTCGACCAGCGCCCGCATCCGCTGCCGCCGAGCCGTTGCCAGGTCTACCTCTTCCGGAGCACCGCTGCCGCGCTCCGCCACGTGAGTCGCCGCGCGCCCTTCGCTGGAATTGACGACATCGCCGGCGAAGAGCGCGTCGCGCGCGGCCGCGAAGCCCATCCGCTGCGCTCGGTCGAGGAATTGATCGACCGTCCCCGTGTCGAGATGCGTTTTCGACCAGTCGAAATAGATGCCGGCGAGATTGAAGGTGAAGCGCGACAGACGGTCGGGCTCGGTTTCGAAAAGCTGCTTCAGCGTCGGTCCGTCAGGCATGGCCGGGGACATAATGGCCCGCCCGGCAAATGCCACCCCGGCTTGACCTCGCGCGCGCGTGCGCCAAACAGCGGCACGAATGCGCTTCCGCTCCGCCCGCAACCGACCCGCCAAGGAAGACAAGCCGGAGAGCGCATGGAGCCTCGCGCGTTTCTTCCTGACGCTCGCGATCCTCACCTGGGCGCTGAGGAGCTTCATCGTCCAGCCGTTCGACATTCCGTCCGGATCGATGCTGCCGACGCTGTACATCGGCGACTACATTGTCACGGCGAAATGGCCGTACGGCTTCTCCCGATTCAGCTTTCCGTTGGGCATTCCGTCGTTCAGCGGCCGCATCCTCGGGGCGCTGCCGAAGCGCGGCGACGTCGTCGTCTTCCGCGTCCCCGCGGAAAATGCGGACCTCATCAAGCGCGTGATCGGTCTTCCCGGCGACACGGTCGCGATGCGCGACGGCCGCTTGATCCTCAACGGCCATGCCGTACCGCGCGAGCCGCTGCCGCCGCTCGGCATTCGCGTCAGCGCCAACAGCCCCTGCCGCGTGATTCCGCCCGCGACGCCGACGATCATCGCGCGCGGAGACGAGCAATATTGCATGTTCACCGTCTATCTCGAGACCCTGCCGGGCGGGCCGAGCTACACCGTTCTCGACCAGGTCGCGCACGGGCAGGCGGACGACTTCGCTCCGGTCCGCGTGCCGGCCGGGCACTTGTTCCTGATGGGGGATAACCGTGACGACAGTCTCGACAGCCGCTTCCCGCCCTACGTCGGCGGCATCGGCATGGTGCCCGCCGAAGATTTGATCGGCCGTGCGTTGGTCACCTTCTGGTCGACCGACGGAAGCGCGTCCTGGTGGAAGCCGTGGACCTGGTTCACGGCGCTACGCGCGGATCGTATCGGCAATCGCTATTCGGGAGACGCTGAATGAAGGCCGATGTCGCAAAGTTCGTGCGCGAAAAGCTCGGATACCAGCCGAAAGACCTGCATTTGTTCGAGCTTGCGCTGACTCACGCGAGCGCCGGGAGCGACAATTACGAGCGTTTGGAGTTCCTCGGCGACCGCGTGCTCGGCCATGTCATCGCGCGTGCGCTCTACGAGCGGCACCCGAGCGAGCCCGAAGGCTATCTGTCGAGGCGGTACAACGTGCTCGTCGCGCGCGAGACCTGCGCCGACGTCGGACGCGAGCTGGGAATTCCGTCGATCGTGCACCTCGGCAAGCAGGCGCGCGAGGACGGCGCGAGCCAGAGCGAGAACGTTGTGGGCGATGTGGTCGAGGCTTTGATCGGCGCGCTGGTCATCGACGGCGGCCTCGATGCGGCGCAGATGTTCATCGCCCGCATCTGGGAGCCGCACCTCGCGGAGCAGCGCAAGGCGCCCAAGCATCCCAAGTCGGCGCTCCAGGAGCTCGCCGCCGCGCGCGAATGCAAGCCGCCCGTGTACGAAGTGGTCGGCCGCACCGGTGCGCACCACCACCCCCGCTTCACCATCCGGGTCTCGGTCCCGGGGCTCGGCGAGGCAACCGCGGAAGGCACGAGCAAGCAGGACGCCGAAACCGACGCCGCCGAAGCGTTGCTCGGAAAGCTTTCCCCTCCCGTTCACGGGAGGGGCTAGGGGTGGGCCTATCCGGGCGAACCCACCCCCCGGCCGCCTGCCGCGAGCGGGAGGGGGAGAGGAACGCCGGCTTCGTTGCCGTAATCGGCGCTCCGAACGCGGGCAAATCGACGCTCGTGAATGCGCTCGTCGGACAGAAGGTGGCGATCGTCAGCCCCAAGGCGCAAACCACGCGGGCACGGCTGATGGGCATCGCGATCGAGGGCAGCGCGCAGATCCTGCTCGTCGACACGCCGGGCATCTTCGAGCCGCGGCGGCGGCTCGACCGCGCGATGGTCGCCGCCGCCTGGACAGGCGCTCACGATGCCGACCTGATCCTCCTCGTCATCGACGCCGCCGCGCGCATCAACGCCGAGGTCGAGCGAATCATCGCCTCTCTCGCCGATCGCAAGCAGCCGCTGTTTCTCGTGCTCAACAAGATCGATCTCGTGAACAAGGGCGCGCTGCTCGGCCTCGCCACTGACCTCAGCGCGCAGCTCGCTCCCGACAAAGTTTTCATGATCAGCGCCGCGCAGGGCGACGGCGTTCCCGACCTTAAGCGGGCGCTCGCCGTAGCGATGCCCGAAGGACCATGGCTCTACCCCGAGGACGAGGTCTCCGACGCAACCGACCGCATGATCGCCGCCGAGCTCACCCGCGAGCAGATCGTCAACCAGCTCCACCAGGAGCTCCCCTATGCGACCGCCGTCGAGACCGAGAGCTGGGAAGACCGGCCCGACGGATCGACCGTCATCAACCAGCAGATCATTGTCGAGCGCGACAGCCAGAAGGCGATCGTGATCGGCAAGGGTGGCCGGCGCCTGAAGGCGATCGGTGCCGCCGCGCGCGCCGAAATCGCACAGCACCTCGGCCGGCCGGTGCACCTGTTCCTGCACGTGAAGGTCGAGCCGAGATGGGGCGAGGACCGCTCGCTCTACCGCGAGATCGGGCTCGAATGGGCGGATTGACGCTCCCCTCCCTGTAAGGGAGGGGCTGGGGGTGGGTGCTCATGAGATGGCTCGATACCATGGAATGAGCCGCTTCACGGGCATTGAGCCCGTTCGGCTGTAACCCACCACCCCTTAATCCCCTCCCTTGCAGGGAGGGGAGGCGAGCACCTCCTCCACCCATTGCGGGACGAGCTCACTCGCGCGTCCAACCCGGCTCTGATTGAAAAACACGCTAGCCAGGCTCGGCTCCAGGTTCATCTCGAGCGCCTCGGCCCCGACGTACCGCGCGGTCTGGACGAACCCGGCCGCGGGATAGACCGCGCCCGACGTTCCGATCGAGACGAACAGGTCGCAGCGTCGAAGCGCATCCTCGATCCGCTCCATCTCGTACGGCATTTCGTCGAACCAAACGATATCGGGCCGCACGAGACCGACGGTTCCACAGCTGGGGCATTCCGCGCCCGTTCCCATCGGCCCGGCCCATGGGAAGCGTTCGTTGCACCTCAGGCACCAGCCCTTCTTCAACTCGCCGTGCATGTGCACCAGCCGCGTCGATCCGGCGCGTTCGTGCAAATCGTCGACATTCTGCGTGACCAGCAGCAGCTCGCCCGGCCACTCGGCGTCCAGCCGCGCAAGCGCGAGATGCGCGGCGTTCGGCTCGACCGTGCCGAGCTTCTCGCGCCGAGCGTCATAGAACGCATGAACCAGCGCCGGATCGCGAGCAAACGCCTCAGGTGTCGCGACGTCCTCGACACGGTGGCCCTCCCACAGACCGTCTGGGCCACGAAAGGTCGCAAGTCCGCTCTCGGCGGACACGCCGGCGCCGGTGAGCATGACGATGTTGCGCATGTCCATCGCTTCAGCATAGCAAGCGCGAGCATGAGCAAACCGGAAATCCGCATCGGAATCGGTGGCTGGACCTATCCGCCGTGGCGCGGGAGCTTCTATCCGGACAAGCTCCCCCATTCGAAGGAGCTCGAATACGCGTCGCGTCAGCTCGGCGCGATCGAGATCAATTCGACCTTCTACGGACGCCAGAGTCCGAAAAGCTGGGAAGCCTGGGAGAAAGCCGTTCCCGACGGGTTCCAGTTCTCAATCAAGGGTGCGCGTTACTGCGTCTCCCGCGCGCGGCTCGCCGAAGGCCCCGAGGGACTCTCCAAGTTCTTTGCGCAGGGCTTCACGGCGCTCGGGCCGAAGCTCGGGCCCATTCTGTGGCAGTTTCTCCCGCGTCGGAAATTCGATGCCGACGACATCGCGGGATTCTTCGCCTTGCTACCCGAGAAGCTCGATGGCCTCGAGCTTCGCCACGCAATCGAGCCGCGCGACAAGAGTTTCCGCGACGAGAAGTTCTTCGCCCTCTGCCGCGAGCGCAACATTGCGGTCGTATTCGAAGATGCCGAGGATTATCCGCTGATTGAAGCGGACACGGCAGATTTCGCTTACGCACGCCTCCAGCGCATGCGCGAGGATGTGCCGACGGGTTACGATTCAAAGGCGCTCGACAAGTTCGCGGCGAAAGCGCGCAAGTGGCGCAAGGATGGCCGAACCTCATACATGTTCATGATTAACGGCGCGAAGGAGCGCGCGCCCGCGGCGGCGCTGGCGCTGCAGGAACGGCTTCGCTAACCAGCGCCAATGCGCACCGCAGACCAGCCGATCCGCATCAGCCTGTTCGCGCCGAACGGCCGTATGGGGAAGGCGATCGCGCGCGCGGTCGCGGACGACCCGAACTTCGCAATCGATCAGGACCATGGCGACGTGCTGGTCGATTTCTCGGCGCCCGATGCGCTGCAGGCGAGCCTCGACCGCGCGATCTCCGGCGGGATTCCGATTCTGGTTGGCACCACCGGCCTCGACGAGACGGCGGACGCGCTGATCGCCGACGCGGCGGCGCAGATGGCCGTGCTGCGGGCGCCGAACACATCGCTCGGAATCGCCGTGCTCGCGCAGCTGGTCGAGCGCGCCGCGCAGCTGCTCGGACCCGACTGGGACATCGAAATCGCCGAAATCCACCATCGCATGAAAGCGGACGCGCCGTCCGGCACCGCCTGGCTGCTCGGCAATGCCGCGGCGCGCGGGCGAGGTGTTGAGCTGGACGCCGAGCAAGGCCGCTGCGGCACCGGCCTGAGCCGGCGGCGCGGCGAGATCGGCTTCGCGAGCCTGCGCGGCGGGACCGTGGCCGGCGAGCACGATGTCATGTTCCTCGGAGAGAAGGAGCGGCTGATCCTCTCGCACAAGGCGGAGAACCGCCTGATCTTCGCTCGCGGCGCGCTCGCCGGCGCGCGGTTCCTCGTCGGCAAGCCGGCGGGCGTCTATTCGATGCGCGACGTCATCGACAGCCTGTGAGCGGCGCCGATGCGAATTCTCAAGGCCTCGCCCGCCGCCTGAACCTGTTCGATGCGACCATGCTGGTCATGGGCGGGATCATAGGCTCGGGAATCTTCGTCACGCCTGCCGAGGTCGCGCGCCACGTCGGCAGGCCGGTTCTGATCGTCGGCGTGTGGCTGCTCGGCGGGGTCGTCGCGCTGTTCGCCTCGTTCGTTTACGCCGAGCTCGCCGCGAGACGCCCGGAGGTCGGCGGACAATATGCGTATCTTCGCGACGCCTACGGGCCGATGCCTGCGTTCCTCTACGGCTGGGCGCTGCTGCTGGTGATCCAGTCGGGCGGGATGGCGGCCGTCGCGATCATGTTCGCGCGCTACTTCGGCAACCTCGTCCAGCTCCCGCTGACCGACAGCGCCGTCGCGGTCGCGGTCCTTGCGCTTCTGACCGCGATCAACTGCATGGGCGTCAAGTCCGGCAGCAACGTCCAGAGCGGCCTGATGGTGCTCAAGATCCTCGCCATTGCGGTGCTGGTGGTCGCCGGGCTCCTGTTCGCGCACGCACCGGCGGCTCAGCCGCGGGCGGAGGCCGGCGACTCCGTTTCGATGCTCGTCGCGATCGGCGCGGCGATGACTCCGGTGATGTTCTCCTATGGCGGCTGGCAGACGGCAAGCTTCTGCGCCGGCGAGATGAAGAACCCGCAACGCGATCTCGCGCGCGGGCTCCTGCTCGGCGTTGCCGGAGTCATCCTGCTCTACACCGCGGTCGCATTCGTCTGCGTCGATGCGCTGGGGCCGAGCGGCCTCGGAGCCTCGAAGACCCCCGCAACGGACGTGATGCGGCTTGCCCTCGGCGACAAGGGCGCGACCTTCATCGCTGTCGGGATCACCATCTCGACCCTCGGCTTCCTCAGCCAGGGCATGCTGACGGCGCCGCGGGTCTATTTCGCGATGGCCGAGGACGGACTG
Source organism: Sphingomonas sp. (assembly GCA_025980335.1). Lineage (GTDB taxonomy): Bacteria > Pseudomonadota > Alphaproteobacteria > Sphingomonadales > Sphingomonadaceae > Sphingomicrobium. The sequence goes on along the minus strand of JAICXO010000049.1, from coordinate 7,762 downwards.
TTCTTTCGCTTGGTGGCGAAGGTCAGCGCGCGCAGCCGCGCGCCGGTGCTCGCGATCGTCCTCCAGGGAGCCGCCGCGGCCGTCATCGCGCTGTCGGGAAATTTCGGCGAGATCCTGAGCTATGTCGTCTCGGTCGATTTCCTCTTCTTCGGGCTGACCGGCCTGGCGTTGTTCGTCTTCCGCCACCGTCATCCCGACCAGAAGGTCGCCTTCAGCGCGCCGGGCCATCCGTTCACGACCGGCTTCTTCGTTTTCGCCTGTTTTGCGACAGTCGCCGCGACCGTCGCCAACAATCCGGTGAACAGCCTAATCGGCTATTCAATTCTCGCTGCGGGCATTCCCGCATGCCTCTACTGGCAGCACAAGAACCGGAAGGCGCCGGCATGAGGGCGATGCATTCGGGCTACATGCATTGGGCGAAGTTCAAGCCGTCCACGCGCTATGCCCTGACCGGGAGCGAGGTCCCGCATTTCCGGATGGACTCGCTGCCGTTCGGAATCGCCGACCTCGACCTCGATGGCGCGAGCCACCCACGATACCTGCCGCTGCGCGAGAGGATCGCGCGCCGCTACGGCGTTTCGGCCGAGCAGGTGGTCGCGGCGGATGGCACGTCGATGGCCAACATCCTCGCCATGGCCGCGCTCGTTTCGCCCGGCGACGAAGTCCTGATCGAGCGTCCGGCCTACGCGCTGCTGCTCGAAGCGGCGAGCTTCCTCGGCGCGTCGATCCGGCGCTTCGAACGCAAGCCGGAGGACGCGTTCCGCCTCGATCCGGAGCAGGTCGCGTCGGCAATGACCGACCGAACGCGCCTGATCGTCGTCACCAACCTCCACAATCCGAGCAGTGCGCTCGCGAGCGAAGACGCGCTGCGGAGCATCGGCGCGCTCGCCGCATCCGCCGGCGCACGCGTGCTGGTCGACGAAGTCTATCTCGATTCGGCGGTCCCGGCGCAGCGCAGCGCCGTCCATCTCGGGCCCGAGTTCGTCTGCACCAACAGCCTCACCAAAGTGTACGGCCTCAGCGGCCTGCGCTGCGGCTGGGCCCTCGCCGCGCCCGACGTCGCCGAGCGGATGTGGCGGCTGAACGACCTGTTTGGGGTCAACCAGGCGCATGCCGCCGAGCGCCTCGCCTGCATCGCGTTCGACCACATCGACGAAGTGGTCGGCGACAATCCCGAACTCCTCGCCCGCAATCGCGCGCTGTGGAATGCCTTCGTGGATTCACGCGGCGACCTCGACTGCATGCGCGCGGAAAGCGGCATCACCGCATTCCCCCGCTGGAGCGGCGGCGACACCGAGCGGCTCGATGCCCTGCTTCACGAGCGCTACGACACGTCGGTCGTCCCGGGCCGCTGGTTCGAGGTGCCGGACCGTTTCCGCGTCGGCTTCGGGCTCGCTACAGCGGACTTAGAAGAAGCACTGAGCCGCCTCGGCTCCGCGCTCGACGAGTTCGAATGAAGCGCGACGCTATCTTCGAATTCTTCCGCCGCCTTGCGGAAGCGAACCCGTCGCCGACGACCGAGCTCGAGTACAGCAATCCCTATACGCTGCTCGTCGCGGTCGTCCTTTCGGCGCAGGCGACCGACGCCAGCGTCAACGTCGCCTGCCGTCCGCTCTTCGAGCGTATCCAGGCACCGCAGCAGATGGTGGAGCTCGGTGAGGACGCGCTGCGCGAGGCGATCAAGACCATCGGCCTGTTCAACACCAAGGCGAAGAACGTCATTGCCCTGAGCCAGGCGCTCATTGACGTGCACGCCGGCGAGGTCCCGCGGACCCGCGAGGAACTTCAATCGCTTCCCGGAGTCGGCCGCAAGACGGCAAATGTTGTCCTCAACACTGCTTTCGGCGAGGAAACCTTTGCTGTCGACACGCACGTCTTCCGCGTGTGCAACCGGACCGGTCTGGCGCCCGGCAAGACGCCCGACGAGGTCGAAGCCAAGCTCGAGAAGATCGTGCCCCGGCCGTTTCGCCGCGACGCGCATCACTGGCTGATCCTACACGGACGATATGTCTGCAAGGCGCGGCTGCCCGAATGCTGGCGCTGCCCGGTCGTCGACCTCTGCCGTTTCAAACCCAAGACGCCGCCGCCGGGCGAGCGCGTCAAATCGTCGAAGACTAAAGCCAGCGCCGTTCGAAGCGCGAGCCGAGAGTCGTCAAAAGCTCGTATTGCGAAAGCCCCGACTGCTTCGCCGCGGACGGCAGGTCGTAGTCGATCTCGACCCAGTCGCCTTCCCTGAGCGCCGGCGCGGCATCGACGCCGACAGCGATCAGGTCCATCGACACCCGTCCTAGAACCGGCAGTGCGAACTCGCCCGCGAACGCCGATCCGCGCGACGAGAAGCTGCGCAGGTACCCGTCGGCATAGCCGATGTTGAGGATCGCGGCTTCGGTCGGTTCCTTGGCCACGTAAGTGGCGCCGTAGCCGCAGCTTTCGCCGGCGGGGATCGTGCGCCGCTGGACCACCTGCGCATCCACCCGCACCGCATTCCGGATTTTCCCGTCGGCCTCCTCGCGCGGAATGCCGCCGTAGATCGACAGCCCCGGGCGGACGAGATCGAAGCTGTACGCACGGCCGAGGCAGATTCCGGCGCTGTTCGCCAGCGCATAGCGCTTGGCCGGCACCGCGGACGCGACCGCCCGAAACCGCTCGAGCTGCATCGGGTTCATCGGGCTGTCCTCGTCCGCGCAGGCGAGGTGGCTGTGCAGCGTGTCGATCTCGAGACCGTCGAGTGCGCCAATCTCGGTCGGCCTGAGACCCAGCCGGTTCATGCCCGTGTCGATCATCACGTCGCACGGGCGGTCCGGCGCGATGTCCTTCCACCGTGCGACCTGCTCCACGCTGTTGAGGCATGGCCGGGCCGAAATGGTTTGCGACGCGTCGACGTCCTTGGGTCCGACGCCGTGGAGCACGACGACGCTCGCGCCGAGAGGCAGCGGCCCGAGCGCATCGGCTTCGGCCCAGGTCGACACGAAGAAGTCGCGGCACCCCGCCTGGTAGAGTGCATGGGCCGTCTCCCGGGCGCCGAGCCCATAGCCGTCGGCCTTCACCGCCGCGCCGGCGGGCACACCCGCACGGTCCTGCAGCCACCGCCAGTTTTCCTGAATCGCGGTTCGGTCGACGGTCAGGCGCAGCGGGCGATGCATGCGCGCGCGATAATCGTCATTCCGTGGAGCGCAAGCGACGAAGCAATCAGCAGGCGCCCGCGTGGATTGCTCCGCTCCGCTCGCAACGATGATCATCTCAGCGCGGCCGCAGCCTCTTCCCAGTTCGCTCCGTCGAATCGCTCGATCGCAAGCTCGACCGGCCCGTCGAGGCAATTGGCATTGACGCTCCACGCGTCCGGATGGGAGCGCGGCTGGTAGAAGCTCTTGATCCCGCAATGGCGGCAGAACAAATGCTCGGCAGCCCCGGTGCCGAAGCGATAGCTCGCCAGCGCATCGCGCCCGCTGAGCAACTCGAATCGTTGATGCGGGACCATGACGTGGATGAACCCCGTCATCCGGCACACCGAGCAATTGCAGTCGAGCGCCGGGACGGGCGGCTCCGCCACTTCAGCTTCGAACCGGACCGCTCCGCAATGACAGCCACCTTCGACCTTCATTCAGTCGGTATAGTGCGGTCCGGGCCGTTCGTGGAGGTCGTCGAAATGGACCAGCGCCGGCCGGGGCCCGAACGGCACCGGCTCACCGCCGCGAAACGCCCACTCTCCGCGATCGCAGTCGGCCGCCCGGACATAGCCGTTGATGTAGAACCGGCGCTTGTGATGCGACACGTTCTTGCCCGACCCATGCACGAGATAAGGGCTCCAAAGCGCGAGGTCGCCGGGCTCGAGCAGGAGGTCGATCGCGTCCTCGTCCGATAGTCCGACGCTTTCCAGCGCTTCGTCGCTCATCGCCGTGCCGAGTGCCTTCCTGGAGCAATCCATGTCGAGGTCGCCGCGCAAATGGCTGCGTGGGATGATCCGCATGCAGCCGGACTGCGCGGTGTGCGGATCGATCGCCAGTCCTGTCTGCACATAAGCGGTCGCGAGGTTGCGGAACGCGGACTCGGGCTGGCGGAAACGGCTGTCCTGGTGCCAGGCGAAGTCGCCGAGCGAGCCCGGCGCCTTCCAGTGCACCTGATTGATGATCTGCTTGAGGTCGCTTCCGATCAGCGGCTGGAGCAGCTCGGCGAAGCGCGTGTCGAGCCGCACGCCGTTGAGCACCGGCTGATGATAGGATGGCCACTGGACCATCCGTACCAGCGGCTCGCCGCCGTCGCATTCCCGCGCCACATTGTAGAACAGATTGCCGTGGCGGAAGCAGCGGCCGTGCGCCGCGCCTTCGGCATAGAGCTGATCGAGCGCAGCCCCGATCTGCTCGATTTCGGCACCGCTGAAGAAGTCGCGGACGACCGCGTAACCTTCGAGCCAATAATGCGCGAGATCGGCATCAACGCCGATCGGCTCGTCGCGCCGGAGTGCCTGCGAAGCACGCATGACCTGTCTCCCACCCCGCGCGCAGGATACAGCAACTCGTTGAAACTTCCATAAATCCGCCGGTGAAAATCTCGCGCGCGACGCTCTGCCGCTGGGCGCTGCTCAGCTTCCCGGCACCCGCGCGATCGTCAGCGTCAGCCGCTGGTCGCCGCGCGCGATGTCGATCGATGCCGACTTGCCCGCGCCGTCCAGCGCGCGCCCGAGCTCGGAAGCGCTCGCCACGGGCGAACCGTTGACCGCAACGATGATGTCGCCCGCCTGAAGACCGACGCGCGCGGCCGAGGTCTTCGGCTGCACCAGCGCGACCGCCGTTCCACTCGACCGTCCATCGCTCAGCCGTCCCGCCAGAGTCGAATCGAAGTCCTCGGCGCGGAATCCGAATTGCGTCGTCGGCGACAGCGACGAGCGCAGCAGCTCATCGGCGATGTCTGCAACGACATCCGCCGGGATCGCGGAATCCGCCGGTCCGCTCGACGCGACGACTCCGATCACCTGTCCCGCTCCCGAAAGAACCGGCGCTCCTGTCGGCAGGTCCGCGCCCATCGGCTGAAGCCGGATATAGGCCGCCGGAGCGCCTCCGTCGGTGAGGAAATCGCTCGCGACCATTGCCGCCTGCGCGCTGCATCCGGTGCCCGCCGGGTTTCCGACTGCGAAGCCGAAGTCGCCCACCCTCGGGAACGCCTGGTCGGCGAGGCGCACGGCGGTGAGCCCCGTCGCGTCGGTCTTGATGATGCTGAGACCGGAGACTGGATCGGAACGCAAGTCCGTCACAGCAACCGCTGCCGCGGAGCCGAAATAGACTTCCTTGTCGCCCTTCGGCAGGGCCGCGGTGGCGGCCACTACCCAACCGTCCGCCGACACCGCAAATCCGGTCGTAACCGGCGCCGGCGCACCGGCTGGCGCGATAGCTGCGATCGAAGGACAGAGAGTCGCAATCGTGTCCGCCAGGCTCGGAAGTCCCGCCTGCTGCCGAACGATCTGGATGATCGGCCGTCGCGCATCGGACGAATCCCGCGCCGGCTGAGGCTTGGGCGCGATCGTGCGGGCCGCATAGCCTCCTGCAACCGCCGCAGCCACGATCGCGCCGCCCACGAGCAAAAGGTTGCGCGTTCCCTTATTCACCGAACAATTCCCGCTGCGCCTTCTCCATCTCGTCGGTGTAGCGCCGATGGACGAAGCTCTCCGACAGCGTTCCGACGAGCTCGCCCTGGTCGTTCACCACGGCCATGAGGTCGGCACCGGTCGAGTCGAAGACTTTCATCGCTTCGCGCACGTGCTGCTCGGGCCGAAGCGCGACCCCCGTTTCCGACGCCAGCGTGCCGACCTCCTGCGATTCATCGAGGCTCGCCTCATACGCGCGGGCGGTGTCGAGGATGCCGAAATAAGCGCCTGCGCTGTTGGTCAGCACCACATTCGATGCCGACCCGAGCGGAAACCGCCGCCGGAACTCGGCGATGCTCATCGATGCCGGCGCGCTGTTGACGACGCGCTGCATCATTCTTCCGACCGTCAGTGCCCTGATCCAGCCGATGTCGCGAGCGCTGCGGATCGTCTGCCCGCGCGTGTGGAACCGCCAGGTCGAGAAGGAGAAGCCGAACGTCTCGCGCACGACCGTGCTCGCGCACAACGCGGCAGTGACGGCGACGCTCGTCAGGGTGAAATCGTGAGTCGTCTCGAGCACCAGCAGCGACATGGTCATTGGCCCGCCGACGATCGCCACCGCCATCGCCGCCATGCCGATCAGCGCCGCATCCGACGGATCGATCATCGGCGTGCCCGCAATCCGGGCGACCGCGCCGGCGAACAGCTGGCCGGCGAGCGAACCGATGAACAGCGAGGCGAAGAACAGGCCGCCGCGGAAGCCGAAGCCGAGCGAGACGGACGAGGCCATCACCTTCACCGCGAACACGAGCAGCAGAAAGCGCAGCCCGACCTCGGCGCCGAGGTCGAGGTGCAGTGCGCCGTGGCCCGACGAGAGCGCCTGCGGCGTTACCATCGCCAGCGGGATCAGAAGCAGCCCGCCGAGCGCCGGGCGCCACACGTCCGGCAGTGCGGATCCGCGCACCGTCTGCTCGATGAAGGTCACCGCGCGCATGATCCCGATCGCGATCGCGGCACAGACGATCCCCAGGCCCGCGTAGATCAGATAATCCTCGGTGGTGATCGCCCGCGCGCCGGGAAGCGCGATGATATAGGCCTCGAGCCCGAGCAGCCGCGCGGTGAGCACGGCCGACAGTGCCGCCGCGGCGACCGGCGCGATGGCCGCGGGCGTATAGGCGCCAATGACGATCTCGAATGCATAGAAGGCACCCGTCAGCGGCGCACTGAATGCCGCTCCCAATGCCGCGCCCGCGCCCGCGCCCATCAGGATGCGCATGTCGCCGCGCCGCAGCCGAAGCCATTGCCCGATCACCGACGAGAAGCCGCCGCCTGCCTGCGCGTAAGCCGCCTCGAGGCCGACCGAGGCGCCGACGCCATTCGACAGCAGGGTCTGCACGCACACCAGCAGCGTGTCGCGCCACGGGACCACGCCTCCGTGCAGCGCATTCGCCTCGACCACGTCGACCGGGGTGCGCCAGCGCCGCACCGCCGCGCGCGAGCCGAAGCCAAGCAGGAGTCCCCCGATCGGCAGCGCCAGAAGCGACACCGGCGAGACCCATTGCGCCGCGCTCAGGCTCTGGCCGCTCAGGCCGTAGATCAGCGATTGCAGTCCGTGCGCGGTCCTGTTGAGGACGAACGTCAGAAGCCCGGCCGCAATTCCCATGGCGACGGCGAGCGCGACCAGCGCCGCCTCGCTCGAGCGGAACATCCGCCGCACGGGACCGAGCAGCTGCGTTCTCGCGGCGGATCCGATCGCGCGGAAGGCGCCGGGCCTCAACTCAGCCTTGCCGCTCGAATCCATGGCCCTTCCCATGACAAGCGGCGGCGAGCTTCACAACCGACCGCGGGGCGTCACTCGACGGTCACGCTCTTGGCGAGGTTGCGCGGCTGGTCGACGTCGGTGCCCTTGAGCACAGCGACGTGGTACGCGAGGAGCTGGACCGGCACCGCATAAACCAGCGGCGCGATCAGCGGATGGACGCGCGGCATCTCGATGGTCGCAATGCAGCCCTCGCCCGCCTCGGCGATGCCCGGCCCGTCACTGATCAGCACGATGCGCCCACCCCGCGCGCGGACCTCCTGCATGTTGCTGACGGTCTTCTCGAACAGCGGCCCCGACGGCGCGAGGACGATCACCGGCACGTTGTCGTCGATCAGCGCGATCGGCCCGTGCTTCATCTCGCC
>JAICXO010000146.1 GCA_025980335.1 Sphingomonas sp. | reverse complement strand
TCGCGCCTGCGGTCAGGCGGTAGAGGGGCGGCTGGGCGAGGAACAGGTGGCCGCGGCGGACGAGCTCGGGCATCTCCTGGAAGAAGAAGGTCATCAGCAAAGTCGCGATGTGGGCGCCGTCGACGTCCGCGTCGGTCATGATGATGATCTTGTCGTAGCGCAGCGCGTCCTCGTTGAACTTGTCGCGGATGCCGCAGCCGAGCGCGAGCTGGAGGTCCGCGATCTCGCTGTTGGCGCGGATCTTGTCGGCCGACGCGCTCGCGACGTTGAGGATCTTGCCGCGGATCGGGAGGATCGCCTGGGTCTTGCGGTTGCGGGCCTGCTTGGCCGAGCCGCCGGCGCTGTCGCCCTCGACGATGAAGAGCTCGGTGCCGGCAGCGTCGTCGTTCGCGCAGTCGGTGAGCTTGCCCGGGAGGCGGAGCTTGCGGGCTGACGTGGCGGTCTTGCGCTGGACCTCGCGCTCGGCGCGGCGCTTCAGGCGCTCCTCCATGCGGTCCATGATGCTTCCGAGCAGTGCGCGGCCGCGGTCCATGTTGTCGGCGAGATAATGATCGAAATGGTCGCGCACCGCGGCCTCGACGAAGCGCGCCGCTTCGAGGCTGGTCAGGCGGTCCTTGGTCTGGCTCTGGAAATGGGGGTTGCGGATGAACACGCTGAGCATCAGCTCGACGCCGTTCATCACGTCATCGGGGGTGATGTCCTTCGCCTTCTTGTTGCCGACCAGCTCGCCGAAGCTGCGGATGCCCTTGCTGAGGGCGGCGCGCAGACCCGCCTCGTGGGTGCCGCCGTCGGGCGTGGGACTCGTGTTGCAATAATAATCCTGCGCGCCGTCGCTGTAGAGCGGCCAGGCGACCGCCCATTCGGCGCTGCCCTGATCGTTGGGGAAGTCCTGGCGCCCGGTGAACGGCTGGTTGGTGACGGTGGGCTTGTCGGCGAGCTGCTCGGTCAGATGATCGGCAAGGCCGCCGGGGAACTGGAAGACGGCTTGCTCGGGCACCTCTTCGGAGGCGAGGGCGGGATCGCAGCGCCAGCGGATCTCGACCCCGGCGAACAGATAGGCCTTGGACCGGGCGAGCTTGTAGAGGCGCTCGGGCGCGAACTTCGCGTCGCCGCCGAAGATTTCCGGGTCGGGGACGAAGCTGACGGTGGTGCCGCGGCGGTTGGGGGCGGCGCCGGCATCCTGCAGCTTCGAGGTCGCAAGGCCCTTCGAGAAGGTCTGGCGGTAGAGCTTCCTGTCGCGCGCAACCTCGACGGTCGTGTCGGTGGAGAGGGCGTTGACCACGCTGACTCCGACGCCGTGGAGGCCGCCCGAGGTCGAGTAGGCCTTGCCCTCGAACTTCCCGCCCGAGTGGAGCGTGGTCATGATGACCTCGAGCGCCGACTTGCCGGGGTATTTGGGATGTTTGTCGACCGGGATTCCGCGGCCGTTGTCGGTGACGGTCAGGCGGTTGCCGGGGCCGAGGTCGACCTCGATCCGGGTCGCGAAACCCGCGACCGCTTCGTCCATCGCATTGTCGATGACCTCGGCCGCGAGATGGTGCAGCGCGCGGGCATCGGTGCCGCCGATGTACATGCCCGGGCGGCGGCGGACGGGCTCGAGGCCCTCGAGCACCTCGATCGCGGATGCATCGTAACTGTCGGTCTGGGCGGGAGCGGAAGAAGACGAGAAGAGATCGGACATCAGGGTCAGGGTATAGGGTGAGGATTCGAACGGTGCCAAGGGAACGGCCGGTTGGATATCCACAGGTTCGATGTTATAACAAGCGTATGAACAAGCCGCTCAAACTCATTCCTATCGGCAATTCGACGGGAGCCGTGTTTCCGAAGGAGTTGCTGCAGGAACTGGGAGTCCATCAGGGCGATATGCTGATCGTCACGCGGACGCCCGAAGGGATCGAGCTCCGCGCTGGCGACGCCGACTTCGAAGCCGAGATGGAGATTATGCGAGACGTGATGCGTCGGCGGCGAAGCGCGCTGCGCGAACTCGCAAAATAGGTGGGCAACTGGAAATGGGTGAGTGCCGCCGCTGCACTTGCGGCGCATCGGGAGCAACTGGCCGAGCATGGCGGCGGTGATGGCATCCGCGATTCAGGCATGTTCGAGAGCGCGATGGCGCGGCCCCAAAACCTTGCTGGTTACGGGTCACCCGACGCAGCTGCGCTAGCCGCCAGCTACGCGTTCGGCCTCGCCCGCAATCATCCGTTCGTGGATGGGAACAAGCGGACTGCCGCCGTGGTCTCCGAAGGATTTCTCGCCAAGAATGGGTTCATCCTCGACGCGTCGAACGCAGAGATCGTCCCAGTTTTCCTGGCTCTTGCTGCTGGAGAACTCAGCGAAGACGAGCTCGCCGAATGGTTTCGCGAGCGCGTTCAGGAACCTTGAAAAGCCAGGCACCATTTCCAAATCACCTGTGCCGGACGCCACGAGGGTCCGGTGACGGGGCTCGCGGCCTCGCTGCATCCCCGCCTTGTTGCTCAAATGGAGGACAAGATATGCGTAGTGCTTTCGATTTTGCGCCGTACCGGCGCTCCACGGTCGGCTTCGACCGGCTGTTCGACATGCTCGAGAACGGCAACATGGGCCAGGCCCAGGAGAACTATCCGCCCTTCGATCTCATCAAGAAGGGCGACAACGATTATTGCATCCAGCTCGCCGTCGCCGGGTTCACGCGCGACGAGATCGACATCACCAGCCAGCAGAACCAGCTGATCGTCACCGGCCGCAAGTCGGACGAAAGCAGCGAGAAGGAAGGCGACTTCATCTATCGCGGCATCGCCAACCGCTCGTTCGAGCGGCGCTTCGCTCTTGCCGACCACATCCAGGTGAAGGGCGCGGACCTCAAGGACGGTCTGCTGTCGATCGAGCTGGTGCGTGAAATTCCCGAGGCGATGAAGCCGAGGAAGATCAACATCGGCGGATCGGACAAGAGCGCGATCGGCAAGGACCAGCCTGCCTCGAAGCAGACGGTCGACGCCCAAGCCGAGCACGCCTGATGAGTTACCCTCTCCCCGGCGTGGAGAGGGCAGGGTGAGGGGGCTCGGTCGTTAGATCCCCCTCACCAAGCTTCGCTAAGCGGCGGAGCCGCTAAGCTTCGCTACCCTCTCCCCGTCGGGGAGAGGGTTTTTCTCAGCGAACGCGCGGCCCGCCGAACGGCAGCGGCGGGGGTGGGCGGCGGTCGCGGCGGGGGAGCTGGGCCTGATAGGCGACTCCGCAGTGCGCGACGCAATAAGGGAAGCCGGGGTTCGAAGGCTCACCGCAGAAATGGAAATCGGGCTCGCCGGGGTGGCCGATCGGCCATTTGCAGATGCGGTCGTTGAGTTCGAGCAGGCTGTTCTTGTCGGCTACCTCGGGGCTCGGCTTGGCCGGCTCGAGCCGGCGCGGCGGGGCGGGCGGGATCGGCGCCTGCTGGTCGCCGGGGCCCTGGCGGACGAACCCGCCCGGACCGATCGAGC
>JAICXO010000019.1 GCA_025980335.1 Sphingomonas sp. | reverse complement strand
GACAAATGGACCATCAGCCTGTGCGAGTTCCACCATCGCGAGCAGCACCGGATCGGCGAGCGCGCGTTCGAGGACAAGCACGGCGTAGACCTGGTCGCGCTCGCTGAGGAGTTTGCGAGGCGGTCGCCGTTCAGGGGGAAGATGGCGGCCATGTGAATGGCGCAACAATCTTGCAGGCACGTTCTGCGAGTGTCCAAGAAACATCACTGTTCCAAGTTGGGGCGCAACAAACAAATTCATCGGACCTGAGTTAAAGATTTGCTAACGCACTGCTTTCAGCGCAATGTTTGCGCGGGGGCACGATGAACAAAGCAAGCGTCGGACTGGCGTGGCAGCCAAGCGAGCGAAGTCGCTCGCTCGTTTCGAATCGCGCTCCGAGAGCCGCTGCAACAGCGGCGGTACTGGACTTCCGGCGTCTCCGGCTCAACCTTTACGCACTCATTCTCGTAGTCGACGCGCTGGTGATGGCCGGCGCCTTCGTCGCCGCCGACCTGATTCGGTTTGATCAGCTGCAGGGCTATGGTCTCAGCTCATTCATGGTCATGTTTCCAACCTATGTCGCAGTAGGCCTCAACGGCGATGCCTGGTCGATCGGCTCCCTTCAGCGCCCGAAGCATAGCGCGGCCGCGGCGGTCCGGGCGCTACTGCTCGCGATCGCAGTTGCGAGCGTCATGTTCTTCTCTCTCAAGGTCGGCGCCGACTTCTCCCGACTGGTGTTCGGGATCGGCAGCTGCATCGCTGTAGGCCTGATTGCAGCCGCCCGGCTGGCGCTCGGTCGGGCTCTGGGCTTGCGCTACGGTTGGACCTTCCGCCGGGAAGTGCTGATCCTCGACGGCCTCGCCGCCACGCCTGCGGCGGACGAAATCGTGGTCGATGCCGCGCGTGAAGGACTGTCGGCCGCGCCCGACGATCCCACAGCGCTCGACCGGCTCGCTCGCCTCCTCGAGCGGAGCGAGCGCGCGATCATTTCGTGCGAGGCCGGTCGGCGGCACGCCTGGACCCGCGCTCTCGCTGGGGCCAACGTGGACGTAGAAATTCTGATGCCGGAACTCGGCGTGCTGCCCGCAATCGGCCTGAGGCGCCACGGGTCGACTCCGGCACTGCTCGTCGGCTGCGGCCCCTTGCCGCTGCGGAGCAGAGCCGCGAAGCGACTGCTCGACGTCGCCGTCGCGGCCGTGAGCCTGATTGTCCTCGCGCCGATCATGCTTGTCGCCGCCGCCGTAATCCAGCTCGAATCGCCCGGACCGGTTCTGTTCAGTCAGGTGCGGATGGGCCGCGGCAATCGCCTGTTCACGGTGCTCAAATTCCGGACGATGCGGACGGAAGCCGCGGACGGTGAAGGCTTGCGCTCAGTTCGCCCCGGAGACGATCGCGTCACGCGCGTCGGCGGGTTGCTCCGCCGCACCAGCCTGGACGAGCTCCCGCAGCTGCTGAACGTGCTCAAAGGCGAAATGAGCATCGTCGGACCGCGTCCGCACGCGCTGGGCACGCGCGTCGGGGACCGGCTCCTGTGGACACTCGACGAGCACTATTGGGAGCGCCACGCGATCAAGCCTGGGATGACGGGCCTCGCACAGGTACGCGGCCTTCGCGGCGAAACGGCGCGCGAGCGCGACCTCACGGACCGACTGCAGTCCGACCTCGAATATATCGAAGGCTGGCACATAGGTCGCGACCTCGCGATCATGCTGCGCACAATCGGCGTGCTCGTGCATCCCAATGCGTTCTAGTTCCGAGGTCAGCCTTGCCTCCGCCGCCATGCCGAGCGCGGACGGAATCACGCGCTACATCCTGCCGTACCTCGTCGGTCTCGCCGCGCCGCTGCTTGTCGCTTTGACGTGGTCGCCGTCCACCACCTGGACTCCGCTCCAGCTGGTAATCCGCAGCTGGAGCCTTCCGGTCGCGTTTGCCGAGCTTTCGGTCATCGGCATTGCGATCGCCGAAGGGCTGTTCAGGGCCGTGCCGCGCTGGAACTGGCCGCGCCCCGTCGCGATCGCGCTCGTCGCCCTGCTACTGATTGCGTCGACCACCGCACTAACCGCAGCGGCGAAGGATCCTGCCGTACCCATGACCATCTACTGGATCGTCCATGCGCTGTTCGCGCTCTCGACCGTTTATATGTGCGGCCGGCTGTTAGAGCCCGTCGATCTGGTGCGCGGCTTTCTCGTTGGATTCGCGGTCTTCGCTGCCGAGTTCTTTCTGTTCCTTCACGCCATACCCGATTGGGCGAACTTCAACTGGAAGAACGGGTTCATGGCCTTCGCCCACATCCGCCACGTCGGTTATTATGTCGGGGCGATGGCAGCGCTCGGTTTTGGCGCGATGGCGGTTGCGCGGAGCCGCCGCGAGCGGCTGTGGGCTTGGGCTTCGGCCTCGCTCGCGTTCGGCATGGTGCTATGGACGGGGTCGCGCGGAGCGGCAGTGGCGGTCGTCGGAGCGCTCGTAATCGGCGCCGCCGTCGCGCCGCCGATGCGTAAGCTCGCAGCATGGGGCGGAGCCCTCGCCGGAATGGCAGCGGCGCTCGCCGTCGTGCTGGTCGCCCCCGCGGCCCCTTATTATCTGATGGGCCTCACCCATGCGGTGCAGCAGACGACGGGGCGGGACGTGACGACCGGGCGGACCCACATCTGGCTCAACGCGATCCATGCTATCGAGAAGCACCCGCTGCTGGGCTATGGTGACGGGCAGATGCACGCCGTGGCGCCGATTACTGATCTAATTCAGCCGCACGACATTATCCTTCAGATAGCGCTCGCCTGGGGATTGGTGGGGCTCGTATGCGTCGCCCTCATCGCCGTCGCCTATGCGGTGCGCGCTGTACCAACCGTCCGCCGCCAGGGCGGCGCACTCGTGCCCGCCTTCATGGCAATGACCGCGATCGGCATCCTCTCGCTATACGACGGCGCGCTGTTCTACCCGCTTCCCCAAAGCATCTTTGCCGCCTGCGCGGCGGTCATTGCGTCGCGGTGGAACGGTAGCGCCGAATTTGATGAAGATGGCGGTGTAGTTGACGCCCATATGACTTAGCTGTGAGGACGCGAATTCGGATTTGCCTTGCGGCATCAGGCGGCGGACACCTGCATGAAATGCTGGATCTGCGCTCGTTTTGGCAAGAGCATGATCGACACTTCGTGACGGAACCAACGCCAATCGCGCGGAGCCTTGCAACATCGGAGCGGGTTTATCACGTTCCTCCGATCGCGTTTGGCTACTTTCGCGCCAAGCCGTTTCTGACGATATTACGGGGTGCCACGTGTAATATGCTGGCCGCGTGGCGTGCTGTCCGAACGGAGCGGCCGCAATTGATCCTGTCGACAGGTGCGGGTTCGGTTTTCTTCACCGTACTCTTTGCGAAACTGTACGGTGCGAGATACATCCACATCGAACCCTTCTGTCGTTTCGAAACGCCTTCGATTTTCGGCCGACTGGCGCACCGATTTGCCGATGCACTGGTTGTCCAGTCGGAACAGCTCGCCAGCGTGTGGGCAGATGCGGAGCTATTCGATCCGTTCGTGCGCCTGCCGCCATCGAAGGAGGCCAAAGAAGACCTCGGCCTCGTAACCGTGGGAACGGTACTGCCGTTCGATCGCCTCGTGAGCGGGGTCGCCGCGTTGAGCGCCGAAAGCGGCGTTCCATCGCGCCTGGTCGCGCAAGTAGGGAAGGGAGGGTTGCACCCGTCCGGCATGGAAACAAGGGAGAGCATCGACTTCGACGAAATGACCAGCTTGTTGGAACGAGCGAAGGTGGTCTTCTGCCATGGCGGAAATGGTTCCCTGATGAGCGCGCTTCAGGCGGGCTGCAGGATCGTCGCCATGCCGCGTCGTGCCGAACTGAGCGAGCACTGGGACGATCACCAACGGGAAATATTGGATGCATTTGCCGCCCGGGGGGTGATCGAAGTCGCCGAAGAGGCGGATGACCTGCGAGCGGCGTTAGAGCGCGCCCTTGCCAAGCCCGCTGCACGGGCACGCAACGATCACTCTGCACTGATCGCGAGGCTTCGCTCGCTCACGCACGAATGGTTCGGCGCGTCGAGTTCGGCTTAGGTCGATGCGTGTCTTTTCTTTAAATTTTAGCCAGGAAGCTCGTGCACATGAAACCGCACAATCTCGGAAACCGCTTTCGACAAGAGCGCATGCGGCGGTTTCTGAACCTGGTAGGGCAGCAAGCGAGGCGCCGTGTGCGCATCCTCGATGTTGGAGGAACGGCGGACTATTGGCGCGCGCTCCCCGGCTTGTACGGGCGCAAAAACGTGGAGATCACCATCGTGAACCTGGATGAACGCGAGTTCGACGATGAGAACCTGAAGATACGGCAAGGCGACGCGCGCGAGCTGTCGCACTTCGCGGACCGATCGTTCGACGTCGTTCATTCGAATAGCGTCATCGAGCATGTAGGCTTGTGGAGGGACATGCAGAGGATGGCGACCGAGGTCCGGCGCCTGGCGCCGCGCTATTTCGTGCAGACGCCCAACTACTGGTTCCCGCTCGAGCCGCATTTCCGGCTGCCGTTGGTTCAATTTCTTCCGGAAGCGGTTCGGGCCGTGGTGGTTGAAGCGCTAAAGCGCAATCCCACGCGAGGTGCCGCGATCGAGGTGGTCCGTAGCACCATCCTATTGAGCACCGGTCAGATGCGCGCGCTGTTTCCGGACGCTAGATTAGAGCGCGAGCGCTTCGCCGGACTGACGAAGTCGCTAATTGCGGTGAAGGAATGAATTAAGGCAATTTCAGCAGATCCACGCCAAACTCGCGTGCTAGCGCGAGGATCATTTCGTCGTTCCGACCGAGTTGATTTTCATTCCATAACGCGGAAGCGCCCGAACCGGACCACCCGGTTACTACCAGGCTGTCGCCCACCTTCCTGACCGGCGTGCCCGCCAATCGTGCGCACCAATAGAACCAAAGATCATCACCGGTTGGTGCGAGGCGTTCAAACAAAGCACGATCCGTGACGATCGGGGACAGAGCACCAGGTGGAAAGAGGGCGCCCGCCCCGGTTTCGGGCATCAAATCGTTCGACGGCTCTCGGGCACGCTCGTCTTGTACATCATGCTCCCAGTTCTTGAACGGCGCCAATCCTCCCGACGAGCGCTTCATTCGAACGGCACGTCGGGCGAGGATCGCAGGTTCCTCGGCGGAGAATCCCTCGGTCAAAAGGCGAAGCCAATCGGGCGGATAGTAAAGGTCGTCGTCGGCTGTGACCATGAAGGCGTGAGGGAAACGCTCGACCGCGGGCACGAGCTTCTTGTAAGACTTCAGATCATCGCATTCCCTTATCTCCAAACCAAAATCTTCTAGATCGCGGACCTTCGTCGGCAGCAGCGGCATATCGGCATGAGCTATCCACAGGATCAGGCCATTGGGCCGAACGGATTGCAACAGCAAGGACCGCAGCGTCAGGTGCAAGGTCGGGAAGCGCGGCGGGTAGGACGTTAGAGAAACCAAGAGTTCGCCGGGCAGCATGTGATGCGGCCGTTCTTTCGGTATCCGACTTCGAAGAACCTTTCGCTTCTGCCAGCCCGACCACAGCCGGCGGAGTGGCGGCCGGAACGCTTGTGGAAGAGACTTGGCGAGCTTCGTGGCCACATCGGTCTGGGTCTGCTTGCTCCTGCGCATGAGCCAACACTAATGAACGGTGCCGCCTCAGCAAGGGCAGGTGCTTGTAGCCGCTTGAAGTTCGGGCGATACCAATCGAATGCCGGTGCCGCCGAAATCCATTGTGATCGGTATTCCATCCTTTCGAAGGCCGGACGGCCTTCGCAAGCTGCTGGCGTCTCTAGAATTGCAACAGGATGTCGACGACGAACGCATCGAAGTCTTCGTCGCAGATAATGACCCGTACGGGCAGGAGGCGCAGCAGGTCTGTCAAGAGCTTGCGCCTGGATTTCGCTGGCCGGTCACGTGCCAAATTGTGGATGAGCCCGGAATTTCCGCAGCGCGCAACGCTATCCTGCAACGCGCTCGCGAAACTGGCGTGGACTTTGTCGCCATGCTAGACGACGATGAGGTGGCAACCCCAAGCTGGCTAAGCGAATTGCTCCGAGCGGAGCAGCAATTCGCGGCAGACGTTGTGGCGGGCCCGGTCAAGCCTGATTTCGAGCATCCGGCTTCAAGATCAATGCGAAATAGCGGCCTGTTTGCCGCACCAGACCACTGCGAAGGTTTTCTGTCGATCGTCCGCGGAGCGGGAAACATACTCATCAGTAGCTCTGCGTTAGCAGCGCGGGGTTGGCCCAATTTCGACCCTTGCTTTGGACTGACCGGCGGCGAAGACCATGAGTTTTTGCTCCGCGTCCGAGAATTTGGGTTCCGTTTCGCGTGGGCGCCGAGGGCCGAAGCATTTGAAGTCATTCACGCGAGCCGATTGCGACGGAGCTGGATTCTTCGAAGAGCCTTCAGCCTCGGCCACACCGACACGCGGATTCGGCGACATCGGGGTGACACCAGGGGATTACTGGTGTCGCTTACAAAGGCTGCAGCGCTGCTCGTGAGCGCACCTGTCGGTGCATTATTGTTGATGCTCCCGTCTAGACGCCTATGGATTCTGGCAAAATGGTGTCGATCACTGGGCAAGATCGCAGCCGTGATGGGCTTCCAGTGGCACGAGTACGCTCCCGTTAGGATTACGGGAGCCGCAACCTGAACTTGGACGGCAAACTCAACGTCCTAAAAGGGACACTTGCGCCGTCGGTAATAGGACCGATGGCGCGGCAGTCCATCGGTAGCCTCCTTACAAAGCTCTTCCGCCTTGGGTGCGGCTTCCTTTTTGCGGTGTTAGCCGCCCGGCTACTCGGGGCTCATGGCTACGGCATTGTCGCTGTTGCGATCTCGCTGGCGACGGTCATTGCGACCTTAGCTTTGTTCGGCACAAACGAGCTCGCAGTTCGGGAGGTCGCGTTAGTCTCGGCGCGCAAGTCATGGAATGAGCTGACGGTCTTCGCCCTCTGGGCTATGCGAACGGTCATCATCGTCTCAGTGGTATCGGCTTTCGCCATGGCCGGCGCGTCGCTTCTACCCGGTCCGTATCAAAGGGCGCTGCTGCTCGGGTCGCTCGCAGTGCCGCTCTTCGCACTTCACCTGCTTCTACGCGGACTCATTCTCGGCAGCGGCAGTGTCGTCGCCGCACAGATTCCGATGGATGTGGTGCGGTGGATCGTCACCTCGCTGTTGATCGGCTTGCTCTTCCTCGGGCGATGGGCGGTCACTCCATCCCTCGTCATCTTTGTGGTGGTGATCGCCCTGGCGACGTCGCTCGCGGTTTCAGCCGTGATTTTGGGTCGCTATTTGAGCCGTCTTCCACGCACGAGGGCAGAAGCCACGAATCAGGCACAATGGCTGGCGCAATCGCTTCCGTTCCTCGCCATCGCCCTTTTCGGAATCCTCGGGACGGAAATTGGGACCCTGCTGCTGGGGTGGCTATCCGGGCCACGTGAAGCGGGGCTCTACCAGCCGATCGCCAAGCTCGCGCCGCTCATGATGCTCGCCAATGAAGCGATCGAGACGGCGCTCGCACCCAAGATCGTGCATTCGTGGGAGGAGGATGACCAGGTCGCGCTCCAACGGCGCGTCGGCCGATCCGCGCTTGCATCCGCGCTGGCGACTACGACAATTGTCGCAGCGATCGTCATCGCGTCACCCTATATCCTGCGTGCCTTTGGGCCTGAGTTCATCAGATACCAGTGGCTGATTGTCTGGATCGGGATCGCGCAAGTGGTGAATGCCGCGACGGGAGCGGCGCCGCTTCTCCTCGCCATGACCGGCGACATGAAGAGCCGGATCGGCGCGCAGGCGGTCACGATGGTCGTGCAGGTCGGTCTAGGGCTAGCGTTGATTCCCGCGTTCGGCGCCCCCGGCGCGGTCGCTGCATTGACGGCGGCGATCCTGGTCTGGTCAATCCTCCACTGGTGGCTTGCGCTCCGCGCGACCGGGATCGACACGTCGCTGCTTGCGATTTTTTCCCGGCGGCGGAGAACGGCATAGATGGGGTCGCGTCGATACCGCCGCCGCCTGAACAGGCTGAGCTACTTCCGGGAATGGATGGCCGGGCGCGCTCTTCGGCGGCGCAAGCCCGATTTCAGCCGTGAACGGCCGATGGTTTCGATTATTGGGGATCATGTCAGCGACGAGATTAGAGCCGAACAACTCTACGAGCGCGACATCCTGGAATTCGTTCGCGATCGCGTAATCGATATAATCCAAGCTACACGCCAAGTGGCAGTAGATGTCGGCGCGAACATCGGCAATCACAGCCTCTTCTTCTCGGACATTTTCGAACGCGTGATCTCGTTCGAGCCTAATCCGCTGGCGCGGTCGCTGCTCCAGATTAATCTCGATCTGAACGAGATTTCGAATGTCGAGATCAAGCCGGTCGGGCTTTCCGACCGCAATTGCATGGCGACATTAGAGTTCGATCCGATCAACCTGGGCGGAGCAAGCACATCGGAGCTGGCGAAGAAGCCGATCGTCGCGCGCCGATCCACAGTCGAACTGGTGGTCGGCGACGAGACGATCGAGCCCCAGGTGCGGGTCGGATTCATCAAAGTCGATGTCGAAGGCGCCGAAGAGGCGGTGCTCAGAGGGCTTGAGCAGACGCTGCGGACGCACGGACCGGTCCTCATGATGGAGCAGTGGGCGGAAGTTGTCGATCGCGCGAGCGGCACCTCTCCCTCATTCTCGTTCCTGCGTGGGCTGGGCTACTCCGCGTGGGAGGTGCAAAGGGCACGGCTTTTTCGCGGGAAGTTCGGGAAGCTGCCGACGCTCCTGCTCGGCTTCGCGGATTATTCGCTCGCTGCGGTGCCACGCCTGAAGCAGCGCCAGTATCCCGCGCTGATCTTCACGCCACCCTCATACGAGTTCCCCTCCCACAAATAGACGCTCCCTCGCCAACCCCCCTTGACCTCACACCCTTGCCCGCGCGAAAATGCGCGTGGAACCGAGCCGACGCCTTTTTTTTGGGGGGCAAGCGGCTGTGCGAATTTGGGCGGCATCGCATTTCGCGACCGACGAGGGTGAAGGCGCGCGCCTGACGGGCGGCGTGACGTGGGCGCTCGCGCGTCGAGTGACTGCGGGTCAAACGCTCGTCGCAGGCGGGTTGGCGGGCACCGCGGTGCTGGCCGTCGCCATTGCCATCGCGCTTCCCTCCGCCGCTCCGCCGTCCCGCGCCGCCGCCGCCTCCGCGCCCAAGCCGCAGCAGCACTCCGCCGCGCTCGCTGCAACCGCAGCCGCTCCGCTGTCCGCCCAGGCCGACTCGGACCCGGCGACCCGCCGCTTCACCGGCCTCGTCGGTCCCGACCTCTCCGCCTCGCTGATCGCCGCGGGCGTGCCCGAGCGCCAGGGCCGCGACTATGTCGCGCTTCTCGCCCGCGCGATCCCGCTCGCCGACGGGCTCAGCGTCGATGACAAGTTCGACCTCGTCCTCCAGCGCAACCCGGACGGGAGCCTCGGCCAGCTGCTCTACGCCGGCATGGACCGCGTCGCGCGCGCCGATGTCGAGCTGATGAAATGGACGGACGGCACGCACGTCATCTGGGTCAATGCCGACGGCGTCGGCGGCGAGGGCGGTGCGGCGATGGACATGCCGGTCCACGGGCACCTGACGTCGGGCTTTGGCGAGCGCTTCCACCCGATCCTCGGCTACGAGCGGTTCCACGCCGGGGTCGACCTCGGCGCGCCCGCGGGCACGCCGATCGTCGCTGCCGCCGACGGGAGGGTGGTGAGCGCGGGCTGGGCCGGCGGCTACGGCCGCGCGGTGCAGATCGTCCACGGCGGCGGGATCGAGACCAAATACGGGCACATGAGCCGGATCGCGGCCTATGCCGGCGAGCTCGTCCACCGCGGCGAGGTGATCGGCTATGTCGGGTCGAGCGGCCTCTCGACCGGCCCGCACCTCCACTTCGAAGTGATGAAGAACGGCCGTCCGGTGAACCCGCTGTCGGTCAAGGAGATCGGCGGCGGCCCCGGCCAGCTCGAGGGCGCGAAGCTCGCGCAGTTCCAGGACCAGCTTCGGCAGCTGCTGCTCGCCGGCGGCGCGAGCTGAGGCGATGACCTTCGAAACCGACATCCGCCAGTCCGCGGCGCGATTGTGCCTGCCGACACCCGTGCTCTCGATCGTCGTTCCGGTGAGGGACGAAGAGGAGGCAATCGCGGTCTTTCTCGAGCGGGTCGTGAGCGTCGTCACCGCGCTCGACGACGCGGCTGCGGACAGCTTCGAGATCCTGTTCGTCGACGACGGGAGCACCGATTGCTCGCTCGAGCTGCTGCGGAGCGCCAACGCCGCCGACCAACGCGTCCGCGTCCTGTCCTTCTCCCGCAACTTCGGCAAGGAAGCCGCACTTTCGGCGGGGCTCGACCACGCGCTCGGCGACGCGGTGGTCCCGATGGACGTCGACCTCCAGGACCCGCCCGAAGCGCTCGCCGCCATGCTCGAGAAATGGCGCGAGGGATTCGAGGTGGTGTTCGGTGTCCGCTCCAACCGTGAGCGAGACAGCGCCGCCAAGCGCATCACCGCGCACCTGTTCTACCGCGCCCACAATCGCCTCAGCAACGACAAAATCCCCGAGCATGCGGGGGATTTCCGCCTGCTCGATCGCAAGGTCGTCGACGTGATCCGCTCGATGCCCGAGCGCAGCCGCTTCATGAAAGGCATGTTCGCCTGGGCAGGCTTCCGCCAGGCGTCGGTCGAATACGCCCGCCAGCCAAGACAGCACGGAACCACCAAGTTCAACTACTGGAAGCTGTGGACGTTCGCGCTCGACGGGATCACCGCGACCTCCACAATGCCGCTGCGCGTGTGGAGCTATATCGGCGTGACCATCGCCGCGCTCGCGCTCGCTTACGCGGGCTTCATCGTGACGCGGACGCTGATCTTCGGCATCGACGTTCCGGGCTATGCATCGCTGATCGTCGCAATTCTGTTTCTCGGCGGGCTGCAGCTGCTCTCGCTTGGGATCATCGGCGAATATATCGGCCGCATCCTCGTCGAAACGAAGCAGCGCCCGCTTTACGTCGTGCGTGAACAGATCGGCTGAAGCGCTTCCCGGCTCGTCTCCGTGGACCCCGCACGGCTGATGCTCCACAGGCACAGGATCGCAGCGATCGGCACGGTGTTCGGCCCCCGATACAGGTGGAAGTAGAACAGCAACGGCGGCATGCACGCGATCCACACCAGCACGGCCGCGCGCTTCTGCCCATGCTGGAGCATCCATGCGAACGGCACGACCAGGAACAGCGCGTCGTAGGTGAAGAGATAGGGCGGGACGAGGATCGTCGCAGCGGCGAGCACCGCCGCGCGTGACTCGCGGGCCGACGCCCAGGCGCGCCACGTGAGCACCGCCGCCGCCGCAGCAGCCGCGAGCTGGACCGCGAATGCGATTCCCTGCGGGACTCCGAAATAGCGCGCGAAGGCGAACACGCTCGCCATCTCGGTCCACGGCCAGCTGCCCTGCGAAACGAAGCGGCCGAACTCGCTCATGATCCGGAGGCACGCGACGTAGGAATCCAGTCCGAACGCGAGCATGCCCAGCAACAAAAGGAGCACCGACGACAGCGCCGCACCCGTGATCGCACGCCACGCGCGCGCAGCAATCAGCGCGACCGGAATGAGCGGCGCGAGCTGCGGTTTCAGGACAAAGCAGCCGAACAACATTCCAGCGAGGAATGGCCGCGCGCGCAGCGCCTCGACCGCGCAGGCGAACAGGCCGGTGAACAGAAAACCGTTCTGCCCGACCAGCGCATTCGAGAAGACGGACGATAAAACCACGGAGGAAGGTAGCGGCGCAAGCCGGCGCGTTGTCCCGACGTAGAATGCGCCCGTCGCGATCAGCCAGGCGACGAAAGCAAGCGGGAAGGACAGGAAGCCCAGTGGAGCGACGAGCAGCAGGAACGGCGGCGGGTATGCAAATGGCATGAAACCGCGCAGGTCGATAAACGTCAGCTCCATCGCCCGATGCGCATCGAGGTCGTAGGCGAGCGCACCCTTGCCTTCGATTGCAAGCCGGCCCGCGGCCCAGAAGCTGACGAAATCGATCCTCGGCGCGGCAGTGAAGGTGTGCCACGCCGCGTAGAGAACCGTCGCGCAGGCAAGCGCTCCAATCGACCATGCCAGCACCCAGGCAAGGCGGACCGGTCCCGGCTTATCTTTGCTCGGCCAGTCCGCTGGACTGTCTTGCAATGGAAGCGTCATCACGTTGAGGACATTGGACGATTCATCTGCTCATGATACCACCGCCGCGTGGGGGACAAGATTAACAGCGAACGCGAGTGGGTGATACCGGGCGTGTTGTTGACGCTCGCCTCTGCCGCGTTCGCGCTGATCAAAATCCCCGATTATTCCGGCATTGTGCCGGCGTTACTGCTGCTCCCGATGTGGATGGTCGCCGCTGGCGCAATGGCATGCGTCATGGTTCTCGTTGCAACCATCGGCATGATGCTGCGTGGCGCCGATCACCCGATCGCCTACTGGCTGGGGTTCCTTTCCAAGCATCGCGCACGGTTGCTGTTCGTGGGCGGCTGCATGGTGTTGACGGGTGTCAACATGATCGCCTTCATGTGGATCAAGCCGCTCCTCAACTACCTGGTGCCGTTCTGGGCGGATCCGTATCTCGCCTCGATCGATCGCAGGATTTTCGGCACCGATCCGTGGCGGCTGCTGGGCTGGCTTAACACCTATCCCATGGCGATCTTCTATCATCGGGCGTGGTTCGCCCTGATGATCCTGACTCTGCTGAAAGTGCTGTGGAGTCCCGCCTCCGCCGAGAAGAGCGCGGTGATGCTGACCTACTTCATTCTCTGGTCGGTGTTCGGGCCCGTCGTTCACACGCTCATGCCCGCGGCCGGTCCGGTCTTTTACGCAAGGTTGGGCTATGGCGATGCTTTCTCCGGACTCGTGTCCGCGCGCGAGACTGCGCAGCTCGCCGACTACCTCTGGCACGTCTATTCGGGAGCGCGGTTCGGACCGGCGGCGGGAATTTCGGCGATGCCTTCGCTGCACATCGCAACGACGGCATGGATGGTCATCGCTGTTGCTATTTTCGCGCGGCGCTGGATCGTTCCGATGGCGATTGCCGCGACGCTGATTTTCATGCTCTCGATCTCGCTCGGCTGGCATTATGCGGTCGACGGAATCGTCGGCGGCGCAGGAGCGGTGACAATCTGGTACGCGCTGCACGTTCTGCTTGGCCGCATTTCGGCCTCGGGACGCAGCCATCGTTTCGCGCGCGCGGACGTGAGCGCACCGCTTTAGGGAACCTCGGCCGGGCAGGGTCATTTACCATATCGCAATCGTGCACGGGGTAGGCGCTGAGCAGGCAGGAGGATGCCGCCCCGATGTTCAGTCGTTTGAGTAACCGGATGAGCTCGCGATCGGCAGCGTTGCTGCTGACGATCGACAGCCGCCTCGACGTCATCCTCAAATATTGGCTCGTGATTGCCGGACTCGCGTCGGCTGCGCGGATCGCGCTGGCACCGCATGCGGCGCCCATCGCCAGCCTCTCCACCTTTGCTTCCTACTTCCTGTTGGTCGTCGCACCGTTTGCGTCGACCCTGCTCGCATCGCGTTGGTTTGCCGACGGACATCTGCAGCCGCAGCCGGCGACCCGTCTCTCGCGCGTTGGGCGGTGGCGGACGGTGAGCCGCGCCGAAGCGGAGAAGCACCGGCTGTACGGCGCGCGCGGCGTGATGGTCTCGCTGATCGTCGGAATGATGCTCAACGTGCCGGTCCGCGCCGCGGAGTATTTTGCCGCGATGCCGCCGATTCCCGTCGACGCGCCGCGCTGGCTGTCGGTTCTGCACTTCGCAATGACGTTCGACGTCGTCGCGTTCAGCAGTCTCTACATGATCGCCTTCGTCGCGGCGCTTCGGCGTGTGCCTCTATTCCCGCGGTTGCTGGTTGCGATCTGGCTCGCCGATCTCGCGATGCAGCTCGTCACGGCGCAGATGGTTGGCGCGACTCACGTGCCGGCGAACGTGGCCGTCGCTCTCCAGCATTTGCTGACCGGCAACGTGAAGAAGGTGCTGATCAGCATGGCTCTGTGGCTGCCGTACCTCTTGCTATCGGCGCGGGTGAATGTCACCTATCGGCACCGGGTAGCCGCCTAGCCCTCGCCGCAAGGCGAGCGCGCCGACGGCCAAGGCTGCTATGAGGTCGAGCGGGACGTAGGCGAGCTGCGCGACCGCGCGACCGAACAGCGGCGCGATCCAAACTGCAGCCATCGCCGTTGCGTCCCAGCTGCGGAAACCGTGCCGCCGTCCGTCTGCGTAGAGCCACGCGAGCGCGGGGAGCAGCAACACGAGATCGTAGTCGAGCACGTACGGCGTCGCGGCCGCGGCCGCAGCGCAGACAATGGCATTCCGGAGCGCGGCGTTCTTGGACGGAAGCGACATGGCGAAAACTGCGGCGAGCGCGCCTGCGGTGAAAAAGGTCTGCACCGCATAGGCGACCGCAATCGATGCGCCCCACAGCCGCACCGCGGCGAAGGGGCTGACGATCTTGTAGAAGCCCGCTGCGCCCTGCTCGATGATCAGCGATCGCGTGAGCGGCAGGCTATCGATGAACGCCTGCCACACCGGCCATCCCCAAAGGACGAGCGTCAGCGCGATCAGGGTCGCCGCCGAGACGCATGCACCGCCGATCGCCCGCCAGTGCCGCCCGCAAAGCAGCATCACCGGCAGGATGACCGCGAACTGCGGCTTGTAGACCAGACATCCGAACAGCAGCCCCGCAACCCACGGGCGGCGGTCGAGCTGCATCAGGCCGCTGCCGATCAGCAATGCCGTCAGGAATCCGTTCTGTCCCTGCGTCAGGCAGATGACCGTGACCGGTGCCGCGAGCGTCAGGAGTAGGGTGTCGCGTCCCGGCATGACCCGCTGCAGCATCACCGTGAACGGAACGAGCGTGACGAGCTGCCACGCAATCAGCGCGGGAAGATAAGGAAGCAACGCGAGGACGGAAGCGACCAGCAGGAACGGCGGGGGATAGTGCCAGGCGTAAAGTTCGCTGAGACCGGGGCCGTGGACCGCACGCTGCACGGCGAAATGCTTGCTCCAGGTCCACGCATCCGCGGCGTGGCCGTCGAGCGCCAACTTGCCCGCGGCCCATACGTCGGAAAAATCGGTACCCAGCGGCCGGCCGAGCCAGTCGAGCGTCCCGTGCGCCGTGAATGCCAGCCACAGCAGCAGAGCGACCGATCCCGCGCCGTAAATCGCCGCGACCCGGCGGATGCGCTCGGGCGTCAACCAGCTGCCGCTCGCCAGCGTGGACATGCTTACCCCCCCGGTCATCGGCTCTCGCCGAACCTTATCTTCCGATTCGTTTCAGTTGCAAAATCGTAACGAATTCCGACCCTTGCGCTGTGGAAAATTGTGGCTCGCAGACGACAGGGCGTCCAAAAATGGGACGAATCGAAAGTTAATTTTTTCTCCTTCGGACCGATTTCAAAAAGCGATGTTTTTCAGATGTTTAGCTGAGTCTGGTTTGAAGCCGATTCTTAACAGGAATCAAAAAACTCTGGTTGACAATATGTTAACCGAGTCGCAGCCGTTGAACAGCTGAGCGCTCGGGGGGCAACAGCCGCGGGCTCAAACTTAACTCGGTTCCAACCGGGTCCGCGGCCGTGTTCAGCGTAACTTCCTCCGGTCCACGCGCAGCGCGAAACCGTGCCCACGGGGGGGCATGGGTCATGTGGAAGGAATAAGATGATGACTACCTTCATTCGTATGCTGAAGGACGAGTCCGGTGCGTCGGCGGCGGAATATGCGCTGATCCTGGCGATTGTCGGCTCGGCGATTGCGCTTGCGGCGATCACGCTCGGCAGCACCATCGCGAATGCGATGAACTCGGCGAGCACCTGCATCAGCACCAAGGGCGGAACCTGCTAAGAAAGGTCGTGTAGGATCACGCAGAAAGGAAGCTCGATGACTTTGTTCATCAAGATGCTCAAGGACCAATCCGGTTCTTCCGCGGCCGAGTATGCGTTGATCCTCGCGATTGTCGGTTCCGCGCTCGCGGTCGCAGCCTTCGCGCTCGGCCAGACGATCGGGAATTCGATAAACCGCACGGATGCGTGCATCAGCAGCGAGGGTCACTCTTGCAGCTGAGCTTAGACCTGGAGCCGTCACTTCGGTGGCGGCTCCAACCATTTTCGGCGGCTGACCCGCTGCCTTGTTAATCAGTGGCTTACGCGAGACTCGAACTTAGGGTAGAATCCGCGGCCGGGGGGACGGACTATGATGTCACGTCAAACATTGATCGCGCTTGCGGGCGCGATCGTTCTGGGGCTGGTCGCGGTGTTCATCGCGAACTCGTATCTCAATCATGCGCAGACGCAGGCTTATGCAGGCGGAACGACGAAGATCGCCGTCGCTCGAGTGCCGATGGCCTACGGGACGGAAATCACGCCGGACAAGGTCCGCTTCGTCGATTATCCCAATACCAGTATTCCGCCCGGCGCGTTCACTAGTGCCCAGCTGCTGCTACCGGACGGCAAGAAGCGCCAGGCGCTGACGCAGATCGCGACCAACGAGCCGATTCTTAAGGACAAGATTTCCGCCGAAGGGCAGGGGGCGTCGATTTCCGCGCTTCTGCCGGACGGCATGCGCGCGGCGACGGTGCGTATCAACGACGTTTCTGGCGTCGCCGGTTTCATCCAGCCGAACGACCATGTCGACGTGCTCATCACGCGCACCCCGCCTGGCGACGGCAATGCCGGCGAAGTCACGGACGTGCTCCTCCAGAATATCAACGTGATCGCGATGGGTCAGCAGGCGAAGGACGCGGACGGCAAGCCGATTTCCGCGCGCACCGCGACTCTCGAAGTCGCGCCGATCGATGCGCAGAAGCTCGCGCTCGGCGAAGCGGCGGGAAGTCTCAGCCTCGTGCTGCGCAAACCCGGAGAGCCGAGCAATCCGGTGGTCGAGACCGTCAGCATGAACGACCTTCGGTACAACATGTACGGCGGTGCCCGGTATCCCGCGCCCGCGGTGGTCGGCAGCTTCGCCGCTGCGCCCAAGCCAGCTCCGGTCGCGGCGGTCGCGCCGCGACCGACGCGCCGCTGGACGCCGCCCAAGCCGGTCGCGCCGGTCGACATGGGCAAGCAGATCGAAGTCTATCGCGGTACCAAGAGCGACCAGGTGAAGGTGGGGGGATATGGCCGCTAGAAACATGAAACACTTTGCGCTTTGCGCGGCGGCAGTCGGGGCGCTGCTCGCCGCGCAGCCCGCATCGGCGCAGGTCAGCGTCGCGACCAACGTCGGCGCGGGCGAGCTGCAGGTCCCGGTCAACAAAAGCCAGGTGCTCCGCGTCGACCGGCCCTACACCAAGGCGCTGATCGGCAATCCCGACATCGCCGACATCGTCCCGATCAGCGATACGTCGGTCTATGTGCTCGGCAAGAAGACCGGCACGACCAGCCTGACGCTCTACGCCGGCGATCATTTGATCGCTGTGGTCGATGTGGTCGTCGGTCCCGACGTCGTCGGCCTCAAGCGCCAGCTCGCCGATCTGCTCCCTGGCGACGACATCGCCGCGAGCATGTCCAACGACTCGGTCGTGCTCGAAGGCATGGTACGCAACGCCGTCGACGCCGACCGCGCGGTGCAGATCGCCGACACCTACGCACCGGGCAAGGTCGTCAACCTTCTCTCGCTCGGAAGCGCGCAGCAGGTGATGCTCGACGTCCGCTTCGCCGAGGTGAAGCGTTCCGCGCTCGCGCAGATCGGGCTCAACTGGAGCGTGCTCGGCGACACCGGCAAGCTCCAGGGGATCAGCGGCGGCGGCGCGAGCCTGACGCCCGACCCGACCACCGGGCTCGGCGTGCTCAAGCACGGTGCGATCACCGACAGCTTCGGGATCATCTCGCGCACGTTCCGTGCGTTCGGCGCCAACTTCAACGTCACCTTGGACGCGCTCGAGAACAAGGGTGCGATCACCACGCTCGCCGAGCCGACCCTGATCGCGCTCTCGGGCGAAACCGCCAGCTTTCTCGCGGGCGGCGAGTTCCCGATCCCCGTGTCGCAAGGCAGCGGCACGAACGGAACCGCGATCAGTGTCCAGTTCAAGCCATTCGGAGTGAGCCTCTCCTTCACGCCGACGGTGCTTGCCGACGGAGTCATCAACCTCGTCGTCGAGCCCGAAGTCAGCTCGATCGACCCGACCGCGTCGGTGGTGATCAACAATCTCACCATCCCCGGCCTCCAGACCCGCCGCGCGAAGACGACGCTGGAAATCCGCGACGGCGAAAGCTTCGCCATGGCCGGCCTGATCCGCAAGGATTTCCAGGACACGGTGCGTCAGATCCCGCTGCTCGGCTCGATCCCGATCATCGGCGCTTTGTTCCGCTCGACCGGCTTCCAGCACCAGGAAGACGAGCTCGTAATCATCGTCACGCCGCACCTGGTGCGGCCGGTGCCGGAAGGCGCGCTCAAGGCGCCGACCGACCGCGTCGGTCCGCCGAACGAGGCCGACCTGCTGATCAACGGGCGCACCGACACCGGCGTGCCGCCCGCGGCGCGGCCGTTCGTCACGCCATCGGTCGTGCCTCCACCGCCGCCTCCGGCGCCGGTCGGCGGTTCGGGCGGCCTCGCGCAGGCGAAGCAGCCCTCCGGTTTCGAAAAGGACTACGGCCATGTCCTCTAAGCGCCTGTGGATCGTCGCTGCCGCCGCGGCCGCGCTCGCGGCCTGCAATACCGCTAACACGCACATCGGCGACGAGGATGCGGGATTCGGCGAGGCGGTCGCCTACGACAAGGCGGTCCAGACCATCAATCCGGCTCCCGCCTACACGGCGGATTCGGCCAAGCCCGGAAGCAACGGCGACGTCGGCGCGCAGGCGGTGCAGCGCTACCGCACCGGCAAGGTCAAGCAACCGGAGAACATGGGAACGAGCAGCGGCTCGGGCGCCGGTGGATCGGGCGCCGGCATGGGTTCCGGTGGACCTCAATAAGGATGGATCGCAGTGATGCGCTCGGTGCGATGGCTGTGGAGGAACGTTGACGGCGCGGTCGCGCCGACCGTCGCTCTTTCGCTAACCGCGCTGATCGCAGCGGGCGGTATTGCGTTCGACTATGCGCGGGTCGCCTCAATGCATACCGAGCTGCAGGATGCAGCGGATCAGGCGGCGCTCGCCGCGGCAAGCCAGCTGGATCGGCAGACCGGCGCCTGCGCGCGCGCGGCCGCCGCGGCGTCCAGTTTGTTGTCGAACCAGACGCTCTTCTCCAACGACAGCCTGGGGCCGAGCGTCGAGGTGCCGACGAGCGGCGTGACCGATTGCGACGGCAATTCGGCGATCCAATTCTATCAATCCTATGATCAGGCGACCGACACGCCGGGCGACCCCGCCACCGACGATTCAAATGCCAAAGTAGTGATCGTGTCGATCACTCCGCGGCAGGCGGTTTATGCGCTGACGCCGATCGTCGCCGCGTTCAACTCCGGCGACATCAACGCGCAGGCGGTGGCTACGCTGAGCTCGGCGATCTGCAAGATGCCGCCGGTGATGATCTGCAACCCGGAAGAGACTGGGACGAATACCAGCTTCGACGCGGCCAATTACATCGGCGATGGATTGAGACTCACGGCCGTCGGCAATGGCAGCGGCGGCTGGTCGCCGGGCAACTTTGGCTATCTCGACACGCAGACGGGCGTCAGCGGAGCGCCCGATCTCCGTGAGGGCCTCGGGTGGAATGTTCCGCAAGGCGAGTGCGTCTCTGCTGACGGGGTCGACACCAAGCCCGGCGCGACCACAACGGTCACGGATGCGCTCAACACCCGCTTCGATATCTACCAGAACGGGAACACGTCCTGCCCGACCGGCGGCTCTTGCTCCGCGTCCATCAACAGCGTGAAAGACGTTCGCCGGCCGGCCAACGGAAATCAGTGCAAGTTCGTCAACAACGGGAATGGCTGGCAGCTCGATACGAGCGGAACGGGATATTACGGTCAGAACGTTCCGACAACTGCGGCTGCTCTGCCGACAACCACGACTCCCAGCGCCATGGGGCATCCGCGCGACGAATGTCATGCGGTGAGCAACGACGGCAGCTGCGCGGGCGGCCGCATGGGCGACGGCAATTGGGACGCCGACGCCTATTTCCGCACAAACTATGTGCGGACCAGCATCGGCAGCAGCGGCCAGGCCGCGGGTACTTACTGGACTTCGAGCGATTGGCAGACCGACACTGGGCTGTCGCCGTCGGTTTCGAGGAACATTGCCGGCACGAGCCAGCCCAATCCCAATTATGCGAGCCGTTACAACGTCTACGCGTGGGAGATTGCGCATCGCGATCAGTCGATCGACGG
Organism: Sphingomonas sp.; assembly: GCA_025980335.1. GTDB lineage: Bacteria > Pseudomonadota > Alphaproteobacteria > Sphingomonadales > Sphingomonadaceae > Sphingomicrobium. Next base: position 10,157 of record JAICXO010000019.1, on the reverse strand, counting down.
GCTGACGGTCCTTGGCGCGCGCAGCCCTAGCGCGAGTGGAAGCACGCTGGTGTCCTATGGCGAGCCGCAGTGCAGCGCCTCGCAAGGATATGGCAGCGGTCAGGTCCCGGCTGCCACGACTCCCGATCGCCGCCGCATTTCCGTGGCGGTGGTCAATTGCCTCGCCAACAACGTGAAGGGTAATTCGACCGATGTACCGGTCGAGAAGTGGATCGACGTCTTCCTTGTCGAACCTTCGCTCCAGCGCGCGCGCACCAACGACGGCGACATCTATGTCGAAATCATCGGCGAAACGGTGAACGGCGGCGGCGCGAACGCCAACCAGGTCATCGTTCATCAGGTCCCGTACCTGCTGAAATGAGGGGGCTTCTGCGTCTCCTGGCCAGCGATGCCTCTGCCTCCGCCGCGGTCGAGATGGCGCTCGTTGCCCCGCTCCTGCTGATCATCATGTTCGGCTCGGTCGAGCTCGGCAATTATTTCATGGATGAGCACACGCTGGTCAAAGCGGTGCGCGACGGCGCGCGCTTCGCGGCGCGGCAAAGCTTCACCAACTACACGAGCTGCAGCGGCTCTCCCGGCGGCACGGTTGTGGGCGACACTCAAAACGTAGTCATGTATGGATACACCAGCGGCACGACGGTGCTCACTCCGAACATCACCGCACCCGATGTCACGCTGAGCGTCAGCTGTGCAGCGTCCGTCGATAGCCAGGACATGCTCGGCATCTACCGCAGCCGCTTCGGCGGGACATGCGATGGCGACACCGCGAATGGATGCGCGCAGGTTGTAACCGTCAGCGCCACCGTCCCTTACCGTTCCATTCTGGGAAGCTATGGTTTTTCCGGTTTCGGATTGAACCTTTATGCGGCATCTCAAGCCGCGGTGACCGGCATATGATCCGCAGGCTCCTCCAAGACCGCACGGCGGCATCCGCGGCAGAGTTCGCTCTCGTGCTTCCGCTGTTGCTCGTCCTGCTCCTTGGAATGGTCGACGCCGGTCGCTGGCTATGGACCTACAATCGCGCAGAAAAAGCGCTGCAAATGGGCGCCAGATTCGCCGTAGTCACCGACCCGATGGATGCTGGTCTCAGCAGCAGCTATCTGGGCGTCGGCGGCTTGACCCAGGGCGATGCAATCCCCGCCTCCGACTTCGGGAAAGTAACTTGCTCCGGTGCCGGCACAGTCGCAGCGGCCACGGTATCCTGCTCGTGTACGACGAGCCCGTGCCCGACCTTGGGAACGTCAAATAACACCGCGTTCCAGAATCTCTTCGATCGGCTCCACGCGTTCATGCCCGAGACAGTCCCGTCGAACCTGAAAGTCATCTATTCGAGCTCGGGCCTCGGCTATGCTGGCAATCCGACGGAGCCCGATTTGTCTCCGCTCGTCACTCTCCAGGTGTCCGGTCTGCAATTCACGCCGATCACCGGCTTTCTGTTGGCGTCGATCACGATGCCAACGTTCACCACTTCCCTCACCGCCGAAGACCAAGTCGGCGCAGACTCGAACTAAGGTGCCATCTTGAGCCTCATCACACCCAACGAAACGGCCCTCAACTGGAAGCCGACCAAGCGCGAAGCGGCGGTGCATCTGTACATGAGCGGAGCCGAGGGCGACGCGGCGGAGCTTGCGACGGCGCGCGTCGCGGGCTTGCCGATTACCCTCAACATCCTTCCGGCGTCCGACTGGATCAACCCGGAAGAGCTCGCCGGCGCGGCGGCTGCCGTGATCCAGGTCGACGCCGACAGCGCGGCCTCTGTCAAGCGCTTTCAGAAGCTCGCGAGCGCGGTCGAAACGCCGCTGATCGCCGCATCCTATGAGCCGCCGCTGGCGCTGGTGCGCTCGCTGATCCGCTCGGGCGCGCACGACGTGGTGCCGTTGCCGCTGAAGTTCGACGACGTCGAGACTTCGCTGGCGCCGCTGATCGAGCAGATGAACCGCAGCTCGGAAGCGGCGGCGGTGACCAATGCGAAGCTGATCAGCTTCATCAAGAGCGACGGCGGGGTCGGCGCGACCGCGCTGATGTCGCAGCTCGCGCTCCGTTTCGCCGAACGCGAGGCGGCGCGCGGCCGCCAAACGTGTCTGATCGATCTCGACGTGCAGTTCGGCGATGTCGCGTTCCAGCTCGGCCTGCAACCAAAGTTGTCGCTGGCCGAATTGCTCGACGCCGGGACCCGCCTCGACGGCGATCTCGTGCGCGCGACCATCACCGAGCATGCAAGCGGGCTCAAGGTGATCGCCTCACCGCCGGAGATGATGCCGCTCGAAGGAATCCAGAGCGATCACGTACTCCGAATCGTCGACCAGGCGACGCGCGAGTTCGGCACCGTGTTCGTCGATCTTCCGGCGAACTGGACCAACTGGTCGCTGTCGCTCGTCGCGCGCTCGGACATCATTGTGCTGGTGACGGAGCTGACGGTCACCGGGCTCAACCGCGCCCGGCGTCAGCTGAGCCTGCTCGAATCGCAGGACCTCGGCGAGCTCGACGTGCGCGTGGTCATCAATCGCTTCGAAAAGAGCCTCACCCGAACGATCAGCCTTGCCGACGCGGGCCACGCGCTCGGCCGCGAGGTCGGCTACACGGTCGCCAACGATTACCCGCTGATGTGCGCGGCCATTGATCGCGGCGTTCCGATCAGGGAAATCAAGCGGAAGACGGCGGTCGGCAAGGACCTCGACACGCTCGACGCGGGGATCGCGGCGGCACTCGGACTGGAGCGGTGAGCATGTGGCAGATCCGTAAGCCGGTCCAACCGGAAGCCGAGGTGGAGGAGGCGCGGCAGCGCACGCTCGACGAGCACCGCCTCGTCACCGTCGGCGACGCCGGCGCTTTCGAGAAGCGCGACAAGCACACCGAACTCAAGGTCGAGCTTCACCAGCGGCTGATCGACCTCATCAACCTGCAGGCGCTCGAGAAGATGTCGCGCCAGCAGATCGAGGCCGAGGTCGGCGACATCGTCGCGGAGGAACTGGCCAAGCAGAACCAGGCGCTCAACCAGGCCGAGCGCAAGCAGCTGGTCGGCGACATCCTCGACGAGCTGCTCGGCCTCGGGCCGCTGGAGCCTTTGCTCAAAGATCCGACCATCACCGACATCCTCGTCAACGGCCACGGCCAGGTGTTCGTCGAACGGTTCGGCGTGCTCGAATCGAGTGCGGTGCGGTTCAAGGACGAGAAGCACCTGCTCCGGATCATCCAGAAGATCGTCTCGGCGGTCGGGCGGCGGGTCGATGAATCGTCGCCGATGGTCGACGCGCGGCTCGCCGATGGAAGCCGCGTGAACGCGGTCGTTCCACCGCTCGCCCTCGACGGTTCGCTGCTCTCGATCCGCAAGTTCGCGCGGGTGCCGATCAGCATGGACCGTTTGATCGAGATCGGAAGCATTCCGATCCAGGTCGCCGAGGTGCTCAAGGCGATTGTCGCGTCGCGGCGCAACGTGCTCATTTCGGGCGGCACCGGCTCGGGCAAGACGACGCTGCTCAACGCTATGTCCGCGTCCATCGACGGGCGCGAGCGGATCGTCACGATCGAGGATTCAGCCGAGCTCCAGCTTCAGCAGAAGCATGTAGTGCGGCTCGAAACCCGGCCCGCCAACATTGAGGGCAAGGGTGAGATTGCCCAGCGCGACCTGGTCAAGAACGCGCTGCGCATGCGGCCCGACCGGATCATTGTCGGCGAGGTCCGCGCCGGCGAAGCGTTCGATATGCTTCAGGCGATGAACACCGGCCACGAAGGCTCGATGACTACGGTCCACGCCAACACGCCGCGCGATGCGCTCTCCCGCATCGAGCAGATGATCGGCATGAGCGGGATCGACATTCCCGCACGCTCGTCGCGCGCGCAGATCGCCTCGGCGCTCAACGTCGTCGTCCAGGTGGCGAGGCTCGCGGACGGGCGGCGCAAGCTCATCAGCGTCGCCGAACTCACCGGCATGGAGGGCGAGGTGATCACGATGCAGGAAATCTTCCGCTTCCGGCAGACCGGCACCAGCGCCGAGGGTATCGTGCAGGGCCGATTCGAGGCGACCGGTATCCGTCCGCGCTTCCTCGAGCAGGTCATGGCGCACGGAATGACGATGTCGGCCGACCTGTTCCGGCCCGACGCGAAGTTCGACGCATGAACGCCGCCTGGATCCGGACGCTCGTCCTCGTTTGCATCTTCGGCGCGGTGGTGCTCGCCGCCGAGACGCTGCTGCGCGCCTATACGAGCGCACGTGCCGAGGGCCGCGCGATCAACCTGCGGCTGACGCTGATCGGGCGCGGGCGCACGCGCGGCGAAACGATGAACATCCTCCGGCGCACGACCTCCTCGGTGCCGAAGGGGCTGCCGCCGGCGCTCGACACGCTCGCGCACAAGTTTGAAGCGACGCTGGTTCGGGCGCAGCTGAGGATCCCGACTGGACGGCTGATGCTGATCCTGCTGATCGCGCCGTTCGCGATCTTCTTCGCCTTGCTCATGCTGATGTCGGCGTGGTGGGGGATCGCTATTTCGACCGGCCGCATCCTGATGTGCGCGACCTTCTCGGCGGTGCTCGGGATCGGCCTTCCGCTGATGATCATCAACTTCAAGGCGACGCGCACGCGCAAGCGGATGGAAGAGCAGTTCCCGGTTGCGCTCGACGTGTTCGTCCGCGGGCTTCGCGCAGGCCATCCGATCGCTGCAGCGCTTGACCTTCTGACCGTCGAAATGCCCGATCCGATCGGGTCGCAGTTCGGCCTTGCCGTCGACGAGGTGACCTATGGCGCCGAGCTTCGCGACGCGTTGCAGAGCATGGCCGAGCGCTGGGACCTCGATGACATGCGGATGTTCGTCGTCTCGCTCTCGGTGCAGAACGAAACCGGCGGCAACCTCGCCGAGATCCTCGAGAACTTGTCGCACGTGATCCGCGATCGCCACGCAATGCTTCTCAAGGTGCGCGCGCTGTCGAGCGAGGGCCGGATGACGGCGGTCATGCTGACCGTGCTTCCGGTCTTCACATTCGTCATGCTCTTTATGTTCAATGCCCACTTTTTTCTCGATGTGGCCAACGACCGCATGTTCGTCCCCGGCTTTACATTCCTGATCATCCTGTACCTGATCGGATTCTTCTGGATCCGTAAGCTGGTCGATTTGAAGGTTTGAGCGATGGTTGAGCTTCTTGCCGAAAACAGCTTGCTGAGGCTGCTGCTACTGTTCCTCCTGTTTTCGGTCGTCGCCGCCGGCGTCTATTTCATCGCGCAGGCCGCGTCGATGCGACAGCTGGCGCGAAGCAGGCTTCTCGAACCGGCGAGCGTGTCGTCGGGAGCGCCGACGCTCGGCTCGCTGCGCGCGGAGCGGATCGAAAGCGCCTGGCTCAAGCTCGTGAACACGATCGAGCAGCGTGGGCTCAGCCTCGTCGATACCAAGGATGCCGCACTTCGGCAGCTGCTGATCGGGGCCGGCTATCCGGCCACTTATGCGCCCCGCGTCTATACGCTGATCCGCATGGTGCTGGTGATCGCGCTGCCGATCCTCATCCTCACCTTTTTCTGGGCGACGGGATCGAACCCGAGCACGATCAAGCTCTATTTCTCGCTCGTCATCGCGGCGGTCATGGGACTCTATCTTCCGAACATCTTCGTGCGCGCGAAAGCCGACCGGCGCCAGCGCGCACTCATCAACGCGTTCCCGGACGCGCTCGACCTGATGCTCGTCTGCGTGGAAGCGGGCCTCGCGCTCGAAGCGGCTTTCTCCCGCGTCGGCATGGAGATGACTACGTCGCACCCGTTGCTCGCGGAGCAATTCGGTGCCGTGGTGCTCGAACTGAGGGCGGGCCGCAGCCATGAGGATGCGCTTCGGCGAATGGCGGACCGCGCCGGCGCCGACGACATTCGCGCGTTCGCGACTTTGCTGATCCAGTCGACGAAGCTCGGCTCGTCGATTTCGCAAACGCTGCGCACCTACGCCGCCGAAATGCGCGAGAAGCGGCGCTTGCGGGCCGAAGAAAAGGCGCATCGCCTGCCGGTGCTGATTTCGATCCCGCTGGTCGCGTGCATGCTTCCGACGATGATCGGCGTGCTGATGCTGCCGGCGGCGATCCGCGTCATCAGGGTACTCGTGCCGGCGCTTCATCACGGAGGGTGAGATGAACGGGGGGGTGAAATCTGCGCTGCTGATCTCGTGCCTCGGTATGGCCGCCTGTTCCGCCGGCACCCAGTCGGTCGAGGTGCGGCCCATCGCGAATCCGTCGGCGGTGCTGTCGCGAGGAGGCGACCTGGCCGCCGTCGCGAGGGGGCAGCTCCTCCTCGGAAACGTCGGACTTGCGCTCGAGGGTTTTAGAGACGCTCAGCGCGCCGATCCCACGGACCCGGCAGCGCTTGCGGGGATCGGCGATTGTTATGCGGCGATGGGACGGTTCGACCTGGCGCAGTCGAGTTACGAAACTGCGCTTGCGCTGGCGCCGCACGACCATCGGCTCCTGCTCGGCATTGCCGTCGTGTTTGACCGCGAGGGACAGACGGCGCTCGCAGCCGCTGCTCGCGCCGAAGCGGCACCTGTCGTGCAAGCTCCGCCTCAAGTCGTAGCTGCTGTGCAGGCCAGTGCTGCTCCTGCGGCGGTTGCGCCCCCTCCACCACCGGTCGAAGTGCCTGAACCGCAGCTTGGCAGCATCACCGTCGAGCTTCCGGCGCCCCGACCCGCCGATCATCTGCAAGCGCGTGCTGCCAACTTGCCCGAAGGGCAATTGCACGAAAGCGCGCCTGCAACCCCGGTCACGATTGCGAGCGCTGCTCAAAGCGCACGCATGGCCGCAAAGCCGCAATCGGCCGACGTGCCACCGCCTTATCTGGGAAAAGCGACAGTCGCTCTGTCGGCCGCGCATCCTGTCGATCGGCTCGAGGAGCGCGCAATTGCGCTCCTTGATCGGCTCATTGCGCCGAGTGCGCCGCTATCGCCGAGCGTGACCGTGCCCCTTCCGCCCGCTCGGCCCGCGTCCGAACCGCGGATTCCGTCTCAGCCGCCGCTCCAGGTCGCGGTCGCCGGTTCTCCAGCCCCCAGGCTCGAACGACTGACCCGCGGTGAAGTAGCGCTGGTAACGACAGGGAAGCCGATCTGGCGCTCGCCGACGAATGTGCAGGTCGCGTCCACCAACGGCGTGCGCTGGGTTGCGCTCGCGAGCGCCGACAAGCCGAACGTTCAGATCCTCAACGCGGCGCGAAGCCAGGGTCTCGCCGCCTCCGCGCGGATGGTGCTGAGCGGTCGCGGATGGCGGAAGATCAACATCGGCGATGCACCCGCCGCCCAGACTTCGAGTGTCGTCCTCTATTCGAAGAACCACGCGACCCTCGGCAGGAGCCTGGCCGCGCAGTTCGGCGTCGCTGCCCGCATGGTGGAGCGCGACGTGCTCGTCCTGATCCTCGGACGGGACGGCGTCGACAAGGTCGCCGATCAACGCAAGTCATGATCTTGGGCGTGCTTGCGGCCGCAAGCGTGGCGGCTCAGTCGCCACCTGCGCGCGCTGCGGCTCCTTCGATTTTGAAAGAGGCGGCGAAAGCGATCGATGCCGGACGCCTGGAAGAGGGCAAACTGCTCATCGCGAAGGCAATCACGGCGGGAGCGCGCGGAGCGGCAGTCGAGCGATTGACCGCGGATCTCTCTTTCGCATCGGGAAAATATCTCGAAGCGCTGGTTGCGTATCAGCATCTCGCAGCCTCGCCAGACAAGCAGCCATCGGACTGCGAACAGGGTGCAATCGCTGCGCTCGAAATTGGTCGGACTGACGATGCCAAGCCGCTGGTCGACTGCGCCGTCGCGCCGCCGAATGCGTCGTGGCGGGCGTGGAATGCGCGCGGGGTGCTCGCCGACTTCACGCAGAATTGGACGACCGCGGACCAATCCTACGCCCACGCACACCGGCTCGCTCCCAAGGAAGCGCGGATCGTCAACAACCAGGGCTGGTCGATGCTGTTGCGCGGCGACTGGGCTGCCGCGGTCCCCTATTTTCAGGGAGCATCGACGCTCGACGCCAAGTCCAAGCGGATCGCCAACAACCTCGAGCTCGCGAACGCGGCGCTCGCTGCCGATCTCCCGCGACGTCGGGCCGGCGAAACCGACCGCGAATGGGCTGTACGCCTCAACGATGCCGGAGTGGCCGCCGAATTGCTCGGTGAGAAGCAACGCGCGATTGCAGCGTTCACCCAGGCGCTCGACGCGAGCCCGGTGTGGTACGACCGCGCATCCAACAACCTCAAAGCATTGAGCCAGAATTGAACCTCATCCCATCTGCACCGCTGTGGCTCGTCATCGTCCTTGGCTGCGCAATGATTGCCGCCGCTGTCGAAGATGCGCTGCGCTTCCGGATTTCCAACCTGACGAGCCTCGTGGTCCTCGCCGGCGCAATCGTTGCCGCGGTGATCGAGGGGCCCTCGGTCGTGTTGTGGCAGAACGGAGTCGTGTTCCTCGTTCTTCTTTTGCTCGGGACGGCGGCTTTCGCCGGGGGATGGCTCGGCGGCGGCGACGTCAAGCTCTTCGCCGCCGTGGGGCTGTGGTTCGATCTTCGCGCCGCCGTTTGGCTGGTCGCTCTCGTCTTTCTCGCCGGAGGGCTGGTCGCGATCGTGTATCTGGCAAGCCGCCCGTTTCGACGCAACGCAAGCGGAAAGATCAGGAGCGGCCGCGTGCCGTATGGCGTCGCCATCGCGCTGGGAGCGCTCGTGATGGTCCTGGCAGGCCGCGGGGCCTTCACTCATCACCAGCAGCCGTTGCCGCAGTTCAGGATCAATCCGCCGCGCGGGTGACGATTCGAGGGCTGACGTGCCGAGTCGCGCCGGACCATCTGCAACTCCGCGTAATGATTCCCATTGTGGGACAGCGACAAGCGCACTTTTTTCGACTCGCCGTCGCACACCGCCGCGATCCCGAACAGGCCACCAAGGCGGAGAAGCCGAAAGTGTTAAACAGAAGTTAATTCGTTAACGGCAACAAAAACGAAGCGAAAACGTGTGTAACCTGGTGCACAGTTTCTACTGATCTCCTGAAGAACTTGTCCACTGGTTCATCCGGTAACACAGAAATTGTCTCTGCAGTTGCTAGAAGAGACATCCATCATTCGGCGAGATACCACTTTAGTTAACCTTTAATTGTTTGATTATGTGCTCGCACGAATCTGTCGGAGAGACAGCAACGACTCTCTCCAGCTTGCAAACCATGCCGACTAATGTTCTTCTCCCGCGATTGACGGGGGAATCGGGGCCTTCCGTTAACCGTTTCTGTTCAACGGTCTAGCCGGCTCCAACCTCACGTCTGCGCGAATTGAACGGACCCCGGGCACGATCCCGAGGTCACGACGGGGGTGACATATGGGCTACGAAGACGCTTCCCAGGCTGCACAGGGCCATTCCGAACCGATTGCACGTCCGGACGTCGATCACCTGCCGGCGGGCAGCTACGGGCCGGCTACCGGCGACGTCATCACCGGTGACGGGACCAGCACAGGCGCATCGGGAGCCGACAGCGTCGCTGCGGGGCCGGGCACGATCACCGAGGTCCAGGGCGCGGGTGGCCAGACCGTCGTTGCCAACGGCGCCTTCCAGGCTGCCGGGCAGTACGGACTGCTGTCGATGGATGCGCAGGGCAACTTCAACTACGTGCGCAATCCCAACACGCCCGATGGCGTCAAGGACGTTTTCCACTACACGCTCGCGGACGCGACGGGTGAACACGCTTCCACCACCCTGACGATCGACATCGGCGAGGTCGCGGCAGCCGCGGCGGCCGCAGCCGCGGCGCGCCAGGGCATCATCGCTCTTCCGGCAGGCGTCGACCTTTCCGACATTCATGTGAACGGACGCGACCTCGTCATCGACATGCCGGACGGCACGCAGATGGTGATCCCGAACGGCGCCGTCTTCGTTCCCGAGATCTCGATCGGCGACGTCCAGGTGCCTCCGACCAACATCGCGGCGTTGCTGATCGATTCCGAGCCGCAGCCCGCTGCCGGCCCGCCGCAGAGCAGCGGCGGCGACTGGAACGACCCGGTCCCGCCGCTCGATCCCGGCGTTCCCTTGGGCGACCTGATTCCGCCGACCGAGCTCAACCACACGCCGCCCGAGTTCACCGAGCCCGGTCAGTTCGTGAATACGGTTCCGAGTGTCCTCATCGAAACGCCCGACTTTCCCGCGGGAGCGGTCGATGCGTCGGAGTCGGTG
>JAICXO010000077.1 GCA_025980335.1 Sphingomonas sp. | reverse complement strand
CGGAGCAGGGCTTCGTCGTCGACGAGAGCTATGGCCGCCGAATGCCCGCCAAGTGGGTCGAAGGCGCCCCCGAATACTGGATGTGGAACCTCGCGGTCCGGGGCAAGCGGCAGCTGGAGATTGCAACCTATCGCTGTCGCCAGTGCGGCTATCTCGAGAGCTATGCCCCTGAGCCGTAGGGCCCTACTTACACTGCTGTTGCCAAATTGCTGCAGGACGCGCGATTGTGGTCGTTGCGGTGACGCAATCGCTTTCTTTGCCCGCGCTTGCTGATTAGCCTCTTTCCCGACCGGGCGCGTGACGCCCGCGGGGGAGAGACGAACATGATCCGCAAGTCCGCCTGGCTGCTTTCCGCCGGCCTGTTCGCTGTGGCGACTCCGGCATTCGCGCAGACCGCCGTTTCCACCACCGACACCGACAAGCAGGCGGCCAAGCCGACGCCCGGCGCGACCGAGGGTGCGGCGACCCAGGATCAGGCGCGCCAGCAGCAGCCCGTCGACACTGCCGATATCGTCATCACTGCGACGCGGCGCAACCAGGCGCTGTCCGACGTGCCGATGGCGGTCAGCGCCGTGACCGCGCAGCAGCTTCAGTACACCGGCGCGACCGACATTCGGCAGCTCGACCAGGTGTCGCCGTCTCTGCTCGTCTCCTCGACGACATCGGAAGCTGGCGGCGCGGTCGCCCGCATCCGCGGGATCGGCACGGTCGGCGACAATCCGGGCCTGGAAGGCTCCGTGGGCGTGTTCATCGACGGCGTGTACCGCGCCCGCGCCGGCATGGCGCTGACCGACCTCGGGCCGCTCGACCGCATCGAGGTGCTGCGCGGACCGCAGGGGACCTTGTTCGGCCGCAACACCTCCGCCGGCCTGATCTCGATCATCACGGCCAAGCCGCGCTTCACGCCCGAAATCGACGGCCAGCTCGACCTCGGCAATTATGGCTATCGGCGGGCGCAGGCGAGCGTGACGGGTCCGCTCAGCGACACCGTGGCCGCCCGGCTGGATGCCGTGTGGGTGAAGCGCGACGGCTTCCTCAAGGACGTGATCTCGGGACGGCGGCTCAACGATCAGGACCGCTGGATGACCCGCGGGCAGATCCTGTTCCAGCCCAACGACGGCTTCTCGTTCCGGCTGATCGGCGATTATTCGAAGCACAATGAGGAATGCTGCGGCGCGGTCTATCTGCCGACCCAGGACGTGGTTGCGACCGGCGGCGGCGGGATCGCCATCGAGCCATCGAGCATTGCGGCGATCGAGCGGGGCCTCGGCGCGACGATCATCGACGATCCATCGGAGCGCAAGACCGCGATCACCCCGGGCCGCAACTACGCAAGCGACGTGACCGACTGGGGCGTATCGGGCGAGGCGGTGAAGGACTTCGGCTGGGCCGAGCTGACCAGCATCACTGCCTATCGCTACAACAAGTACAGCCGCGGCATGGATGCCGACTTCAACGATCTCGACATCCTCTACAGGCCCGACGACGGCGGCTCGTACAACAAGTTCAAGACCTTCAGCGAGGAGCTGCGGCTGCAGGGCAATGCCTTCGGCAATCGCCTCGATTGGCTGCTCGGCGGCTATTACTCGAACGAGAAGCTGCAGGTCGCCGATAACCTGACGTACGGCAAGGATTACGACCGCTTCGCCAATTGCCTCGTTGCGGCGAACTTCGCTGCGGCTGTGGGACCGGCAATCCTCGCGCCGGGAGCGACCTCGACCTGCTTCAACCCGATCGTTGCGACCGGCGTCCGCAACGCGCTCGTCGGACAATATATCGGTGCACTACAGGGCAACAATCTGCCTGTTGCTCAGGCGCTCGGCGGGCAGATCACGACCCTCGGCGCATTCGCCGGGCTCGACAACACAAACCTCGCGCCCGGCCTGCCGTCGGTGAATTTCAGCCAGTTCCCGTTCGGCAGCAACGGCTTCTCGAACATCGGCACATTGCTCGGCTTCCCGGGCCAATCAATCGGCGGAACGGGTCTCAACGATCTCTACAACCAGTCGTCGAACAACTGGGCGGTCTTCACGCACAACATCGTCTCGATCACCGACCGGCTCAAGCTGACAGTCGGCGCGCGCTTCACGCATGAGCGCAAGACGTTGAACGCGGACTTCAGCGACAATATCATCCTGTGCGACGTGATCTCGGCATCGCCGTTCGCGGCGCTCCAGCAGCTTCCGTGCGTCATCCCGGGCATTCCGGGCGGGAGCCTCAGCCTCAACGACAGCCATACCGAGAACAAGCTCTCGGGCACCGTCGTGCTGAGTTACAAGCCGACCGACCGCCTGCTGACCTACGCCAGCTATTCTCACGGGTACAAGGCGGGCGGCTTCAACCTCGACCGTTCGGCCCTGTTCCGGTCCGCGAGCCCGCAAGGAACGCCGCCGCTTTCGGGCAGCGGATCGGTTTGCATCAACGGCGCGCAGCCGGGCTGCGCGGGCAGGGTGGCATCAGGCGCCGACCTCGAGTTCCTGCCCGAAACCAACGACGCGCTGGAGCTCGGCGCCAAGTACAACGGCGGCTGGATCGACCTTAACGTCGCCGTCTTCCGCGAGCTGTTCAGGAACTTTCAGCTCAACACTTTCAACGGCCTCAACTTCATCGTCGAGAATATCAACAGCTGCAGCGACAGCCTCAACGGCGGCGACACCGACAACGATCCGCGCACCGGCGCCTGCACCGGAAGCACCCGCGCCGGAGTCAAGGACACGGGCTTCGAGATCGAGGCGTTCACGCGGCCCATGCGCGACCTCGCGGTCAACGGTGGCGTGACCTATGCCAACGTCCGCTATCGCGACAATCTCGTCGGCGCGAACGGAGAGCCGCTGTCCAACGCGCTGTGGCAGCTCCCGGGACGGCAGATTTCCAACGCCCCGAAGTGGACGGTGACCGGATCGGCCGCCTGGACTCCGCCGATCGGCAACAGCGGCCTTCATGCGCTCGTCTATGGCGACGTCCGCTACATGAGCCAGTTCAACACCGGCTCGGACCTCGACATCGAGAAGACCCAGGATTCCTTCGCGACGGTGAATGCGCGCATCGGCATCGAAGGGCCGGACGACCGCTGGGGGATCGAGTTCTGGGCACAGAACCTGTTCAACAAGAACTATCTGCAGGTCGCGTTCGACACGCCGGTGCAGGGCACGCCGGGCTCGACGACGCGCGCGGTGCAAGCGGGATTCTTCACCGACGCAACCCAGCTCTACAGCGCGTTCCTGGGCGAGCCGCGGACCTTCGGCATCACGCTGCGGGGCAAACTCGGCTTCAGCCGGCCGGCGCCTCCGCCCTACGTCGCGCCGCCCGCGCCGCCGCCTCCGCCGGCGGTCGAGCAGCCTGCACCGCCGGCTCCGCCACCACCTCCGCCTCCGCCGCCCCCTCCGGCACCGACCGAGCGCGGAGAGCGGGGCTAACCTAGGCGGCTTCCGCCCGCGAAGGCTCGCGCGCAGCGTCGAGGAGCAGCGTGCGCAGCTCGTCGATCTCGGCACTGTCCAGCTTGGTCCCGCTTGGCGAGGTGAGATAGAAAACGTCGACCGCGCGCTCGCCATAGGTCGCGATGTGCGCCGAGTGGATCGTATCGCCGCAACGGTGGATCGCTGCCGCGAGCGCCGCGAGAAGCGCCGGACGATCGCGGGCGTTCACTTCGACTACCGTAGTGCGCGTGGACGCTCGTTCGGCGATCGCCACTGACGGTGCGACTTCGAACGCAGAGGTCCGCTGCGGCGGCTCGGCTGACGGCAAGGGCGGCGGCTCGACGCTGGCCAGCGCCGATTGGACCGCCTTGGCGAGCCGCGTACGTTGGCGGCGGTCCCGATAAGGCTGCCCGCGGCCGTCGAGCACGAGCAAATTGTCGAGCGCCATGCCATCACGGGTCGTGTGGATGCGTGCGTCGATGATGTTTGCGCCCGCCGACGCGAGTCCCGCGCAGATGCGATAGAACAACCCCTCGCGGTCGGGCGTGAAGACGCTGACCCGGGTCGCACCGCTTTCCGGGTCGTCTTCTGCGACGACGCTCGGCTTCACTTCGCCGATGCAGGCCTCGGCCTCGGCGACCTGGCGCGCATTCGCGGCCTGCCAGCCGAGCGGCTCGGCCAGCCAATAGCTGTCGGGAAGCCGCCGCGCGTGCGCCTTGGTCGCGCTGCTTTTCCATCCGAGCGCCCCCGCAAGCTCCTTCTGCCGTTCATGCACGATCTGGCTCCGGCCGTGCTGCTTGTGACCAAGCCGGAGCCGCTCTTCGGCCGATTCGAACAGCGTCCGAAGCAACGTACGCTTCCAGTCATTCCAGATGCCCGGCCCGACGGCCCGGATATCGCAGACGGTCAGGATCAGCAGCAGCCGCAGCCGCTCTGGACTCTGCACCTGTCGCGCGAAATCCTCGATCGTTTTGGGGTCTGCCAGATCGCGCTTGAACGCGGTCGACGACATCAGCAGGTGATTGCGCACCAGCCAGGCGACGGTCTCCGTCTCCGCCGGATCGAGTCCGAAGCGCGGGCACAGCTTCAATGCGATCTCCGCGCCGATCACGCTGTGGTCGCCCCCGCGGCCCTTGGCGATGTCGTGGAGCAGCACGGCGGCATAAAGCACCCGCCGCGATGCGATCTGCCGGAAGATCGCGGTGGAGATCGGATGATCCTGCTTCAAGTCGCCGCGCTCGATCGCGGCGAGCAAGCCGATCGCGCGGATCGAATGCTCGTCGACCGTATAATGATGGTACATGTCGAACTGCATCTGCGCGACGACGCGGCCGAAGTCGGGAACGAAGCGGCCGAACACGCCCGCCTCGTTCATCCAGCGGAGCACCAGCTCCGGACCGTTGGCGGAGGTCAGCACTTCCATGAACAGCGCGTTGGCGCCCTTGTCGGCACGAAGGTCGCGGTCGATCAGCACCGCATCGCGGGCGGCCGCGCGCATCGCGGTCGGGTGCAGCTCGAGCTGCTCGCGCGCGGCCATTGCGAACAGCTCGAGCAGGCGAACGGAGTCGGCGCGGAAGAAATCGTCGGACGGGATCGAGATGCGGCCGCGGTCGAGCACGAAACCGCCGAGCCGCTTCGGACGCCGGCGAATCGTCGGGAGCGCGAAGCGAAAGCCTTTCTTGCCGAGCTGCTCGTCGAGTTGGGCGAGGAACAGTCCGGTGAGATCGCCCACCGTTTTCGCATTGAGGAAATAGAATTGCATGAACCGCTCGACGGCCGATTTTCCAGGCCGATCGGCGTAGTTCATGATCTCGGCGATGCGTGGCTGATAATCGAAGCTCAGCCGCTCTTCGGCCCGCCCGGCGAGCAGGTGGAGGTGGCAGCGCACCGACCAGAAGAAGCGCTCCGCCCGATCGAAGCGGCGAAACTCGGCTGCGGTCAGAAGCCCCGCACCAACGAGATCGGCGGGCTTTTCGACGCCGTGGACATACTTCCCGATCCAATAGAGCGTGTGAAGGTCGCGAAGCCCGCCCTTGCCGTCCTTGACGTTGGGTTCGACGACGTACCGGCTGTCGCCCATCTTGACGTGCCGCTCGTCGCGCTCGGCAAGCTTGGCCGCGACGAACTCGGCCGCAGTGCCCGCGACCACATCCTTTCGGAACCGCCGCATCGCTGCGTCGAACAATCTCTCGTCGCCCCATATCCACCGCGCTTCGAGAAAGGCCGTGCGAACCGTCATGTCCTTCCTGGCCAGTGCGATCAGCTGTGCGGTCGAGCGCACCGAATGACCAACCTTGAGCTTCAGGTCCCACAGAAGGTGGAGCATCGCTTCCGCGGCCCGCTCCTGGTCTTGGGTTGGCGCCTTGGCGGTGAGGAACATGAGATCGAGGTCGCTGAACGGTGCCATCTCGCCGCGCCCCGTGCCGCCGAGGCCGACCAGCGCAACCTCCCCGGTTGGCTGATCGATGAGCCGCTCGGTCACGAAGTCATAAGCGAGCCGGACCAGCTGATCGTGAAGGAATGCCGTCGCGCGGGCTGCGGCTCGACCGTTCCCGGGCTGTTGCGCAAGGCGCTCCGCGATTTCGGCGCGGCCGCTTTCGAGCGCTCCGCGCAGGACCGGCACGGCGTCTCCGCCAAGCTTCTTCCCTGTTAGCGCCGCGAGGCGGTCGGCAACCACGCGGCGGTCGATGATCGCGCGCCGGTCGTCGATGTCGAGGAAGCTCATCCGCTCTGCTCTGAAGCCAGTCTCTTGAGCCGATATAGGTGATCGAGCGCTTCGCGCGGAGTCAGGCTGTCCGGCTCGATCGCGTCGAGCGCCGCGGTCACGGGGTCGGGTGTGTGGTCGGGCTCGGCGGGGGCGGCGAACAGCGGCAGATCGTCGAGTCCCGCCGCGATTCCGCCGGTGGCGTCGCGGCCCGCCTCGAGTTTCGCGAGCACCGACTTCGCGCGCGCGACGACTGCCGGAGGCAGGCCGGCGAGCTTGGCCACGGCGATCCCGTAGCTTCGATCGGCCGCACCGGCCGCCACCTCATGGAGAAGGACGAGGTCGCCCTTCCATTCGCGCGCGCGGACATGGTGGAGCGAAAGCGAGTCGAGCCGCCCGGCAAGCCGCGTCAGCTCGTGATAATGGGTGGCGAACAATGTCCGGCACTTGACCTGGTCGTGCATCGCCTCGACCACTGCCCAGGCGATCGCCAGGCCGTCATAGGTCGAGGTGCCGCGGCCGATCTCGTCGAGGATCACGAGGCTCCTTGGAGTCGCCTGCGCGAGGATTGCCGCGGTCTCGACCATCTCGACCATGAAGGTTGAGCGGCCGCGGGCGAGGTTGTCCGATGCGCCCACACGACTGAACAGCCGGTCGACGATGCCGACCTTCGCGCGCGCCGCGGGAACGAAGCTCCCGGACTGAGCGAGCACCGCGACCAGCGCCGCCTGCCGAAGAAAAGTCGACTTGCCACCCATGTTGGGGCCGGTAATCAGCCACAGGCGGTCGTTGCCGCCCATCGACAGATCGTTGGCAACGAAGCGGTCGCCTACTTGCCGGAGCGCGGCCTCGACCACCGGATGCCGGCCGCCTTCGATTTCCATGCACGGCTCGTCGGTGAGCTGCGGGAGCGTCCAGCCGCCTTCGGCAGCGCGATGTGCGTGGCTTGCGGCAACATCGATGCGCGCGATCGCGTCGGCGGTCGCGGTGATCTGCGGCGCAGCAGCGATCGCGAGTGCGCTCAACTCCTCGACATGCGCGGCTTCGGCGGCGAGCGCGTGGCTGCCCGCCTCGACCACCCGGCTGGCTTCGTCGTGCAGCTCGGGCGAGTTGAACCGCACGGCGCCGGCGAGCGTCTGGCGATGCGTGAAGCCGCTGTCCGGCGCCATCAGGCGGTCGGCGTGCTTCGCCGAGACCTCGACATGATAGCCGAGCACCGCGTTGTGCCGGATCTTCAGCGAGCTGATTCCCGTCGCCTCGCGGTACCGCGCTTCGAGCGCTGCGATCGCGCGGCGGCCGTTCGAACCGGCCTCGCGCAAGGCGTCGAGCGCTGCATCGTAGCCTTCAGCTATGTATCCGCCCTTTGACGGGTCGATCGGCGGCGAGTCGACGATTGCGATGCGCAGCCGATCGACCAGCGCCGCATGGCCTCCGAGCCGCGGCAGAAGCTCGCCGAGAAGCCTCGGCTGCTCGGGCTCGATCCCGAGCTCGTTGCGGAGCGATGCCGCTCCCGCGAGCCCGTCGCGAAGGAGCGCAAGATCGCGCGGGCTGCCACGGCCTGCTGCGAGACGGGCGAGCCCGCGGGCGAAATCCGGAAGCGCCTTGAGCGCGTGGCGCACGCGCTCGCGCCGGATGGCATCCTGGTTCAGCCATGCGACAAGCGCGAGCCGCTGTTCGATCGCGCTCCGCCCGGTGAGCGGCGCGGAAATGTCGTCGCTGAGAAGCCGCCGGCCGGCGGCGGTCTGGCAGCGATCGATCTCCGCCAGCAGGCTCCCCGCGACGCTTCCCGCCACGGAGCGCGTCAGCTCGAGGCTGTCGCGGGTCGCCGCGTCGATTCCCATGTAATGCGAGCGGCTGACTCGGCGAGGCGCGTCGAGGAGGATGCCCGCACCTTTTTGCGTGGCATCGAGGTACGCCAGCAGACCGCCCGCAGCCGCAAGCTCGGCCCGCGAAGGTGCTCCGAGCCCGTCGAGGGTCGCGAGCCCGAAGCGCTGCTTGAGTGCGCGTTCGCCCGCGATGCTGTCGAACCCGCCCTTTCCGGCCGATGTGCGAATGCCCGAGACAGTCGCATCGGCGATCGTTTCCGCAGGCGATAGGCGCGCGAGTTCCGCAGCGAGCTCGCCCGGGCCGCAGCCCACCAGCTCGAAGCGGCCGGTTGAAATATCGGCTGCGGCAATCGCCCATTCGTCGCCCGCCCGGCCGATCGCAGCGAGCCAGTTGGCGGATGCGGATTCGAGCAAGGTCTCCTCGGTCAGCGTCCCGGGCGTGACCAGCCGGACGATCGCGCGATCGACCAGCGCCTTCGATCCGCGCGCCTTCCTCGCCTCTGCCGGGCTCTCGGTCTGCTCGGCGATGGCGACGCGGTGGCCGGCCTTGATCAGGCGCGCCAGGTACGCCTCGGCCGAATGGACCGGCACCCCGCACATCGGGATCGGCTCGCCGGCATCCTGGCCGCGCTTCGTCAGCGCAATGTCGAGGGTTGCGGACGCCGCCTTCGCGTCGTCGAAGAACAGTTCGAAGAAGTCGCCCATTCGGTAGAACAGCAACGCATCGCCGGCCTCGTCCTTGAGGCGGCGGTACTGGGCCATCATCGGTGTGGGTGCGTCGGCGCGGGCCATGCGCTTTGCGTAGCGGTTTCGCGCCTGCCGTGAAATGGACTAAGGCCCGCCTCCATGTCCGAAAGCAACGTCAAATATACTGAATCTGAGGCGCTCGACTTCCATGCGCGCGGCCGCCCCGGCAAGCTCGAGATCATCGCGTCGAAACCGATGGCGACGCAGCGCGACCTGAGCCTCGCTTATTCGCCCGGAGTTGCGGTGCCGGTGCGCGCGATCGCCGAGAACCCGACCTGCGCCTACGACTATACCGACAAGGGCAACCTGGTCGCGGTGATCTCGAACGGGACTGCGATCCTGGGCCTCGGGAACCTGGGCGCGCTGGCATCCAAGCCGGTGATGGAAGGCAAGGCTGTGCTGTTCAAGCGCTTCGCCGATGTCGATGCGATCGACATCGAGGTAAACACGCAGGACGCCCAGCGCTTCATCGACGCGGTCGAGTTGCTCGAACCGAGCTTCGGCGGAATCAACCTCGAGGACATCGCCGCGCCCGATTGCTTCATCATCGAACAGACTCTGCGCGAGCGGATGAACATCCCCGTGTTCCACGACGACCAGCACGGCACCGCGATCATCACCGCGGCAGGGCTGATCAACGCCTGCCTGCTCACGAATCGCAAGCTCGCCGACATCAAGGTCGTCGTGAACGGCGCCGGCGCTGCCGCGATCGCGTGCACCGAGCTGATCAAGGCAATGGGCGTCAAGGGCGATCACGTGATCATGTGCGACCGCAAGGGCGTGATCTCGAAGGAGCGAAGCGACCTCGACCAATGGAAGTCGGCGCATGCAGTCGAGACCGACAAGAAGACGCTGGGCGAGGCGCTCGAAGGCGCCGACGTGTTCCTCGGCCTTTCCGCGGCAGGCGCGCTCAAGCCCGACATGGTGAAGAGCATGGCGCCAGAGCCGATCATTTTCGCCATGGCCAATCCGGACCCGGAGATCTGGCCGCCCGACGCCACCGAAGTGCGCCCCGACGCTATCATCGCCACCGGCCGCTCGGACTTCCCGAACCAGGTCAACAACGTGCTCGGCTTCCCGTTCATCTTCCGCGGCGCGCTCGACGTCCGGGCGACCGCGATCAACGATTCGATGAAGATCGCGGCGGCCGAGGCGCTGGCGGAGCTTGCGCGCGAGCCGGTGCCCGAGGAAGTCGCTGCGGCCTATGGCGGGCGTTCGCAGAGTTTCGGCCGCGATTATATCATCCCCGCTCCCTTCGATCCGCGGCTGATGGAAGTGGTCGCGTCCGCAGTCGCCGAGGCGGCCGTGCAGAGCGGCGTCGCGCAGAAGCCGATCGCCAACATGGAAGCGTACCGGCAGGAGCTTCGCGGGCGTCTCAACCCGACCGTCTCGGTGATGAGCCTCGCCTACGAGAACGCCCGCAACCACCCGAAACGGGTGCTGTTCGCCGAAGGCGAGGAACCGAACGTCCTGCGCGCCGCGATCGCGTTCAAGGAAGCCGGCTATGGAACGCCGGTGCTGGTTGGCCGCGAAGACGTGTACGACCTGCTCAAGGAACTCGGCGTCGAGAACCCGCGCGAGTATGAGGTGCTCAACAGCCGCAACTCGCCGCTGGTCGGCCGGGCGGTCGACTTCATCTACGCGAAGCACCAACGCCACGGCATGCTGCGGCGCGAAATCGAGCGGATGGTCAACCAGGACCGCAACTATTTCGCCGCGGCGATGCTGTCGCTAGGTGAAGCGGATGCCATGATTACCGGGACCACACGCCCGTTCAGCCAATCGCTGAAGCAGGTCCGCACGGTGATCGACGACGAGCCCGGCGCGACGCCCTTTGGGGTCAACGTGATCGTCAGCCGTAGCCACACGGTGCTGATCGCCGACACCGCCGTGACCGAGCGGCCGACAGCCGAGCAATATGCGGCGATCGCGATGCGCTCGTCGTCGTTCGCGCGGCGGATGGGCCTCGACCCGCGCGTCGCGTTCGTCAGCTACACGACGTTCGGCAATCCGCCGGGCATGCACATCGAGGGGCTGCGCGAAGCCGTGAAGCTGCTCGACGGTTTCCACGTGGACTTCGAATATGAAGGCGAGATGGCGCCCGACGTCGCGCTGAACTACGACATGCAGCGGCAGTATTACCCGTTCAGCCGTCTCTCTGGACCGGCGAACATCCTCGTCATGCCGGGCCTCCAGTCGGCGAGCCTTTCGGCGAAGCTGCTGCGGGCGGTCGGCGGCGAAAGCGTGCTCGGACCGTACATCCTCGGCCTCGAGCATCCGGTGCAGATCGCGCCGATGACCGCTAGCGCTTCGGACCTGGTGATGCTCGCGGTGCTCGCCGCAGGGGACGCGGAAGCGCGCGCACAACGAGCGGCCGCGCGGGTTTAGGCCGCAGCCCCTCTACCGCTTGCGGGAGAGGGACTAAATCCGCTCGACGCTCGACACCGGGTCCGCGTCCCTCAATGCGGCGATCATCGCGTGGAGGTGCGCGAGATCGTGGACCTCGATGTCGAGATGAAAGGTCTGGAAGCTGCCGTCGCGGTGGACCAGCTGAAGGTTGATGATGTTGGCATGCTTGGCGCCGAGAATTCCCGACATGGTGCCGAGCGCGCCCGGAATGTCGCGCAGGATCACGGCGAGCCGCGCCGCGCCACCGTCCGAGCCCTCGCCCCACGCGAGGTCGAGCCAATCCGCGTCGATCCCGCTCGCAAGCGTATCGCAGCCGATCACGTGGACCTCGATCTCCTCGTCCTCCCGGCGCAGCCCGACGATGCGGTCGCCCGGAATCGGATGGCAGCATTGCGCGAGATGATAAGCGACGCCGGCGGTCAGGCCCTTGATCGAGATCGCCTTGCGCTGTCCGAGTGGCCGCGGAGAGGCGACGTCGCCGCCGGCCGAACCGGGCATCAGCGCCTCCATCACTGCCTCGTCGCCGATCCGCTTGCGCGCGATGGCGATCATCAGCTCGTCCTCGTTCTCGATCTTGAGCTTCTTGAGCGCGCGCTTCGGCGCGTCCTTGTCGAGCTCGGCCGGAAGGCGCTGGACGATCTCGTCGTAGATTTTACGTCCTAGCTCGACCGTTTCCTCGCGTTCCTTGTGGCGGACGAATCGGCGGACGCCTGCACGCGCTTTGCCGGTCGCGACGAAGCGGAGCCAAGAGGGCTGCGGGTGCTGCGCCTCGGACGCGAGGATTTCGACCTGGTCGCCGTTCTCGAGCATCGTGCGCAACGGAACCACCCGGCCGTTGACCTTCGCGCCCACGGTCCGGTCGCCGAGGTCGGTATGGACCGCATAAGCGAAATCGACCGGAGTTGCGCCCTTCGGGAGCTGGATCAGCTCGCCCTTGGGGGTGAAGGCGAAGATGCGGTCCTGGTACATCGCCATCCGCGTGTGCTCGAGCAGCTCCTCCGGGCTCTCGGCGTGGTCGAGGATTTCGACGAGGTCATCGACCCACGGGATGTTCATGTCGCCCTGGGGCTTGCCTTCCTTATAGGCCCAGTGCGCCGCAAGCCCGCGCTCCGCCTGCTCGTGCATCTCGCGGCTGCGGATCTGGATTTCGATCCGCATCTTGGAATCGTGGATGACCGAGGTGTGCAGGCTTCGATAGCCGTTG
>JAICXO010000052.1 GCA_025980335.1 Sphingomonas sp. | reverse complement strand
TCGCGATAGGCGTACTGGCCGGCCTTCTCGACCGCCTGGCGGGCGACCCGGATCGTGTTCTTGCGGCGGCCGTAATAGCCCTTCGCCTGGTCGAGGATCCGCTTGTGCTTGGCGCGGGTGGTCACACCCCGCTTGACGCGTGCCATGTCGGCTTCTCCTTACTTCAGGCCGTAGGGAGCCCAGCGCATCACCGTCTTGGTGTCGGCGTCGCTGAGGATCTCGGTGCCGCGGTTCTGGCGGATGTACTTGGCGTTGTGGCTGATCAGCCGGTGGCGCTTGCCAGCGACCCCGTGCTTGATCTTGCCCGTCGCCGTGAGCGTGAAGCGCTTCTTGACGCCGCTCTTGGTCTTGAGCTTGGGCATTTTCTCTCCTTTGCTCCCTTGGGAGCGAGCTTATGAACCGCCACGGCAGCCCTTTCGGCCGGGCCGTTCTGATTGTTCCAGAGGTCTGGAAGAGCGCGCGCCTATAGAGGGGGAAAGCGTCTGGCGCAAGTTGTTCCCCGGCGAAGGCCGGGGCCCAGTTGGCGCATTGGCGGCGTCAATTGCTGAAGCGCTTCGCGCTCCTGGACCCCGGCCTGCGCCGGGGCACAGTCACCACGGGATCTCTGAACCGTTGCGGCGCATGAACTTGCCGCTGTCCTCGATCGTCAGGCGATCGATCAGCGCGCGCATGTCGGCGACACTCTGTTCGGCGGTGATCTGCGCGCCCGAGCCGCCCATGCGCGTCTTCACCCAGCCGGGACTCAGCAGGACGCACGGAACGCTGCGCGGTCTCGCTTCAAGCGCGAGCGAGGCCCATGCCATGTTCAGCGCCGCCTTCGACGTGCGGTACGGCACCCAGCCGGGTCCGATATCGCCGATGCTGCCCATGCCGCTCGAGATCGCGATCGCCTTGCCCTCCGCGTCGGCGAGGCGCGGAAGCAGCGAACGGGCGAGCACGTAGGGCGCAATGGCGTTGATCATCATCATCGCCTGCCACGCACGAGCGTCCTCGGCCGTGTCGCCGTTCATCGGCTGATTGGTCCCGGCATTGGCGATCAGCAGATCGAGCGGCGCTTCGATCTTGCGATGAAATGCGGCGACGGCATCGGGGTCGGCGAGATCGAGCAGCTCGACGGTGACGCCGAGCGCGTCCAGCTCCGCGTTCGGCTGCCGCGCAGTCGCAATCACGTGCCATCCGCCGGACGAATATTGCCGGGCAAATTCCAGGCCGATGCCGCGGTTCGCGCCTGTGATCAGGACTGTGGGCATTTCTTCTCCAGCGTCATTGCGAGCGCAGCGAAGCAATCCAGCGCGAACGATGGATTGCTTCGTCGCTTTCGCTCCTCGCAATGACGTATGAGGAAAGCGGTTCCAGCCTCAATCCTTCGCCGAGACCGTCAAACTGCCTCCGGCGCTCGGTCGAAGCGCCTCCACGCTCTTCACCGAGCCGTCGAGCCACGCGCGCCATTCGGTCGGATCGAGCACTGCGATCTGGCGGTTGTGATAGCCGGCGATGTCGGCTCCGGGCGGCACGGTCAGCAGCGTGAACGCTTCGCCGACCTTGGGGTCGTCGCGGACGATTCCGGCGATCGCGAAGTCGCCCGCGGGACGGAATTGCCAGCAGTCCTTACGCTTCTGCTTCGGGTCGGCAGAGGTCGTGAACTCGTAGAACGAATCGGCGAGCACGAGGCAGCGGTCGCGCGCGAATTCGCGTCTGTCCGAGCGCATGTTGAACACCGGCTTGCCGCTCGGACTCGGCCACGACCAGCGGCGCTCGACCAGCTCGGCAACGCCCTTGTCCGCGTTGAAGCGGACGATCGGAGCCGCCTCCGAAATCCGCACGTCGCGCGGCTGCAGGTTGGGAATGCCTTCGGGGAAGGTGAGCGGGATGTCGACGTCGGCAAACAGCCGGCGGATCGCGTCGGGGTTCTTTTCTATGCGATAGAGGTTGCACATCGCTTGATCGGACTGCTCAGTCGAACAGGCTTGAAACCGAGGCTTCGTCGGAAATCCGCTTGATCGCTTCGCCAAGCAGCGGCGCGACGGTCAGGCGGCGGATCCTGCTTCCTTTCGGGTCGGGCTCGCCGCTCCAGATCGTGTCGGTGACGACGAGTTCGCTCAGCTCCGAACTCGCCACGCGTGCTGCCGCGGCGCCCGACAGCACGCCGTGGGTGCAGTAAGCGAAGACCTCGGTCGCACCCTCCTGCCTCAGCGCCGCGGCCGCGTTGCACAAGGTGCCGGCCGAATCGACGATGTCGTCGATCAGGATGCAGGTGCGGCCCTCGACGTCGCCGATGATGTTCATCACCTCGGATTCGCCGGCGCGCTCCCGCCGCTTGTCGACGATCGCCAGCGGGGCGTTGTTGAGCCGCTTGGCGAGGCCGCGCGCGCGCACCACGCCCCCGACGTCGGGCGACACGACCAGCAGGTCGCGGTTGCCGAACCGGGCGCGGATGTCGGTCGCGATCACCGGCGACGCGAACAAATTGTCGGTCGGGATGTCGAAGAAGCCCTGGATCTGGCCCGCGTGAAGATCGATCGAGAGCACGCGGTTGGCGCCGGCTGTGGTGATCAGATTGGCGACGAGCTTCGCCGAGATCGGCGTTCGCGGCCCCGGCTTCCGGTCCTGGCGCGCATAGCCGAAATAAGGCAGCACCGCGGTGATCCGCTTGGCCGAAGCACGCCGCAGCGCGTCGACGCAGATCAGCAGCTCCATCAGATTGTCGTTCGCCGGAAAGCTGGTCGACTGGATCACGAACACGTCCTCGCCGCGAACGTTCTCGTTGATCTCGACGAACACCTCCTCGTCCGCGAAGCGGCGGACGCTCGCATCGGTGAGCGGCGTTTCGAGATAGTCGGCGATCGAGCGGGCCAGCGGCGGATTGCTGTTCCCGGCAAGCAATTTCATGGTGCTTTCCCCAGCGGAGCTCCGCCTTTAGCGATGCGGGCGCCGTTCCGCAAAGCTTGCGGGCTAGCCGATGCTCGCTAAATCCCGCGCATGACCGGCCGCCTCAGGATCGCATTCGCGCAGATGAACCAGCGCGTCGGCGACGTCGACGGCAATGCCGCGGCGATGCTCGAGATGCGGCGCAGGGCCAAGGACGCCGACCTGCTGCTCTGCCCCGAGCTCCAGCTGATCGGCTACCCGCCCGAGGATCTGGTGCTCAAGCCCGAGTTCGTCCGCCGCGCGCATGAATGGACCGACCGGCTGGTGTCCGCGACGACCGAAGCTGGGCCCGCAATCCTGATCGGCACGCCGATTGCCGAAGGCGGTGCAGTCTACAACGCAGTGATTCTCGCGAACGAGGGGCGGGTGCTCGGCCGTACGCTCAAGCATGAGCTTCCGAATTACGGCACGTTCGACGAAAAGCGGATCTTCACGCCGGGACCACTGCCGGAGCCGATCGACTTCATGGGGGTGAAGATCGGCGTGCCGATCTGCGAGGACATCTGGCAGGAGGTCGTGTGCGCGCATCTCGGCCAAGCGGGCGCCGAAATGCTGCTGGTGCCCAACGGCAGCCCGTACGAGCTCGACAAGGACGACAAGCGCTACCGGCTGGTCCGCTCCCGCGCGCTCGAGACGGCGCTTCCGATTGCCTATTTGAACCGCGTCGGCGGTCAGGACGAGCTGGTGTTCGACGGCTCCTCGTTCATCGTCCACCCCGACGGCGAACGCGTGGTGCAGATGCCGGACTGGGACGAGGCGCTGCTGATCACCGATTGGGAGCGGACCGAGGCAGGCTGGCGCTGCTCGACGCGGGAATGCCACAAGCTCGATGCGTTCCCCGAGGACGTCTACAAGGCGATGATGGTCGGCCTGCACGATTATGTGCAGCGCAACGGCTTCCCCGGCGTGATCCTCGGCCTTTCCGGCGGGATCGATAGCGCGCTCTCGGCCGCCATCGCGGTCGATGCGCTCGGACCGGACAAGGTCCGCTGCGTGATGCTCCCGTCGAAATATACGAGCGAGCAGAGCCTCGAGGACGCGCGTGAGTGCGCGCGCCTGCTCGGCTGCCGCCATGACGTCGTGTCGATCGCGCCGGCGGTCGATGCGATGGACCAGATGCTCCCGGAGATGAGCGGGCTTGCCGCGGAAAATGTCCAGGCGCGCCTCAGGATGGTCGCGCTGATGGCGCTGTCGAATTCAACCGGCGAGATGCTGCTCACCACCGGCAACAAGAGCGAGATGAGCGTCGGCTATGCGACGCTCTATGGCGACATGGCTGGCGGCTATTCGGTGCTGAAGGACGCGTACAAGACGACGGTGTTCGCCCTGTCCCGCTGGCGCAATCGCAACAGGCCCGAAGGCGCGCTCGGCCCCGACGGGCCCGTCATGCCCGAACGAGTCATCACCAAGCCGCCGACGGCGGAGCTCCGGCCCGGCCAGAAAGACGAGGACAGCCTTCCGCCTTATTCGGTGCTCGACCGCATCCTCGAAGGGCTGATCGACAAGGAGGTGTCGGTCCGCGAGGTCGCCGCGGCCACCGGCGAAGACGTGGCGCTCGTCGCCGAGATCGAATCGAAGGTTCTCAAAGCCGAATACAAGCGCCGCCAGGCGCCGCCCGGCGTCAAGATCGGCGAACGCAACTTCGGCCGCGACCGCCGCTACCCGATTAGCAATTTCTTCCGGATGGGATCGGAATGAAGTTACCGCGGTGGTTGTGCTAGCAGCGGCTCGCAACGGGGGATCGACGGATGTTCAGGGCGGTTCGCGGATTTCTCCGAGGCGGCAGCAAATCGTTCCGCCGGGTGCGATTTGAGCGCGCCGCGCGGCTTTTCCTGTTCGAATTCGTCGTCGTCCTCCTCGGCGTCTTGGCCGCCCAGATGCTTCAGGAGCGTTTCGCGAATGCGCGCGAGCGGGCGGCAGCTAAATCGGCCATGGATCGGGCGCGCAGCGAAACTTCCGGCTTCAGAGCCACCGCGGAATACTGGCGTTCGGCGGCGCCTTGCCTCGACAGGAACATGGACGCACTGATGAGGTCTGTCGCAACATCCGACATCATCGACCCGGCGCTTACGGTCCGACCGCGGATGCCGCTCACCGCGTTGACGCCCTGGGGCGAGGATACGATTGGCGCCGTTCGGCAGGTTTACGGCGACGATGTCGTCTCTGCCTTTTTCGCACTTCAGACGATGGCGGCCAAAATGTCGCGCGACAGCGATGACCTCGCAGGCGAATGGGCGCTCCTGAGCCTCGTCAATCCATCGCTCGGGCCAGTCACCAGTGAGGATCGCATGAATGCCCGCGTGGCCGCTGGGCGGATTAAGGGACGTCTTGAATCTCTTGAAGTCAGTGCCGCGAACACCGAACGGCTCACGGAAAGGCTTGGCATTGCCGCCGATCCAGCCCGCGGTCGGCTGTTGACCCTGCCTCCAGAATGTCGCGAGCTGCCGCAATGACCGTCGTCACCCGCTTCGCGCCATCGCCGACGGGCAGGCTCCATGTTGGCAACATCCGCACCGCGCTGCACAATTTCCTGTTCGCGCGGAAGGAGGGCGGGACCTTCCTGCTTCGGATCGACGACACCGACCGGGAGCGTTCGACGGCGGAGTTCGACCAGGCGATCCGCCACGATCTTGATTGGCTCGGCCTCACGCCGGACGCCATCGTCCGCCAGTCGGAGCGCTTCGACCTGTATGAACGCGAATTCGAGAAGCTGAAGGCGGCCGGCCGGGTTTATGCCTGCTACGAAACACCGGAAGAGCTCGAGCTTCGGCGCAAGGTGCTGCTCGGGCGGGGCTTGCCGCCGGTGTACGAGCGCAAGGCGGCCGATGCTCCGGTGCCGGAAGGGCGCGCGCCGCATTGGCGGTTCCGGCTCGACCACGATCCCCCGATCGCCTGGACCGACCTCATCCGCGGGGAACAGAAGTTCGATCCCAAGCTGCTGAGCGATCCGGTCGTGCGGCGGGAGGACGGAAGCTGGCTCTATCTGCTTCCGAGCGTGATCGACGACATCGACCTCGGGATCACCCACGTGGTGCGCGGCGAGGATCATGTCTCGAACAGCGCGGTGCAGATCCAGATGTTCGAGGCGCTCGGAAGCGAGCCGCCGCAGTTCGCGCATGAGGCGCTGCTGGTGGCCGCGGAAGGCAAGCTGTCGAAACGCCTCGGGTCCTACGGCGCCCAGCATCTGCGCGATGAAGGCGTCGAGCCGATCGCACTTCTCGACGCGCTCGCGCGGATCGGCACCTCGCAGCCGGTCGAGCCGCTGGTCTCGCTCGACGAGCTTGCGGAAACATTCGACTTCTCGACCTTCGGGCGGGCTCCGGCGCACTTCGACCCGCATGAAGTCGAGCTCGTCAATGCGCGGCTGCTGCATCATCTCGATTATGCCTCGGTCGCCGATCGCCTCCCGGCCGGCGCGAGCGAAGCGGACTGGCTCGCCCTTCGCGGCAATCTGGAGCGGATCGGCGATTTCGGCGATTGGCTCGCCGTGCTGCACGGAAACATCGAACCGCCCGAACTCGGCCATGACGAGCGGCTGCTGATCAAGGAGGCGTCTGCGATCGCGCGCACGCTGGACTGGTCGGCCGAGCCATGGCGCGCGCTCGCCGATGCGCTCAAGCGCACCACCGGCAAGAAGGGGCGCGAGCTGTTCCACCCGCTGCGGCTTGCGCTGACGGGACGGGAGAGCGGGCCCGAAATGGCGCCGCTGCTCGCGGCGATGGGCAAGGAGCGGGCGATGGCGAGGCTCGACGCGGCGGCGAGCCGCTGAGTCTGGCGAACGGCCTGCGCCGGCCCTATCTTCCGCGCGATGTCCTGGCTTCCGCACCCTTCGAGTCCCGTCGCAGCGTTGCGCGACCTTGCCGCTTTCATGCGTCAGCGCAGCCGCGAGCAGGTGATCGCGGCGTTCCTCGCGGTGCTGGTGACGGCGATCATCGTGATCGAGTTCGTCGTCGATGCGAAGATCGGCACGCAGCCGCCGCCGCAGGTCGTCGAGGTCCAGCTCTATTCGCCCAAGCGCACCGACGCCGACATCAAGGCCGACCAGAAGAAGGACCAGGCGGAACGAGAGGCGGCGAAGAAGGCCGACCAGGAGCAATTCAAGCAGCTGGCCAAGCAGTTCCATATTGACTGACGACAGGGAATGGATGGCTCGGGCCGTCGCGCTCGGCGAAGATGCCCGCGGCTCTTCGGCCCCCAATCCCAATGTCGGTTGCGTGATCGTCTCGAGCTCGGGCCGGGTCGTCGGCAAGGGAGCAACCGCCGCGGGCGGGAGGCCGCACGCCGAAGCGGTTGCGCTCGATCAGGCCGGCAAGCGCGCAGCCGGTGCGACGGTCTATGCGACGCTCGAACCCTGCGCGCACGCCAGCGACCGCGGGCCCGCCTGCACCGACCTGCTGCTGGGCGCGAATCCGGAGCGCATCGTCATCGCGCTCAGGGACCCCGATCCGCGCACCTCCGGCAAGGGCATCCGCCGGCTGCGGCGCGCGGGAATCGAGGTCGCGCTCGGGGTCGGGCGCGAAGCCGCGAAGCGCTCGCTCTCCGGCTGGCTCACCAGGCTCGAGCTCGGCCGGCCGCGGGTCACGCTCAAGCTCGCGCTGTCGATCGACGGCAAGATCGCGCTTCCTTCGGGCGAGTCGAAATGGATCACCGGAGAGGATGCGCGCAGGCACGTCCATCTTGAGCGCGCGCACAGCGACATGATCGTCGTTGGGCGCGGGACGCTGCTTGCCGACGAACCGCGGCTGGACGTGCGCCTTCCGGGATTCGAGGAGCGGTCGCCGCGCCGCGCCCTGCTGACTCGCGGAGAACCCCTCGCCGGCTGGGAAACCTTGAGAAATCCGCGGGATGTGTACGGACTTCATGACGTCAACGACCTGCTCGTCGAAGGCGGATCGGCGACGGCGACGGCGTTCCTTTCCGAGGATCTCGTCGACCGAATCCTCATCTACCGAGCCCCGATCATCGTCGGCGAAGGCAAGTCGAGCTTCGGCTATGTCGGGCTCGACGCGATCGCCGATGCACACGGGCGCTGGAAGCTGGTCGACGAGCAACGGCTCGGAGTCGACCGGCTCGAAGTTTACGAGCGCGTCAGAAGTTGATGTCCGACCGGTCCTTCGATACGCCGCTTCGGCTTCGCTCAGCGGCTACTCAGGACGAGCGGGGTAAACAGCAACCGCTCATCCTGAGTAGGGACTGAGCTTGGCGAAGGCCCGTATCGAAGGACATGTTCACCGGAATCGTCACCGACGTCGGCACCGTCCGCAGCGCCGAGCAGCGCGGCGACCTGCGGCTCGTGATTGAGACCGGCTACGACATGGACAGCATCGACCTCGGCGCCTCGATCGCCTGCTCGGGCGCGTGCCTGACCGTCGTCGACAAGAGTGACGACTGGTTTGCGGTCGACGTCTCCGGCGAGACGCTGTCCAAGACCGCGGCCGATCGCTGGCGCGAAGGTGCGCGGATCAATCTCGAACGGTCGATGCGGCTGGGCGACGAGCTCGGCGGTCATATCGTCACCGGCCATGTCGACGCAGTTGGAACCGTGGTCGGCGTCTGCCCCGAAGGCGATTCGAAGCGGGTCGGAGTCAGCGTTCCGCGCGACCTCGGGCCGATGATCGCCGCGAAAGGCTCGGTCGCGCTCGACGGCGTATCGATGACGGTCAACGACGTGCGCGAGGCAGAGGACGGAACGACGCATTTTTCCGTCAACGTCATCCCCCATACGGCGGAGCACACGACCCTGGGCGAACTCGCGCCCGGACGACAGCTCAATGTCGAGGTCGACGTGCTTGCACGCTATATCGACCGGATGCTGGCGGCTCGCGCACAATAGGAACAGACTTGTGCCTGCTTTTCATCACATCACAATGTGATAAAGCGAGACAATGAGCACGACCTTGATCGAGCAGCTCGAGTCGATCGTGGCGACCGGCGAGGTCAGCCGCGCCGGCCTTGCCCGCGCCGCCGGGCTTCACCCGAATTCGCTGCGCAAGCTCGGCCAGGCCGACTGGAACCCGACCGCAGACACCTTGGTCCGGCTCGAAAAGCTGATCCAGCGCGGCAACACCGAGGTTCTGGTCGGGCCCGAGACGATCATCAACGAAGCGCGCAACGGGCGCATGTTCATCCTTGTCGACGACGACGACCGCGAGAACGAAGGCGATCTGGTCATCCCGGGGCAGATGGCGACCCCCGACGCAATCAACTTCATGGTCCGCCACGGCCGCGGCCTGGTCTGCCTCGCACTGACCAAGGAGCGGTCCGAGCAGCTCGGCCTCGAGCCGATGACCCGCACCAACCGCAGCCGGATGGAAACCGCATTCACCGTTTCGATCGAGGCACGCGACGGAATCACCACAGGCATCAGCGCCGCCGACCGGGCGCGGACGATTGCCGTCGCGATCGACGCGTCGAACGGCCCCGATGCGATCGTCTCGCCCGGCCACGTGTTTCCGCTCGTCGCCCGCCCGGGAGGCGTGCTCGTGCGCGCCGGGCATACCGAGGCGGCGGTCGACGTTTCGCGGCTGGCGGGGCTCAATCCCTCGGGCGTGATCTGCGAGATCCTGCGCGAGGACGGGACCATGGCCCGCCTTGACGACCTCATGGACTTCGCGCGGGCGCACGGCCTCAAGATCGGCACCATCCGCGACCTCATCGCCTATAGGCTCAAGAAGGATCATCTCGTCGAGCGGGTCGCGACCTGCCCGTTCACCGCCGACAGCGGAGCCAAGTGGAATGCCCAGGTCTTCCGCGACAAATCGAGCGGCGAGGAGCAGCTGGCCCTGGTCCACGGAACGATCGACACGACCAATCCGGTGCTGGTGCGGATGCACAGCCTCGACCTGTTCGCCGACGTCTTCGGCGAGAAAGGACCCAAGTCGGGCCTGCTCCAGGCGGCAATGCACATGATCGAGCAGCATGGCTCGGGAGTCGTCGTCACGCTCCATGCCGCGGCGCCGGGGTCGCTGTCGCGATCGATCGACCTTCGTGCCGGCAAGCCGGCAGAGATCGGCGATGCCGTCCGCGGCTACGGAACCGGCGCGCAAATCCTCGCCGCGCTCGGAATCCACGACATGATCCTGTTGTCCAACTCGCGCCACTCGCCGGTCGGTCTCTCCGGCTATGGGCTTGCGATCATCGAAGAGCGCCCGATCCCGATGGAAAACTGAATGTCGACATTCCTGCTGCTCGAAGCCCGTTTCTATCCCCACCTCAGCGACATGCTGCTCGACGGCGCGCGCAAGGCCGTCGAGTCGGCCGGCCACAAGCACGAGACGCTGACCGTGCCGGGTGCGCTCGAGCTTCCGGGAGCGATCGCTCTTGCTGCGCGAAGCGGCCGCTTCTGCGCCTTCGTGGCGCTGGGTGTCGTGATCCGGGGTCAGACCTACCATTTCGAGATCGTCTCGAACGAAAGTGCGCGCGGGATCATGGACCTGACCCTTCAGGGCTATGCGATCGGAAACGGCATCCTGACGGTCGAGAATGAAGCCCAGGCGATCGAGCGCTGCGATCCCGAGCGACTCGACAAGGGCGGCGCCGCTGCGCGCGCGGCGCAGGCGCTGTACGAGCTCAGGACCAAATACGCGCCCTGATCTGGTTCGTCATGCCGGGCTTGACCCGGCACCCGCCTTCATCTTGGGCGCTCCGAAGAAAGGCAGATCCCGCCTCAAGCGCGGGGTCACACAGATCGCTTGACCCGCCACGCCGCCCACCCGCACCCGCTCGCTTTTCCGGCGCTCCTGCTCGGCAATGTCGCGCTTGCGTTCGGCCCGTGGCTCGTCCGGCTATCCGACGTCGGCCCCGTTGCGGTCGGCTTCTGGCGCCTCGCGCTTGCAGTGCCGTTCCTGTGGCTGGTCGCGCGGATGACCGGGCAGGCGCCGCACTGGCCCCGGCGCAGCCTCGTCCTGATCGTCGCCGCGGGCGCCTTTTTCTACGCGCTCGATCTTGCCGCATGGAACGCCGGCATCCGGCTGACCAAGCTCGGCAACTCGACCCTGTTCGGCAATTCCGGAAGCTTCGTCTTCGCGATTTACGGCCTGTTCCTCGCCCACCGCGCGCCGTCGCTGAAGCAGGGGATGGCGCTGCTTCTCGCCCTCGCGGGTGCCGCGATCCTGATGAGCTCGAGCTACGAGCTGAGCTCGACCAATTTCGCCGGCGACCTGCTGACCCTGCTCGCGGGCCTGTTCTACGGCGGCTATCTGATCTTCGTCGAGCGCGCGCGGATGAGCCTCAAGCCGCTCCCGCTCCTGTTGCTCTCGACGATCTTCTCGATCCCGCTGCTGCTCGCGATCAGCCTCGCGCTCGGCGAAAAGCTGTGGCCGCACGACTGGACGCCGCTGCTGATCTTCGCCCTGTCGAGCCAGGTGCTCGGGCAGGGGCTTCTGGTCTATTCGATCGGCACGCTGCCGCCGCTCGTGGTCGGGCTGGGGCTGTTGACTCAGCCCGCGATTGCCGCGGCGATCGGCTGGTTCGTCTATCGCGAGACGCTGTCCGGCACGGACATGCTGGGCGCGGTAGCGATCGCCGCGGCGCTGGTCCTCGTCCGCCTGCCCGAGCGGGGCTTGCGCACGTCGACCGAGCCGCCCAGTTGAGGCGCATGGCCGTGCCGACTCCGCTCGAACGACTTCGCCGCAAGCTGGCGCTCGCGGTCGGCGAAAATGCGGTGTTCGATGGCTGGACGCGAAAAGCGGCGGATTCGGCGGCCGCGCAGCTCGGCATCGATCCGGCCCAGGCGCGGCTCGCCATGCCGGACACCCAGGCGGGGATGATCGACACCTACATCGAGGAGGTCGATCGCGGGCTCGACGCCTATTTCACGCCCGAGCGGCTGCCGAAGCTCAAGATTCGCGAGAAGATCCGCGCGCTGATCTGGCGCCGGCTCGAGATCATGGCGCCGGCGCGCGAGGCGGTGCGGCGCGCGCTCGCGATCCTCGCGATGCCGCAGAATGTTCCGCTGGCGCTGCGCATCTCGTGGCGCACGGCCGATCGCATGTGGCGGATCGCCGGCGACACGAGCACCGACTTCAACCATTACACCAAGCGCCTGACGCTCGGCGCCGTCTATGGCTCGACCCTGCTCGTGTGGCTCGACGATCAGAGCGAGGGCTGGATCGAGACCGCGGCCTTCCTCGACCGCCGGATAGACGATGTGATGAAGATCGAAAAGCTGAAGGCCCAATGGCGCGGCTCGTCCGACCAGCGGTTGAGCGTTTCCCGGTTCCTCGGAAGGCTGCGCTACCCGCCGCAGTGATCGGCGTTGTCGAAATCTTTAGCGGCAGACTCTAACTTTGTCTCTGGCAATTGTCATCCGTTAATGATAATCACTCGCAAGAATGAACGCGCCCTTCTCTCCCGAGATGCTCAGCCTCGACCTGCTCAAGGTCGGGACGAAGGCGCGCATCCTGTCGATCGACTGGTCTGCGCTCGATCATGCCGAATCATGCCGGCTGAGGCATTTCGGCTTTGACGAGGGCGTCACGGTCGAGCCGCTGCACCTCGGCCCGTTCGGCCGCGATCCGCTCGCGATCCGCGTCGGCCGGATGACGGTCGCGATTCGGCGCAAGCATGCCGGCGCGGTCCGGGTCCTTCCGATCCAGCAGTGAACCCGCTCCCGCTCGTCGCCGTCGCCGGCAGTCCCAATGCCGGCAAGAGCGCGCTGTTCAACGCGCTCACCGGCGCGCGCCAGAAGGTCGGCAATTATCCCGGCGTGACGGTCGAGCGGCACTCGGGCCGGCTGACGCTCGCCGACGGCCGCCCGATCGAGCTGGTCGATCTTCCGGGCGCGTACAGTCTCGATCCCGCGAGCCCCGACGAGGCGGTCACCCGCGACGTCCTCCTCGGCAAGCAGCAGGGCGAGCGCCGGCCGGACGCGCTGGTGATCGTTCTCGACGCCTCCAACCTCGACAACCACCTGCGATTCGCGCTGCAGCTGATCGAGCTCGGATTGCCGACGGTGGTCGCGCTCAACATGGTCGATCTCGCGAAGCGGGACGGGCTCGAATTGGCGCCGGAGCGGCTCCAGCAGGAGCTCGGCGTTCCGGTGGTCGAAACGGTCGCGGTGCGGCGGCGCGGCATCGCCGAGCTGCAGGGCGCGATCGACGACATGCTGTCGGCGCCGATGTGCGGCGTGCACAAGCATGTGAAGAGCGACCTCGTCCACCTGCAGCGGCGCGCGCGCGAAATCGCGACTGCGGCCGTGGTCAGCGAGACTCCCGTCCGGCGCTGGACTCACCGGCTCGACGCCGTCCTCCTCCACCCGATCTTCGGGCCGATCATCCTCGCCGCAATCATGTTCGTCATGTTCCAGGCGGTGTTCGCGTGGAGCCAGGTCCCGGTCGCCTGGATCGCCTCGGGAGTCGCGTGGCTGTCCGGGGTTGCGTCGAGCATTATTCCGGCCGGCCTCATCCGCTCGATGATCGTCGACGGAGCGATCGCGGGCGTCGGCGCAGTCATCACCTTCCTTCCGCAGATCCTGATCCTGTTCTTCTTCATCCTGCTGCTCGAAGCGACCGGCTACATGGTCCGCGCGGCCTTCCTGATGGACCGGCTGATGCATGCGGTCGGCCTCTCGGGCCGGGCGTTCATTCCTTTGCTGTCGAGCTTCGCCTGCGCGGTGCCCGGAATCATGGCGACTCGAACGATCGACGATCCGAAGGACCGGCTCACGACCATCCTCGTCGCGCCGTTGATGACCTGCTCGGCGCGGCTGCCGGTCTATACGTTGATCATCGCGGCCTTCATTCCGAACACGCGTCTAGCCTGGGGCGTGGGGCTGCAAGGCGTGGTCATGTTCGGCCTGTACATCGCCGGCATCACCGGCGCGCTGCTTGCGGCGTTCGTGCTTCGCCGCGGCGTGCTCAAGGGCAGCGGCGGCGGCTTCATGATGGAGCTCCCCAAATATCAGTGGCCGTCGCTCAAGGACGTCGCGATCGGCATCCTCACCCGGGCGCAGATCTTCCTCAAGCGCGCCGGCACGATCATCCTCGGGACCACCATCATCCTGTGGGCGCTGGCCAGCATCCCGCAGGCGGGACCGGGCCAGAAGCAGAGCGAGGTCTCGATCGCGGGGCACATCGCGACCGGCATCGAAACCGTCGTCAAGCCGATCGGCTTCAACCATGACATCAGCCTCGCCCTCCTCCCCGCGATGGCGGCGCGCGAGGTCGCCGTCAGCGCGATCGCGACCGTCTATTCGCTCGACGCGGGTGAGGATGCGTCGGCGAATCGCACGCTGGTGCAGAACCTTCGCCACCGCTGGTCGCTGGCAACCGCGCTCGCGTTCCTCGCCTGGTTCGTCTTCGCGCCGCAGTGCATCTCCACGATCGCGGTGACGCGCCGAGAGACGAACGGCTGGAAGTGGCCGCTTTTCATGGTGACTTATCTGTTCGCGCTGGCCTATCTCGCGGCAGGGGCGACCTACTGGATTGCGGTCGCCGCGGGACTCGGAGGAACATGACATGGCGGGCGTGAACAAGGTGATCCTGGTCGGCAATCTCGGCGCGGATCCGGAGGCGCGGTCGCTCAACAACGGCGGCGAGGTCGTGAACCTTCGCATCGCCACGAGCGAATCGTGGAAGGACCGGAGCGGCGACCGCCAGGAGCGGACCGAATGGCACCGGGTCGTGATCTTCAACGAAAACCTCGGCCGCGTCGCCAAGAGCTACCTGCGCAAGGGCAGCAAGGTCTATGTCGAAGGCAAGCTGCAGACGCGCAAATGGACGGACCAGTCCGGCCAGGAGAAATATTCGACCGAGGTGGTGCTTCAGAACTTCGGCAGCGAGCTGGTGCTTCTCGACAGCCGCGAAGGCGCCGGCGGAGGCCGCGGCAGCTTCAACGAGAGCTATGACGATTTCGGCGGCGGCGCCCAGCCGCGAACCCAGTCGCGCCCGCAACCGGCGGCGTTCGACACCGACCTCGACGACGACGTTCCGTTCTGATTTCCTCCCTGCCAGCGAAGCTGGCGGGGAGGGGAACCATTGAACGGAGATTCAATGGTGGGGGGGTAGCTGCCGGCGAGTCAGTCACCCCTCCACCATGCTGCGCACGGTTCCCCTCCCCATGCGTGCGCATGGGGAGGAATCACGACTCGCGGTCCTTCTTCAGCGCCGCGAGGGCAGCGAACGGGCTCGCCTGCTCCTCCGTCAGCACGCCCGCTTCCCTCAGCGCAGCGTCGGCGCTTGCGCTCCTTGGATAGGGGTCGATGCTGAGGGCGAGCGTGTCGCCGATCGCGCCTCCGAGGTCGATCGCCGCGCCGTCGTAGAAGACCACGTCGCAATCCTTCTCGCCCAGTTCAATCTCTTCCTCATGGCCGGCAGTCTCGGGCTCGGGCATGAACAGCAGGGCGAACGGCTCGTCGATATGCGCCGGCACGGGCTCGCCGGTCACCACGCAGCGCTGCTCGAGCGCCGCGGCGATTCGGCCTTCGGCGCGGATCGTCGGCCCCGTCCGCGACAGCGAAACATGGGCTTCGAGCCGGTCGAGCCCTGCGAGTCCGAGGCGCTCCGCGATCGAGCGCCGCTCACCCTCGTCGGCGATAAGGTCGAGCCGCTCGCCATCGCGCAGCTGATCGAGGCGAAGGTGATGCGCGAAGCGGTCGCTCATTCGAGGTCTCCGCGCGCAATCCGGTCGAGGCTCGTGCTTTCGAGCGTCGAGCGCAGCCGCTCGAGCGCGCTCGCGCTGTGCCTGAGCGCATCGGGTGAGACAGCCGCCTTGTACAGGCTTTCGCGCGCCGCAGTTACGCAATCCACCTCGCCCGAGTCCACGCGGCGCCAGAGCTTCGTCCGGCCGGCGAGCGAGCCCACCAGCTTGCGCACCGTCTTGCCGAGAGTCGGGTCGCCCAGCCCGAGCTCGCGATGCTCGGCCTCCATCACCTCGATGAACCGCTCGGTCAGCGCGACCGAGACCGCGTCGCCGGTCTCGCCGTCGCGCTCGAGGCGGACCAGGATCAGCGCGGTCACGGTCGCAAGCACCGCGAAGCGGCCGTCGAGCGTGTCCGGCACCTTGCCTTCGACATACCAGTGCGGCTCGCGCGCAAGGCTCGTCACCGCGGCGAACAGCGCGGCGCCGCGCGACGGATCGGCTGTTAATCTCCGGAACAGGAAGTCGAGCATAGCGTCCCTTGCGCTCGGAATGGGCTGCGGCGGCGGTCTTGCGCTTTGGCGCCGCGGGCATATTGAGGGCCGCGCGCCGTCATGCAAGCGGCGGCAAGGGACGGGCGCCGGTCGACCAGCGCCGCGGGAAGGAATCAGGATCGCAATGAAGCTCGGCTTGCTCAGGGTTACGACGATTGCCTGCTCGGCGCTTCTCGCCGGCGGCTGCGCCATCAACCACGCGCACAAGGGCGCGGTCATCGACCCGCGGCTTGCAAGCGCGATTCAGCCGGGCGTCGACAACAAGGCTTCGGTCCAGAAGCTGCTCGGCACGCCGACGCTGGACGGTCAGTTCACGCCCAACGATTGGTATTACGTCTCGCGCGACACCAACCAGGTGGCGTTCCGCAACCCTCGCGTCAGGAAGGAGCTGGTGATGCTGGTCCGCTTCGATCCTGCCGGGAACGTCGCCTCGATCCAGAAGACCGGCAAGGAGCTCGTCCTCGGACTCGATCCGACCAAGCGGAGCACGCCGACTCTCGGACGCAAGAAGAGCTTCTTCGACGAGCTGTTCGGCAATATCGGCTCGGTCAGCTCGGCCGGGCTCCCGAGCGGCGCGGGTGGCGGGGGCAACGGGCCTCAATAAGCGGCACGAGCTTCCTCATCACTGCCGTTTGCCCTAAGCCGCGCCCATGACCGCGACGCCCGCCGGCATGACCTATGCCGACTATCTGAAGCTCGACCGGCTCCTCTCGGCGCAGCAGCCCTTGTCGGACCTCCACGACGAGATGCTGTTCATCGTCATCCACCAGACCAAGGAACTGTGGATGAAGGAGATGCTGAACGAGCTTCGGCTCGCGGTTCGGCTGATCGGTGACGATCGTTTCGCCGAAGC